>CAZBTI010000285.1:0-1010 GCA_964494395.1 uncultured Acidimicrobiales bacterium | reverse complement strand
ATTTCTAGCAGATCGCGCCTGAAAAATTGAATTTATCGATACAAAGTATCGTGAAGCCAGTCCAATGTGAATTCGTGTCAGCACGGTAGGGTGGGTAAGCGACAATTGTCGCTGATGCCGTTAAGTTGTCAAATGCCAACAGTAAAGAACCGGCACCAATCGCATTAAACCTGCAATATACTCAGGCCGTCACCGAAAGCTTCCGTACACAACCTGTTGAACGCACACAAACCACCTGACTCCAGACTTAGTAAACCGACCAACATGAATACAGACAATATGGAACTTGGGACAAACTCTTGCACAAATTTTACTGCCGAAGTCATCGCGATCGGTGATGAAATTACCAGCGGCCAGCGGCTGGATACCAATTCACAGTGGATCGGCGGGCAATTGGAACAATTAGGTGTACAAGTCGCGTTTCATTCGTCAGTTGGCGACAACATGGACCAGATGGTAAAGGTCTTCGCCGCCGCTACCGAACGAACTGACATCGTCGTGTGTACCGGCGGGATTGGACCGACGGCCGATGATTTAACCCGTGATGTGATAGCGAAAACGGCAGGTGTTGATTTGGAGTTTGACGAGAAAGTCGTAGAACACATCCGCGCGATTTTTCAGGGACACGGTCGTGAGATGCCGGAGTCCAACAAGCGACAGGCATTTTTCCCGACTGGAGCCGTCGTTATCCCCAACCCAGAGGGGACGGCGCCTGGAGTCGAATTGTTGTTGCCAAAACAGGCCAGCACCGTTTTCGCGATGCCCGGCGTTCCGTATGAGCTAAAACAAATGTGGCCGCACGTTGAATCAGCGGTCAACAAATTAACCGGTCGTACGTTAACGACACTGCATCATGTGATCCATAGTTTCGGTGGTGGCGAAAGTCAGGTTGAGAAGATGTTAGGCGGTTTGATTGAGCGAGACCGAGTTCCACGAGTCGGGATCACGGCCAGCCAAGCAACCATCTCTCTCAGGATTTCAGCGTCAGCCGAATCAGAAGCAGCCTGCAT
>CAZBTI010000284.1:0-1017 GCA_964494395.1 uncultured Acidimicrobiales bacterium | reverse complement strand
GTCTTGCAGGCCGTGCAAGCGGCGTGTTGAACTTTGGCCTGGGGGCGTTCGGCGTGGTGGATCTCATTCGACGCGGAAACCCAATCCGAGAGTTCCGAGAATACGGAATGCAGTATGTCGCCGATGTGGCAGGCACAGCTTTCAACCTGGCAGTGGGAGCCGCTGTACTTCTGCCGGCTGCCGTCATCATTGGTGGCGTCACCGTTGTCTCGGCCAAGGGTCTCGCCATTGCTGGAGGAGTTGCGGGGGCGGTATGGCTTGGAGCAACGGTCATTCAGAATTGGGATGCGATAGCGAGCGCTACCTCAACTGCCTACAACTACGTGAAACCCTTGGCTCGTGCAGGGGTGAAAAAGGTCGGGCGCAACGTCCATCGTGCTGCTTCTTCGGCTGTTGACAAGGCGAGTGACTTATGGGACGGAGCGACGAGCTTCATACGGAAGCCATCGTTCGGCTTCCTCTAAATCTGTCAACGCAGAAAAATGAGGTAGTAAACCATGCTTTATGATCAATCATCATCGACCCTCTTGGCTACGCCCGACGAAGTTGACTTGGTTACGTCAGCTATCGAGAAGCCAGATGAAACGCTTGCCAACGAGGAAAGCCTGCAGGTATTGACCGAGGCCCGAGCTGTTGTGGGTGACGCTGTCGTACCCGAGTTAGTCCGCCTACTAAACGTCGTTGAAGAACCACTCCGTATCGTTTCTTTCGAGCAGATCTCACCCATTGGAGGCGATCTCTTCACGACCTCGTGGAACGAAGCAGGCGACGTCGGGATTATGCGAAGTGATGAAGATGAAGAAGTCGCTGTCACGTTGACCCACTTCTCGATACTCCCATCTCTTCTCGCTCAGGAGCTTCGTCTACATCAAGGAGCCGACATCGGCCTGCGAGAAACCGAACCGGAACCTCAGCGGTTGCGAGCATCGGAGATCGAAAAGTCAGTCATTGGCGAATTAGATAAGGCTTTGCTGCCGTTAGACACTGCCCAGTACGCGTGGAGAGTCACCGGAGGAT
>CAZBTI010000283.1:0-1018 GCA_964494395.1 uncultured Acidimicrobiales bacterium | reverse complement strand
AGTTGCGTATTACCGATCGTGAGTTCTCCCTTTCAGGGTTCAACGACGAAGCCGGTGGGCAAGCTGTCTTTCATGTGCAGCAGCTCGTCGATGCATTGGGACTCGCACCTTGCGTTGGATCGGTTGAGTTCGAATTCCCTTCCGGTCTACCGCAGTCGATCGATTCGGATGGAGGGACGACGTTTCGTGTTCAAGCCTTCAATGACGGTGAAGAACCGCAGTCAGGTACGGGGCAACTGCATTTTGATATTGGAAACGGATTTGAGACGATTGCGATGACCGTCGTCAGCCCAAATGTCTACGATGCTGTATTCCCAGCCGTCGACTGTGGAACCAACGTCCAATATTTCGTGACCGTCAATTCGGTTAGCGGCGCGACTTTCTCGTCCCCGATCAATGCGCCTGATTCGACCTTCAGCGTCATCAGTGTAGAGTCGATCAATCTGGCATTTGACGATAATTTCGAAGAGGACCTTGGCTGGACGGTCAGCGGTGATGCAGCCGACGGACAATGGAGTCGAGGCGTTCCTATTGGAGGTGGTGATCGCGGAGATCCCACCGTCGATGGCGATGAATCGGGCGCTTGTTTTTTAACGGACAATGAGGATGGCAATTCAGATGTCGATGGTGGATCAACCACATTGACGTCACCTTTGATGGATGCCACGTTGACGGCAGGCAGTACGGCTACCCTTTCGTACTTTCGCTGGTATTCCAACGCCACCGGTGGGGCGCCTAACACTAATATCTTTGTCATCGAAATCTCGAACGATAACGGACTGAATTGGATCAATCTTGAAACCGTTGGCCCGGCTGGCCCAGAAACCAGCGGCAACTGGTTTTTCCAGTCGTTTGATATTGCTTCGGTAATTGAGCCGACGAATCAGATGAGAGTTCGCTTTTCCGCTTCTGATCTTGGTACAGGTTCCATCGTTGAAGCCGGGGTCGATGGCGTGAAAATTGAGATTTTTGATTGTGGCACGGAAAGCGAACTCGTTTCGCCCGCCAGTTTTAGTAC
>CAZBTI010000282.1:0-1018 GCA_964494395.1 uncultured Acidimicrobiales bacterium | reverse complement strand
CAGTGAAGAAGAACCCATCAGCAGGCTGCAAATTCTCAAACGTAAACTGAACAGCTTCCCCAACAGCTCGTTCGGAATCGTCTGCAGGAGCGTCGTCTGCTGGAGCATCATCAGCTGGTTCTGGTGTCGTCGAAGCAGCGGTCAGGAAGTTGGTCAGCGCACCATTGATCATGGTGAGGTCTGTTTCGACTACTCCATGACGTTCGGTGTACAACTCGATCGAGTTCGTGGTGACCATGACCGTGCCATCAGCGTCTTCCCACACAAGGGCTCGCAGTGGAAGATCAAAGCCAGAAGTTGGGCTCTCAACCATCAGTGGCGTACCGATGTTTGGGTTGCCAAAGAAGAGCACCCGGTTCGGAGCGAGCTCAAGGTCAACACTCGCAGCGTTAGCAGCGTGATCGACCACCATGAACAGGTTCGCTGGCGACGCATCGATAGCGCCGACAAGACGATCAAACGTGGTTTCGAAATCTGCATCGCTCACAACGGTCGTCAAGCGACTGTCATCGACGAACGATTCAGAACCCGTTTCGGTGATCGCCTGATCAGGACCGGTTCCCGCCTCGGTAATTGCACGAAGGGCAGTAGCAACCGTGTCGAGCTGCGCAAGGCCTTCGACTCCGTGACGGTCGGCGAGGAAGGTCGCATCGTTGAAGCCAACAAAGACCTGACCATTCGTCTCAATCACTTGAAGGCGAATTGGCAAATCGATTCCCACCAGCGGGTTTGCCGCAATCAGTGGGGTTCCGATATTCGGGTTGCCGAAGATCACAACGGTGTTGGGGTCAAGTTCGAGATCGACGCTCTCGGCATTCGCAGCGTGATCAACAACCCCAGCAATCTCCAAGTTCGGATTCGCATCGATGGTGTCCACAAGTGCGTTCAAGGTGTCATCAAAGCTCTGGGAGCTCTCGGCGAACACCATGCCTTCGACTGCAGGCGGTGCTGCATCGGCTGCTGCGTCTTCGACGACGCTGCCTTCGAAGAGTGGGCCTACAGCGGAGACGGTGTTGAG
>CAZBTI010000281.1:0-1030 GCA_964494395.1 uncultured Acidimicrobiales bacterium | reverse complement strand
CACTCGCCGTCGTAAGGGACGGGTCGTGGCAGGACGAATCCGGAGCTGGGCTTGCCCTACCCATAGGCGCAAATGGTGCCGACGCGACAAAGACTTCGTGGTCTCCCGATGGCTCCGAAATCGCCTTTGCGTGCAACGTAAACTCCCTCGCTGCCGATGACGCTGGACTCGGCCTCTGCTCGGCGACCCAGGATGAGACAACGCTCTGGACAATTGCGGCCGCGCCGGTTCGCTTCCCGGTCTGGTCGACCGATGGCGATCAACTCGCCTACGCAGCGCTCGGCCATGAGGGCCACGGATCGCTATGGGTCACCCGCCGAAACGAACCCGGCGTCGCCGAAACTCTCTGCGAAGAATGGTGCCCGCTCTTTCGCTACTACAGCCTGGCGTGGTCACCCGATGCTTCGACCCTCGCTGCGGTCGCCGAGACGCCGGGCACTGGCGGCCATCCAGCTCGAATCATCCTGTTCGATGTCGCGACCCACAACTTTGAATTCCTCAACCAAGAGCTACCCGGGCTTCAACATGGCCCGACATGGTCGCCCGATGGCGAGCAACTCGCGTTCAGTTCCAATGCCGAGGGGGACTTCGACATCTGGAGCGTAGACCTCGCTACACGTGAACCTCACCGTCTCACCGAAGAGGATGGTGGCGCCGTCAACCCGGCGTGGTCGCCCGATGGCTCTGAGATTGTCTTTCTCAGCCGCGCACACGGAGGCGGCACGACCGTGCGAAGCGTTGGTAGCCAAGGTGGTCAGAGCGTAGAGGTCATCGAAGCCGGAGAACTTCGCACGCCGCGCTTCGTGGGTGCCTCGAACTAGGACTTTGTCCCGCGCTGTCCCTAAGGTATGGGACCAGCGCCAGCATCATTGATCAGGTTGAGGTCGGGTTGGAGTTTGTTGTGGAGCCTGACGGGACGTTGAGGGCCGCGACTGAAGCAAGTTTCGAAACCGTCGTCACTGGTTCGTATCCGCTCGAATCGATTGAGCAGGCCGACCCAACGCCCGATAACAACTTCGTCACGGTCGAC
>CAZBTI010000280.1:0-1031 GCA_964494395.1 uncultured Acidimicrobiales bacterium | reverse complement strand
GATTTGTCCCGTGATCAAGGTGCGTTATCGGGGTAGGGCTGCAGCTGTGCGTGTACGCCGATGGTTGAATGTTCTCTTCGCATTCCCCCTCCTTCTTTTCGTGGCGGGTGCAGATGTGTTATCGGGTCTTCTGATGGCTTTGATTCCGGTGCTTTTTGGTCTTGCTCTTGGCGTGAAGAGGGTCCGACCCTTCCTTCTTCTCGATGTCGACTCGAAACCGCCGCTTCTCCACGTGAGCAACTGGTTCCATTCAGAGCGAATCGAGGTTGGACCGAGTTCAACGTTGAAGATCCAAACAAAGGTTTCGTACGGCCTTGAGAAGCATCGGCGTTTCGTAATTGAGTCCCCTTCAGGGAGTATCCAGAGCGGCGTTCGGCTCGGTGGTGCTGGCGGTTTCGCGGACTCCGAAAAGCTTGCGAAGGCTTGGTTCAACGTCGGGGGTCGTGTCGTCGGTGACCTCGCCTATGACATCCATAGAGGGAGTGCCTAGGTAATGGGGACATTTAGGCGGTGTGCTTGGGCGACCGTTGCGAGTATTGCGCTTTCGGGTTGCGGTATGGGGCCCTTAGGTGCCAGGACGACACGGGTAGTAAACGGAACCGTTGAGGGGTCTACCTTTGCGGTGCTCGGCGGCGCTTGCCAGCTGACTGCGAACATCTGCTGAGCATGGATACTTCGATCCTCACGATCAAGGAACACTGGTTTGCGCGGCTCGTGGTGCTGCTGTTGGCATGCGGTGCCGCAGTTTCGGCGTGGGCCGAAGTGTTTGATGCATCACGATCGGATGCTGACAGGGTTGCCTTTGGGGTTGGTACTCTTCTCATGGTTTGGGGTGGGTACCGATTCTTCAGGTACGACCGGACGGTCTTATTTGAGGATCGGTTAACGGTGGGGAACTTTCTCCGGACGCGGGTCTTTCCAAGAGATGAGGTCGAGGCTCTAGTAGATGGGGGGAGTTCTGGGCGGGGTGTTCGGTTGTTGGGTGTTGTGCGCCGCGATGGGTCGATGGAACGAGTGATGATTCAGGCTTC
>CAZBTI010000279.1:0-1036 GCA_964494395.1 uncultured Acidimicrobiales bacterium | reverse complement strand
CGGCAGGTGCTCGCACCTTCGGGTTATGAGCCCGTCGAGCTGGCCCTGATTCTCGACACTCGCGATGAAACGGGTACGCTCCCTCGCCGACACATTGTTGCCGATGCCTTCTACAGTCAGAGAGCAATGCAGCTTCCCCTTCCACTGTTGAAAAACGTTGTGCTCGTCGGCGGCGGACATGCGCACGCGCTCGTGCTTCGAGAATGGGCAATGAAACCGGTTGCTGGGGCGAGCCTGACGGTGATCAACCCGCATCCGACAGCGCCGTACACAGGGATGTTGCCCGGCTTCGTCGCGGGCCACTACACACGAGAAGAACTCGACATCGACCTCGTCAAACTCGCTCGATTTGCTGGAGTGAGGTTTGTGCTCGGCAAGGCTACCGAGATCGACCCATCGGCTCGCACGGTTACCGTCCCCGGTCGTCCGCCCATTCCATTCGACATCTGCTCGATCGACATTGGCATCACCTCGGAAATGCCGAACCTGCCCGGGTTCACCGAGCACGCCACTCCGGCCAAGCCGCTCGACAACTTCGCCAACGTGTGGAGCTCGTTCGTTTCCGACACAGCCTTTGCCGATGCCCCTCCGAAAGTCGCCGTCGTTGGCGGTGGAATCGGTGGGAGCGAACTCGCCATGGCCATGCACCATCGCCTCGCCGAACTCGGCCGGAACCCCACGGTTTCGTTGATCGACAACGGCGAGATTCTGAGCGAAGTCGGCGACAAGGCTCAAGCAGGCTTGACCGAAGCACTCACCGGAAGCGGCGTACACATGATCGAACACCAAGCTGCGACCAAAATCACCGAGACCGGCGTAACCCTCGCAAACGGCGGCGTTGTTGAGGCGAACTTCGTGGTCGGCGTCGCCGGCGCCCGACCGTACGACTGGGTCGAGACCATCGGGGTCGATACACACGAGGGCTTTATCACCGTCGATGAAACATTGCGGTCGGTGAGCCACCCGGCGATCTTCGCCGTTGGAGACTGCGCCCACATGGCCTTTGACCCGCGAGTGAAGGCCGGCGTCTTTGCCG
>CAZBTI010000278.1:0-1050 GCA_964494395.1 uncultured Acidimicrobiales bacterium | reverse complement strand
CCGCTGTCTCGAGACAATCGAAATTAGAGCGAGCTGACGAGCATCTCTGCGAGGATGTCTAGCGATGGTAGATCGATCTGAAGAGCCCCTTGATGAGATTCGCGCTGAAGTTCGAAGGCTCTGCGACTCGTAGGAAACGAGTACTGGCGTGGGCTTGAGCCCTCGACGTATCCCGAAGAGTTCGTTCGCGAACTCACCACTCAGGGTTGGTTGGCGGCGCTCATCCCCGAACAGTACGGCGGAGGAGGGCTAAGCCTCGGAGGCTTCGGTCATCCTCGAAGAGATCGCGGCGAGCGGAGGCAACCCGAGTTCCTGTCATGCCCAGATGTATGTGATGGGCACGGTGCTCCGCCAAGGCTCAGACGAGCAGAAGTCGACCTACCTTCCGCTGGTCGCCGACGGATCAAAACGCCTGCAAGCCTTCGCTGTCACAGAGCCAGGCGCCGGTTCGAATACAGCTGCGATCACCACCAAGGCAGTTCGTGACGGCGACGTGTACAAACTCAGCGGCCAGAAGATTTGGACCAGTCGAGCTGAACACTCCGACCTCATGGTGGTGCTGGCTCGAACCGCACCGGTAGAAGAGGTCGACGACAGACTCGATGGACTGTCCGTCTTTCTGATCGAAATGAGAGATGACGACGGTGCGCTCGTTCCGGGGTTAACCATCAACCCGATCGACACCATGATGAACCACAGCACGACAGAGGTCTTCTTCGACGAGGTCGCGATCCCTGTGGATTCGCTCATCGCGGAAGAGGGAAACGGCTTCCGCCACATTCTGAGCGGCATGAATGCCGAACGAATTCTCATCGCAGCCGAGTCCATAGGCGACGGTCGCTTCTTCCTCGATCGTGCGTCGGCGTACGCGAACGAACGCGTTGTATTCGATCGTCCGATCGGGCAGAACCAGGGGGTTGCGTTCCCGCTTGCCAAGGCCCATATCCAGATCGAGGCGGCCGACCTGATGCGATGGAAGGCGGCCGATCTGTTCGACGCAGGGGAGTCCTGTGGAGTTGAAGCCAACATGGCGAAACTTCTGGCGAGCGA
>CAZBTI010000277.1:0-1054 GCA_964494395.1 uncultured Acidimicrobiales bacterium | reverse complement strand
AATCGTGAGGGCGATCTTTCGATGCGCTTCAGATCCGCTACCCCATGGTTCTGGTCGAAGTACGATCGCTGCGATGGCTGCCGATTCGAGGACCTTCACGTTGCCTTGGGAAGCGACCCAGAACCCGCTGCTGCTCGCTCCCATGCAGGGCGTTACGAACCGTGGCCTTCGCGAGGTATTCGGTACGACTGTCCGACCTGACGCGCTGTTCACCGAATTTGTTCGGGTGCGCCCCGGTTCGCCCACTCCGGTAACCAACGCCGATTTCGTCGAAGCCACGACGCAGGTTGCAGAAATCCCGTTGGTGGTCCAGGTGATCGGTAGCGCTGACGAGGGGGTGGTGCAGGCTTGCCTGGACCTTGTCTCCCGAGGTGTGCAGCACATCAACGTGAACATGGGGTGCCCGTGGGGTCGGATGACATCGATCCTCGCTGGAGGAGGAATGTTTCGTGCTCCCGAGACCGTCGAGCCGATGTTGAGCGAGCTTCGGGCGATCGTCCCAGGTTCGCTATCGGTCAAGACCCGTACCGGTATCGATGACGAACGTCAGATCTTCGAGGTGATGCCAGCATTCGAAGCGGCCGGTATCGACTTCCTCGTGGTGCATTCCCGCACCGTCCAGCAGCGGTACACGGGAGTAGCGAATCATGATCTCACGCGAGAAATCGTCGAACGGAGCAGTGTTCCCGTGATCGCCAACGGCGACGTGACTACCGCGGTTGAAGCCACCGACGTTATGGACCAGACCGGAGCTGCGGGCCTGATGCTCGGTCGCGGCGCAATCGGCGACCCCTGGCTCTTCAACCGCATCCGTCGCACCGCTCCCGACAAGCCCGAGGGCGAAGAACGGCGCCGAGAGCTCGCTAGCCACTTGGCGCTGCTGTTGGCTGAGTACGAGACGATCTTCTTTGGCGATGCGCAAGTCTTGGCCAAATTCAGGACCGTTGTCTCGATGATCCCGGACCCTGATCAAGCCAGGTGGTGTAAGTCGCTCAAGAAGCAGAAGCGAGTGGAAAGCCTCAGGTCTCTGTTGAACGAGTCAGCCAGGTAGAGC
>CAZBTI010000276.1:0-1060 GCA_964494395.1 uncultured Acidimicrobiales bacterium | reverse complement strand
AATTATGAAATATTGATTAGAATATATCAAACCAAATAAGGTATGGAATGGTTTTTTCACCTATCTTTGTAACACAAAAATTTTATAAAAACACCTATTTAAAAAAGAATTATGAGTCAACAAGAATCCTTTGATAAGATTTGGAAGATGATGGGGTTAAGGTACAAATCTCACCCATGGCATGGTATCTCAATTGGAAAAAATGCACCACAACAAGTTAGCTCTTTTATAGAGGTGATTCCTTCTGATACCGTAAAATACGAAATCGATAAAGCCTCTGGCTATCTCAAAATAGACCGTCCTCAAAAATTTTCTAACATTGTTCCTGCATTATATGGTTTTATTCCACAAACGCTTTGTAAAGATAGAACTGCTGAATTTTGTATGGAAAAAACTGGTATGGAAAATATCGTCGGAGACGATGATCCACTTGACATTTGTGTATTGACAGAGCGTGAAGTCACTCACGGAAATATAATTGTCAATGCAATTCCAATCGGTGGTTTTAGAATGATTGACAATGGTGAAGCAGATGATAAAATCATAGCAGTACTGAATGAAGATGAAATGTATTCACAATGGGATGACATCAAAGACTTTCCGGAAACCATTGTCAACAGGTTGAAACATTATTTTTTAACTTACAAGCAATCGCCGGAATCAACTGATCAAAATGTGGTTATCACACATACTTATGGAAAGGAAGAAGCTTATGAAGTTATCTTAAGATCGTACAAAGATTATCAAGAGGAATATGGAGATTTAGAAGGCGTACTTTCTTTCACCATGCTAGAAGCGTTCAACTTTGGTCAACGTCAACAAAAATTATTGAATGACTTAGATTAAAAGTTCTTCATTCATTTCTATATCCCAAGCACCAACTTTAAATTGGTGTTAGGAAAAAATAAAAGAGCTCAGCCATTTGGTTGGGCTTTTTTATTACATTAGCAGAAACAAACTTCAAAAATCATGAAAGAATACAAAATTGAATCCTTCATTTATTACTCAAAAATAACCAGTAATAAGACTTGGCTCCTCGATGATTCTACAAAAGATATGC
>CAZBTI010000275.1:0-1069 GCA_964494395.1 uncultured Acidimicrobiales bacterium | reverse complement strand
TGCGCCCCAATACAAGCACCCTGTGTTGTTGTCGCTACTTCCGAGCGACATCCGCAGCCATCTACATGGTCCTCCACTCCGTTCCGTCCCCAAGAGAGTTACTCGAAGCCGATAAACAAACACGGCCTCAGGCGGCCAGCCTGCGTGGCGCTTGAACGCTCTCCGAAGGAGAGTGATCGAGCGAGAATCGAAGGATGACAAAATCGCGCCGGAGGCGCTGTCATCCAAGAGTCGAGCCGCCTATCGGAGTCGAACCGATGACCTACGCTTTACAAGAGCGTTGCTCTACCAACTGAGCTAAGGCGGCAAATCCGCCGAGTGGCGGAATTTATGAGTCTAGGGCGATTCGTTTACCGAGCCGCCTACTTATGAAGGAAGAAGACCATCCACGGTCGCTTCGCCGGTGGTGTACCGACGAGTTACTTCGGCTTGAACGTCATCGATGAGGGAATGGAGGGTTCGGCGTTCATCAGAGACGTTGTCTTCGAGTTCGTTCAGTTGAGAGAGACTCGAGGTGAGCGCGGCTTCATCCATCTCGACGACATTGCTGAGTTGGTCGACCGGAACAATTTCTTCGAGCATTGCTTCGAGCTTGGCGGTGACATCAGCATCTGGTTCGAGCGAATGAGGGGGCCGAACTGCACCTGGTGATGTCTCTCCCCGTGCCTCGGAAAGAATGTCGGGAAGGCGTCCAATGAGCTCACCAGCGTCGCCATCGTTACCGCCCTCGCGACGGCGTTGGAGTTCACCACCCACGATGTCGACGCGTCCTTGAATCAGACGACGTACATATGAGCAGCTGTTCTCGAGCGATTGGAGGTGTGAACGTACCGACCGCAGGTCGTCCATGGTCCGTGACGGGAGGTCGCTAAGAAACGATGGGTCGCTCACAACATCGAGTTCGGGGATCATGGCAGGTCCTTATCTGACGGGGTTTGGCTCACGCATCAACCTAGTCGGCATCGAAGGTCCAACTATGAGCATCGCCACCGGCATTCAAGCGCATTATGGGGATGTAGCGGAGCGGAGAACCATGAGCTGAGTGGGGATGTCGCTCGGAAGTAGCGAC
>CAZBTI010000274.1:0-1073 GCA_964494395.1 uncultured Acidimicrobiales bacterium | reverse complement strand
GAGAGCGAGTCGCCGGTGCGAGTGCCCTTGAAACCAATGCCAGCAGCAATGTCGCCGGTCTGGACGATGTCGCGGTCCTGCTGGTTGTTTGCGTGCATCTCGAGGAGACGACCAATGCGCTCTTTGTTTTCGGTGCGGTTGTTGAGAACAGTTCCGCCCTTTTCGAGGGTTCCTGAGTAGACACGGAAGTAGGTGAGCTTGCCGACGAATGGGTCGGTCATGATCTTGAACGCAAGAGCCGAGAACGGCGCCTTGTCGTCGACCTCACGGGTTTCGGTATCTCCACTGCGTGGGTGCGTGCCTTCAACAGGAGGAAGGTCGACCGGTGCTGGCATGTAGTCGATAACTGCGTCGAGCAGAGGCTGGACGCCCTTGTTCTTGAATGCCGTGCCGTTGAGGATCGGGACGATCTCGCCCGAGAGGGTGCCCTTGCGAATAACCTTCTTGAGCTCGTCGACGGTGATCTCTTCATCGCCGAGGTAGCGCTCCATGAGGTCCTCGTCGATAAGCGAGAGCACGTCCATGAGCTCGGAGCGGTACTCCTCAGCTTCAGCGACCATGTCTTCAGGAATGTCTTCTTCGCTGAAGGTTGCGCCGAGGTCTTTTTCGTCAACATTTGATGGCCATACAAGGGCCTTCATCTTGACGAGGTCGATCATGCCGGCATAGTTGCCTTCACTACCGATAGGCAGCTGAAGCACAGCAACATCTTCGGTAAGGCGTTCTTTGATGGTCTTGAGAACGAAGTAGAAGTCTGCGCCGGTGCGGTCCATCTTGTTGACGAAACACATGCGAGGCACGTTGTACTTGTTGGCCTGGCGCCAGACAGTCTCGGTCTGTGGCTCTACGCCAGCAACGCCGTCGAACACTGCAACGGCACCGTCGAGGACGCGAAGCGAGCGCTCAACCTCAACGGTGAAGTCGACGTGACCTGGTGTATCGATGATGTTGATCTTGTGATCGTTCCACATGCAGGCGGTTGCAGCAGAGGTGATCGTGATGCCACGCTCCTGCTCTTGTTCCATCCAGTCCATGGTGGCGCCACCGTCGTGGACCTCGCCGATCTTGTAGTT
>CAZBTI010000273.1:0-1075 GCA_964494395.1 uncultured Acidimicrobiales bacterium | reverse complement strand
CAGCGATTCTCTCCCACCTCGGTTCTCGACGCTGGCTGCGGAACTGGTCGCGTCGCGATCGAACTTGCTGCCCGCGGCTATGACGTCGTCGGTGTCGACCTCGACGAGCCATTCATCGAAACAGCGCAGCGGAAAGCCCCCGACCTCGACTTCCGTCGAGGCGACCTATCAACGCTCGACCTCGGCCGAACATTCGACGTGGCGGTCATGGCAGGCAACATCATGATCTTCGTCTCGCCCGGAACCGAACCAGACGTCATCGAAAGACTCACCGCCCACCTCAACCCGGGCGGGCGGTTGATCTCGGGCTTCCAACTCAATCGCGGCCTCAGCGCAGAGCACTACGTCGAGCTGTGCGAGGCCGCCGGCCTAGAGACCGAACAGCACAACTCGACGTGGAGCGGCGACGCACCGTCACCAAACGACGACTACGCCGTCTTCGTCCACCGACTGCCGGAGTAGTCGGCCACCAGAGCAGATGTCGAGGTCTCGGACTAGCTTGCCGCCCGCATCCGATCGATTGCGATGTAGAGGTCTTCAGCAATCTCGTCGAGCCGAGACCCATATGAAGGAGCGACTCCGACGTTCGCTTTGACTCCGGTGTCGTCGGTGAGCATCAGTTCACGAGCACCGCTCGAACTCGCAGCGTTTTGCCCAAGGGCTTCTGCCGGCACGAAATCGTTCTGCGGCCAGGCGTTCGGGTTGTTCTGATCGTCGATCCGGACACTGTTGATGTCGAGCGCAAACTTCGAATTGAAGTTGACCACGTGCACCTGCTCGGGTGTCACCGACAGCTTCATGTTGCGCATCCGATTCAAGAGATTGATCGCAATAGCGAAGACCACAGCGAAGAAAAGGAACCGAACCGGCCACCAAATTGCCCAACCGCGACCGACCACGATGATGAGCGAGACGTAGATCAGCGCGCTGAAGGGGCCGGTCGAACTGCGAGCGACGACGATCTCCTTCATGTTCCCAAGGTAGAGGCCGTTCCTCGAAAACCGATGCCGGTACCGATTACTATTTTCAAAATGAAGCTGATCGAAATCGAACTCGGCCCCGACAGCCTCTTTGC
>CAZBTI010000272.1:0-1081 GCA_964494395.1 uncultured Acidimicrobiales bacterium | reverse complement strand
CGCTCGAAGGTCTCTTTAGCCATGACTGGTTTCCTTTGGGTTTCTTTCTTCTCTGATTGATTGTTTTTGTTTGTTAGTTCTATGCACCCACAAGAGGTGCGAAGGCGGTGTTACTCGCCCCGGACTCGGGCAACGATTTCTTCCTGAACAGACGAAGGTGCCTGCTGGTAGGAGTGAAATTGCATGGTGTACGTTGCACGGCCCTGAGTACGTGAACGCAAGTCGGTACTGTATCCAAACATTTCCGACAACGGAACAAGTGCATTGATCACTTGGTTGTTGCCGCGTTGTTCGGTGCCCTGCACCTGGCCACGACGTGAGTTTACGTCGCCGACCACATCGCCGAGATAATCGTCGGGGGTGACGACCTCAACGTCCATTACTGGCTCAAGGAGAACTGGTCCAGCAGTCTTCGCTGCTTCACGGAACCATGCGTTGCCAGCGATCTTGAAAGCCATTTCCGAAGAGTCGACATCGTGTGTCTTGCCGTCTTCGAGAACGACCTTTACGTCTACAACAGGGAACCCTGCGAGCGGCCCGTTGGTGAGCGCTTGTTGAATGCCGTCGTCGACAGGCTTGATGTATTCCTTTGGAATACGGCCACCGGTGATGGTGTCTTCGAAGCTGTAGCCGCCGCCAGGACCGCTTGGCTCCATCGAACAGCTGATCTCTGCGAACTGACCAGAACCACCCGACTGCTTCTTGTGGGTGTACTTGTAGTTCTCAAGCGTCTTGGTGATGGTTTCGCGGTAGGCAACCTGTGGCTTACCAACAGTTGCGTCGACCTTGAACTCGCGCTTCATACGGTCTACGAGGACCTCGAGGTGAAGCTCGCCCATTCCAGAGATGATTGTCTGGCCGGTCTGCTCGTCGGTCTCAACCCGGAAGGTTGGGTCCTCTTCGCCAAGTGCCATGAGCGCCTTGCCGAGCTTGTCCTGGGCTTCTTTGTCCTTTGGCTCTACAGCCACGTGGATCACTGGATCTGGGAAGGTGAGTTCTTCGAGCACGATCGGGTGCTTTGGATCGGAGAGCGAGTCGCCGGTGCGAGTGCCCTTGAAACCAATGCCAGCAGCAATGTCGC
>CAZBTI010000271.1:0-1082 GCA_964494395.1 uncultured Acidimicrobiales bacterium | reverse complement strand
AATATCACCGAAGAAACTGGATACAAAAAAGACAGCACTCATGCGTCGATGAGTGCGGTATCGTTAGACGTTGATAGCGATGGCGACAACGATTTGATCGTGACTCGCTCCAAAGGCATTTGGCTGTACACAAATGATGGCGGAAAACTAAGCGGCAAAGAACTTGATGCCCCCATGCACGAAGATACGACACCAATTTCGGTTGCTGTCTGTGACCTCAATAGGGACGGCGCGTTCGACATGTACGTTTGCGGCTACATCGAAAAAACCAAAATCGAAGGCCTCAACATCTTTAACAAAGAAGGTTACGGCGGACGTAGCGCGATGCTGATCAACAATGGTGATAACTCTTTCACCGACAAAACCGAAGAGCTTGGTCTTGAATACAAGCACAACACGTTTCAAGCAGTCTTCTACGATGTCGACAATGACCAGGACGAAGACCTTGTCGTTGCTCACGATACCGGGCAAGTTCGCACTTGGAAAAACACCGACGGAAAGTTTACCAACGAGCCTAATCCGAATTCCGAAGTCTACAGTTACCCGATGGGCGTAGCGGTTGGTGACTATGACAATGACGGCTTGGTGGACTTCTTCTTTTCCAACACAGGAACCACCGCACCAGCCTTCTTGGCCAGCGGTGATCTCCGAGAGGACCAAACGTACTATCCGAAATGGATCATGTTCCACAACGAGGGCGATTTTAAATTCACTGATGTTGCGGAAGAAACAAAGGTCGCCGACTACGAGTTTTCATGGGGCTGCGTTTTTGAAGACTTGAACCTCGACGGCAAAACGGACTTGATCGTTTCCGAAAACTATATTGATCTGCCACCGCACAAGTTTGAGTTTCTTCGTCTGCCAGGACGATTGCTGATTCAAAATGCAGATTGCGAGTTCGCGGCTGTTGGAGCGGAGGCAGGGGTTGTTAATAAGCGTTTTAGTCTTTCTCCTGTGACTGCAGATTTCAATGGTGACGGAGCTCCCGACATCGTCCACATTAACCTGGGCGGAAAGTCAAAGGCGTTTATCAGCGAGTCCTGTCCACAGCATTTCGTCAAAGTCGTGTTGCCCAACACGGT
>CAZBTI010000270.1:0-1084 GCA_964494395.1 uncultured Acidimicrobiales bacterium | reverse complement strand
GAGTTCCTCTTCGGCGAAGAAGACTCGCTCATCAGCCTCGACATGTCCGAGTACATGGAGAAGCACACCGTGAGCCGCCTCGTTGGTTCACCTCCCGGCTACGTCGGTTATGACGAGGGCGGCCAGCTCACCGAAGCTGTCCGTCGCAAGCCATTCTCCGTCGTGCTCTTCGACGAGATCGAAAAGGGCCACCCCGACGTGTTCAACACGCTCCTCCAGATTCTGGAAGAGGGTCGCCTCACCGATAGCCAGGGTCGCTCCGTCGACTTCCGAAATACGGTGCTCATCATGACCTCGAACCTCGGTACCCGAGATCTCCGCAAGGCGAACCTCGGCTTCACCAAGGTCGACTCGGCCATCAGCTACGAACGGATGAAGGAAAAGGCACACGAGGCGCTCAAAGAGCACTTCCGCCCAGAGTTCCTCAACCGCATCGACGACACCATCGTGTTCCACGAGCTCAGCCAGGAAGAGGTGCGTCAGATCATCGACATGATGATCAAGCGTGTCGGAACCCAAATGGCCACCCTCGGCATGGGCCTCGAACTCACCGACGCTGCCAAAGACTACGTTTCGGTCAAGGGCTACGATCCAACGCTCGGTGCCCGTCCACTGCGTCGTGCACTTCAGCGCCTGGTCGAAGATCCGCTTTCCGAGAAGCTCCTCTACAAGGAGTTCCGTGCCGGTGAAATCGTCATCGTCGACGTCGAGGACAACCCTGAATACCCGGGTGAACAGCACATTGTTTTCCGGGCGATCGAAGGCTTCGAACCTCCTCCAGTCGAGGAAATTGACGAAAACGAAAAGGCAGAAGTCTAAGACAGTCTCGGATGCGCCGAACTCTCCCGAGTTCGCATTGCGTCGATAGATAGCTCTTTGAAGAGGTCGGGCCTAATGGGTCCGGCCTCTTTCGTTTTCTCGACGCACCTATGTGGCGGAGCGGCAACAGAAAAGTGTGCGTCTTACCCTTCTGGCCGCTGAGCGCGTAGCGTAGAGCGCCGTGAAGCCTGTGCGTCTACTGCTCTTCGCCGTGATGGCGCTGATCCTCAGTGCATGCCAAATCGACGCCGTCGTTGACGTCGAA
>CAZBTI010000269.1:0-1097 GCA_964494395.1 uncultured Acidimicrobiales bacterium | reverse complement strand
CGATCGACGATGGCGCGATAGGCGTTGGGACCAAGCATGGAAGCCCAACGTTCGGTATCGCCCAACCCGTGGAGGATTTTTACGGTGGCGAACTGCTGTTTCAGGTAAGGCTCGTTTACGTACGGTGAAAACGCGGTGAAGTTGTTGGCGTCTTTAAGGAAATGGTGCAGGTATTCACGAACAAGCGGTTCGTCTGAATAGATTGGGGCCAAACGAGCCTGTGAACTGTAGTCGGCGCTCAGTTGAGCGATGTGTTTGGAACGGACTTTTTCAAGTAGATCGCGGTTTACGTAGCCGGTTCGTTTGGGCAGTTTCAAATACTCCAGGAACAACTTGCGATTATATTTTCCATCCAAACGATCAAGTTCAAGTTGCCGATAGAGAACGCAGGTTTTTAGCGAGTTGAAAGTTGCGGGTAACTGTTCAGTAAACTTCCACAGTCGCTTCAAGTAGTCACGGTTAACTTTTCGATCGACCTCCAGATTCTCATCTGCGCCGGGCAGCAGGTGAGTGACGTAGCTGTAGACGAAATTGTTTTCGGAAATCAGTTTTGGCTGGCTTTCAAGTAACAGGTCCAATTGTTCGCGTGTTAAGTTGTTGTGAATATCGAGCGATCCAAAACCGCCGCTGTCACGTTCTTTTAGATCTTTCAGAATCAGTTCAACTAGGTTCGGATAGTCTGGATACTGAAGTCGTGAGAGCAAGTGTCGTCTGCGCTGGCGATTTAATTGCCCTTTTGAAATTGCTTCCAGACCCGCTGGCTCAAAACCGTCCGTGTTTGAATGTTTGCTAAGTGCCTGTTTCGAAAGCCGTTCTATCGAAATTAGCGAGGGGGCTAGCTCCGTTGGCAATTTTCGATCGGCACGAGGGATGCGCCGTTGGTGATTTAGGTTGGGCTTAAGCGTTTTAACCAGGAAGTCGAACGTGAAATCGGGGTCGTTGTCGTACTTTAGAAACGCTTGACGGTTGCGGATGATGTTGTACCGCTGCGTAGAACCCAATCTTTTGTTCCACGGTTTTAGCAGTTCGTCGACTTTGTCTAACTGCTGCGTATTCTGGTAATGCAACGCGTGATAGTAATAGTAGTCTTCCGTTCC
>CAZBTI010000268.1:0-1111 GCA_964494395.1 uncultured Acidimicrobiales bacterium | reverse complement strand
CTCCGCAAACCCGCCTTTTGGCTGGGGAGAGAAATGTGCCCGGAGTGGGACTTGAACCCACACGCCCTTTCGGACAACGGATTTTGAATCCGTCGCGTCTGCCAATTCCGCCATCCGGGCTGGATAGCACTAGAAGATGCTACAGGTCGCCGTTCGGTTATGGCCCTTTTCTGGGAGCTTCTATGATGTCGAACGGTGATTCCCCGGTGAAACAGTCCATGATCGAGCGAAAACTGCGTGAGAACGGCGATGAAATCAAACGCGCACGCGAAGAGCTTCGTATTGCTGTAGAGCAACTCGATCACTTTCGCGACGATGCTGAGAGCGCCCGTTTGCGTGCAATGGCATCGGAAACGCCGCTCGCCGAGCAGGAACATCGAGAGGCCGCCCGCCATGCCGACAAGATGCAACGTCATCACGATGAATTGAACGAACGAATTATGGGTTTGGAATTGAGACAGGACGAACTACTCGACGAAATGATGGGCTCATGAACGCTCCACGCATACTGGTCGCCGAAGACGAGGCAATAATTCGCCTCGACCTCGTCGAGACTCTTCGCGAAGAGGGCTACGAAGTCGTGGCCGAGGTCGGGCGCGGGGACGAGGCGCTCCGGATGATTTCCGAACTGCAACCGGACCTCGCAATTCTCGATGTCCGTATGCCCGGGCTCGACGGGATCGAAGTCGCCCGCGAAGTCGTCGCCCAACGATCTGCTGCTGTGCTCATCCTCACCGCCTTTGGACAGCGAGATCTCGTTACACGTGCGGCCGAAGCCGGCGCGATGGCGTACCTGGTTAAACCATGGCAGCGCAGCGACCTCGTTCCAGCCATCGAGATGGCGCTCGCTCGCCATCGCGACGTCGTCAGCCTCGCAGAGGGCAAGGAAGACGCCGAAGGCCAACTGGAGAACCGAAAGGTGATCGATCGGGCAAAAGGTCGGTTGATGGACGAGCACGGACTCACCGAGCAGGAGTCGTTCCGCTACCTCCAATCCACCGCCATGGGCGAGCGGACGTCGATGCGAAGTGTTGCCGAAGGCATCCTCGACGGATCCCGCGCCTACACCGCCGAACAAGCCGACTAACCCTCAGCGGTTTCTGGCCCGAAG
>CAZBTI010000267.1:0-1112 GCA_964494395.1 uncultured Acidimicrobiales bacterium | reverse complement strand
ATCACTTTGGGTTCCTTTGCGGCTGCCTTCTTCTTTGCGGGCGCCTTCTTTGCGGGCGCCTTCTTTGCGGCTGCCTTCTTCTTTGCGGGCGCCTTCTTTGCGGCTGCCTTCTTCTTTGCGGGCGCCTTCTTTGCGGCTGCCTTCTTCTTTGCGGGCGCCTTTTTCTTCGCCGGTGCCTTCTTTGCCGTCTTCTTCGTCGCCACGACGAAACCCTTTCCTTCAAGCGGAATCGCGATGATTGTCGCTCTCAAACCCAGCTATACACGCCGTCCAGCTGCTCTATTCCCAACGTTGGTGTCGTACGCCTTCTCTTGAGCGAAGAAGTCTAGACACCAGACAGCGATTTCCGGCGGACATTGCCAACGAAGACCGAAAGTGGTTGTGCGCCTACTTTTTGGGAAGAGGGGTGACGTCGAGACTTTCGGCAAACTTCTTGACGAAGGATCCAGCCTCTGCGCTGCCCTCAGCCTCGGCCTCTTCAGCCGACTCAGCAGGATCCATTTGCGTCCCGAACAGCGAACTCGAACCCTGATCGATTTCCTCTGCGCTCTCCGCATCGAACGAATCTCCGGTCTCGGCATCAGCGGACAAGTCAATGTCTGCCTCAGCGCTTTCGACCTCGGACCCGACAACGGGAATTGGTTCGGTAACCGGACCAGAATCGGTCAGGGACTCCGCAGCGACAAAGCCACCGGTTGCAGCAGCGGCTGCTCCCATAGCGCCGAACCCAATTCCAGAACCGCCGGAGGACTCTTCGACGACTGCATCTTCAACAGCGACCTCTTCGAGAGGCCCGTCTTCCTCGAACACTTCATCGACATCCAAGTCTTCAATGGTGTCGACGTCGTCGACCTCGGGAACCTCGTCACCTTCGAGCGTTACATCGCCACTAGCCGGATCAGCCTCGGTCGCGTCCGCATCGACAATCTCATCAACCGAAGCGTCGGCATCAACATCAACAACGTCGTCCTCGACGAGTACGTGCTCGCCAACTATCTCGTCGTCTGCAACATTCTCTTCGACCTCTGCATCGGTAGCGTCCGCTTCGGTGGCCTCGTCGACCTCGACGTCTTCTGCTTTGAGGTCTTCGCCGTCGGCATCTTGAGCATCTG
>CAZBTI010000266.1:0-1157 GCA_964494395.1 uncultured Acidimicrobiales bacterium | reverse complement strand
TCGCGCTCGTTGGTGAACTCGGCAACGGCAACGCCTGCAGAGTCGACCGTGAGCGCAATGTCGTTATCCGAGGTAAGCGTCCAACCCGCCGGTGCGGCGAGCTCGGTGACCGTGCAGTCGGTGCCATTCGGTAGCGCCGGAAGGTCGCTGTAACGAAGGAAACCAGTAGCGGTAGTGGGGGACGTCACCGTGTCGGCGTCGACGGTATGGGTGCCGGCGTACGCTGCGCCACAATCGACGGCGAAGTCGAACGATTCGGTGACGTCGACCGGCAGGCCGGAAGCGACCTGGGTGTTCTTAACGATCATGATCTCGCCGGTCGCGTTCACGATCGCAACGTCGGCGCCAGCATCGGTGATCACGGTGCCAGCTGTTTCGACGTCGATGGGAGCTGTAGTGGTCGCGAACCGTGGATCGGCGTCCTCGATGACCGTGCACGTAGAGCCGGTAGGGAGATCCGCGATGTTGATCGTGCCGCCGTCACCGATCGGCTGATCGGCAAGGACCAGCGGAGAGCTTGCGAAGTCGCCCAC
Organism: uncultured Acidimicrobiales bacterium; assembly: GCA_964494395.1. GTDB lineage: Bacteria > Actinomycetota > Acidimicrobiia > Acidimicrobiales > SHLQ01 > SHLQ01. Next base: position 624 of record CAZBTI010000266.1, on the reverse strand, counting down.
GCAAGAGATGTCGACGGTGAACACCAGTCCGGCCACGTCGAGCCCGGCCGGAGCGCCGATCACGGACTTCGAGATCGCCAGTTCGGCGGTGTCGCGTTCGTTTACGAATGCGGCATCGATGATGGCGGCCGAGCCGGTGACTACGTCGACGACCGGTCCGGAGATGTTCGTCCAGCCCGTTGGAGGAGTTTGCTCGGTGACCGAACATTCAGTGCCCGGTGGGAGGAGTGGGGTGGCTGGGGTTGCCCAGGCGCCGGTTTGGCCTACGGTCGTAACGGTCTGTGTTCCAGAGAACAACTCGGTGCCATCGGCTGTCGAGCAGACGACGTCGAAGTCGAAGGTTTCATCCAAGTCGAGGTCGTGAGTGTCGGGGCCGACCGTGGTCTTGGTGATCGAAAGGGTGCTGGTGGTGTTGGTGATCCCAATGCGCTCGCCGCGCTGCGAAATCGTGGCTCCGCCGCTGGTGGTGGTCGAGAAGCGAGGGTCCGGCGTCTCTACAGCAGAACACACAGCGCCGGTAGGGAGGTCGGGGATCACGAGCGGTGCGTCGACCGAGAACTGGCCGGCGACCACGTGGTTCGTCGTGGTGAAGCCGTTGCTGCAGGTCACGGTGACGTCGAAGAG
>CAZBTI010000265.1:0-1176 GCA_964494395.1 uncultured Acidimicrobiales bacterium | reverse complement strand
AACCGACCTCGACGCCGAACTCTTCGACGTCACCGTCACCTGCACCGGCGGCTTCGCGACGGATCCGTTTGTCACCACCGGACAGTTCTCGGTCGACACTCCGTTTGTGGTCACCGACCTGCCAACCGGCACGTCGTGCGCTGCTGTGGAAACCCCCGACCCACGCTTTGCGACAACTTCAGGAGCGGACGCCATCATCACCTCGGCTGGTAACGCCATCGAGATCGTCAACACCACCAGCACGCTTTCGATCACCAAAACCACCACCGGGCCGGCTGGCGCATCCCTAGTGCTCGATGACACCTTCACCTTCGATGTCGAGTGCGTGAACCCAGCAGGAACCGTCCTCTTCGCAGCAACCCAAACCATCACCACCAGCTCACAAACCGGCACCTGGGCAACCCCAGACACCCCGCTGCTCCCACCGGGCACCGAATGCACAGTCACCGAGCTTGCGCCACCGACCGGTTGGACCATCACCAGCCCGACCGTGGTAACGCTCACAACCGACTCGGCAGGCGTCGTCGACGCGGCCTTCGAGAACACTCGCGACACCGCCGACTTGAACATCACCAAGACCGTGATCGGTGCCCCTCTGGGTCTCGACCTTGACGTGGTCGAATTCACCGTCGACATCTCGTGCGTTGGCGACTTCGCCACCTCGCCGCTGGTCTTTGCCGATCAACCAATTGCTGACGGCGGCACGATCACCATTCCAGACCTGCCGACCGGCGCCGTCTGCACAGTGATCGAAGACCGCGACCCCCGCTTCGCCACGACCACGGCCCCTGTCGACGTTGAGACCGCAGGCATCGCGATCACCGACGCTGGCGCTGACGTGGCCATCGTCAACGCCACTGGCGAGATCATGATCGTCAAGAACACTCAGGTCGCATCGGGCTTCCCAGTGGACGTCACCGAATCATTCGACTTCTTCGTCGACTGCGGAGCTACCTATTCGGGCACCCACACCGTCGATGCCAACACCGTCACCTCCCCCACCACCGCAACCGGCTTCCTCGCCTACAGCGACCTGCCAGCGCTTCCAAACGGCACCGAATGCACCGTCACCGAGCAAGCAGCACCAGCCGGCTGGACGCTCACGTCGGCCAACGACATTCCGCTCACGGTCGACTCTGCAGGCGTTGCCGTTGCCGAGTTCACCAACGAGCGCGA
>CAZBTI010000264.1:0-1189 GCA_964494395.1 uncultured Acidimicrobiales bacterium | reverse complement strand
CGCTCACGGTCGACTCTGCAGGCGTTGCCGTTGCCGAGTTCACCAACGAGCGCGACACCGGCGATCTCACCATCACCAAGACCCTCGACGGCGTGCCGGTCGGAACCGACCTCGACGCCTTCCTCTTCGACCTCACCATCACCTGCTCGGGCGGCTTCACCACTACCGACCACGTAGAGACTGGGCAGTTCTCTGTGGATGCACCGTTCGTGCTCGAGAACATCCCAACGGGCGCTTCGTGTGCGGCTGAAGAGACGCCAGATGCCCGCTTCGCCACGACCACATCCTCCGATGTCGTCGTGGAGACGACCGGCAACGGCATTGAAATCGTGAACACGACTAGCACCCTGTCGATAACGAAGACCACGACCGGCCCAGATGGCCAGCCACTCGACCTCGACGACACGTTCAGCTTCGAAGTCCTCTGTTCTGCCGCTGACGGTGCGGTGCTGTTCTCTGGAACCCAGAGCATCACCACGACCGGCCAGATCGGCACCTGGGAAACCCCAACAACACCACTGCTCCCACCGGGCACGGAGTGCGAGATCTCAGAGAACGCCCTCGCTGGCTGGGCACCCCTTACGCCTAGCCCTGTCGTGATCAGCACAGACTCCGGCGTCATTGTCGACGCGGCCTTTGCGAACGAGCGCCAAACGGGCCAGCTCACAATCAGCAAGATTCTTGAAGGTGTTCCTGAAGGTACCGACCTCGACGCTGAACTCTTCGACGTCACCGTGACCTGCAGCAACGGCTTCGCCACGACGACCAACGTCGTCGATGGCCAGATCTCGGTCGACACGCCGTTGGTCATCAGCGATCTGCCGACCAATGCAACCTGCTCGGTCGCCGAAACACCCGACGCACGATTCGCTACCACCGAAGGTCCAGCGGTTTCGGTCACCGCCGACGGTACGACCATCGACATCATCAACACCACCAGCACCCTGTCGATCACGAAGACCACGGTCGGTCCAGATACTCACCCACTCGACCTCGACGCCACATTCGACTTCGGCGTCGAATGTGTGAACCCAGCGGGCACGGTCTTGTTCTCGGGCACCCCAACCATCACGACCCTCGACCAGACCGGCACGTGGGCAACACCCGCCACGCCGCTGCTGCCACCTGGAACCGTCTGCTCGGTCGCCGAGCAGACACCGCCGGCTGGTTGGACCAACATCAGCGGCGA
>CAZBTI010000263.1:0-1192 GCA_964494395.1 uncultured Acidimicrobiales bacterium | reverse complement strand
CGGTTGCCCAGCCGTGAGGCTTGGGATTTCGAGGCTTGGTTGTGTGCCGTTGCTTGGAAGTGCTTGTGGTCCATCTGGACCGTTCACTAACACTCTATAGCCGGTTATTGGAGATCCGCCATCGTTTCCAGGAGGCGACCACTGAGCGAGGATCGACGTCGGCCCGGCCACGGAAACGTCGGGCTGGGCTGGTGGATCTGGGGGACCAATGACGGTCACGGTGATTGTTCCAGTTGCTCGAGCGAGTTCGACATCTGGGCCGCGCCCGTCATGGATCGTGTATTGCACGACCGCTGTGCCGCTAAAGGATGGATTGGAAACTGTAAGCTCAACTGCTCCATCCAACGGCATTGCTGCGACTTCGCCGTCTACGACGACTGCGCTTAGTAGCGTCAGTGACGGATCATCAGGTAGTTGGGAGGTCGATTGTGAAATCACGTCGACCGACACCGTCTCTCCTGACACGAGCGTTCTGTCTAGGTTGACAGGAATTGGTGACGGCGCATCCGAAGGCATGACTCTGATGGTGATGTCGGCCGTTCCCGTTTCACCCTCGGCGTCGGTAGCAGTAGCTAGGCCCTGAAACATGTCTGCGGGTGTGGTTGACGGCGCCGTGAACGTGACTACGTTGCCGTCCTGGGCAGAGCCCAGCACTCCTTCGCCATTCAGTTGTGTGAAATCATACGTCAGCGTGTCGTCCGGGAGGTCCGTATCGGTAAAGGCAGTAGCGAGGTCGAGGATGCGAGTTTCGCCCGCGACGAACTCAACAAAAACCGCCTGCCCAACAGGTGGGCTGTTGGGAGGGATGACTTCAAATTCCACTCGGCCTCGCGCCTCATCACGCCCATCCGAAACGGTGAACTCAAAGAATCCTTGGCCTGCGAAGTCGGCATTGGGCGTGTAAACAACCTGGCCAGCTGACGAGTCGCCTACGAGGCGTGCTGAGGTGTTGCCTGAGTTGGATGCTTCGAACGTCAACGGGTCACCCTCAGGATCAGAAACGAAGGGCAAAAGGTCGATGATGCGTTCTTGGCCCGGCTCGGAAGGTTCGCTAACCGGGATCGGAAATTGGCTGATGCCGGGAGGAAGGTTTGGTACGACCTGGACGGTCACCGTTCCCGCTGCAGTGAGCGGATCGCCATTGTCCGCAAATTCGTCTGAGTCCTGGATAACGAAATCGAACGTGTAATTC
>CAZBTI010000262.1:0-1235 GCA_964494395.1 uncultured Acidimicrobiales bacterium | reverse complement strand
GAAGAAGAAGCCATGGAAGATGAAGAAGAAGCCATGGAAGACGAAGAGGAGGAGGCTGACGACTCCGGTGACGCAGGTGCAACCGGCGGCGACGATGGCGTTCTCAACATCGGCACCATCTTCCCCGTAACCGGCGACCTCGCATTCCTCGGCCCAGCCGAGGTTGCAGGTGCTGAGCTTGCAATCCAAGACATCAACGCCGCGGGCGGCGTCTTCGGCGCTGACGTCGTCATCAACCAGGGCGACTCGGGCGACACCACGACCGACACCGCTGCTGTTGAGGTCGATCGTCTCCTCGCCGAGGGTGCTGACGCGATCATCGGTGCAGCATCATCTGCTGTGTCGTTCACGGTCATCGACCGCATCACAAGCGCCGGTGTGATCCAGTTCTCGCCAGCGAACACCTCGCCTGACTTCACTACCTTCGACGATGGCGGCCTGTACTTCCGTACCGCTCCATCGGATCTGCTCCAGGGCCGCGTGCTCGCCGATCAGATCCTCGCTGAAGGCAACGCAACCGCATCGGTGATCTTCCGTCAGGAATCGTACGGAACCGGTCTTGCCGACGCATTCCGTGAGAACTTCGAAGGTGCCGGCGGCATCGTCGACGAGTTCCTTCCATACGCCGTTGACGTCGAGAGCTTCGACGCTGAGGTCGACGCACTTGTCTCCGCTGGATCCGACGCCATCTTGGTCATCGGCTTCGACGAGTCGGCAAACATCGTCACCGCAATGAACGAGCGTGGCATTGGCCCAACCTCTGAGGTGAACGTCTGGGGCGTTGACGGCAACGTGAACCTGAACGCTCTCCTTGAGCAGCCAGAGATTCTCGAAGGCTTCCGTCAGACGCAGCCATCGGTTGACCTCGGTTCGATCTCCGACTTCATCGATCGCCTCGTCGAGGAGATGGGTGACGAGGAAGCAGCAACCGCATTCGGTGCTGAGACCTACGACGCCGTCATCATCACCGCTCTCGCAGCTGTTGTTGCTGACGCCGACGGTGGCGCAGCTATCGCAGCCGAGATCAACGACGTCACCCGTGAGGGCACCCAATGCACCTCCTTCGCCCTCTGCATCGAGCTCATCGAAGCTGGCGAAGACATCGACTACGACGGAATCGGCGGACCATACGAGTTCGTCGACGCCGGTGAGCCTGCTGCAGCTTCGTACCTCATCGACACCTACGGTGCCGACGGTGCAGACGCAGACCTCGCTGAGTTCGTCTTTGCTTCGTA
>CAZBTI010000261.1:0-1244 GCA_964494395.1 uncultured Acidimicrobiales bacterium | reverse complement strand
TGCCGAAGGCATTCGAGGACAGGGCGGAACGATTATTCGCCTGAAACTCGATGGCACAAGAGTCGAAACAGTCGCTGGTGGAATTCGCAACGCTTACGATCTGGTTTTCGATCAATGGGGCGACTTGCTTATTCACGACTCAGATATGGAAGCCGACATGGGCACCAGTTGGTACCGACCTACTGCCGTAACTCATGTCGTAGCCGGTGCAGATTTGGGCTGGCGAAGTGGTTGGGCAAAGTTTCCAGAGTACTTTGCAGACACGATTCCACCTGCTGCAAAGACAGGCCGCGGTTCGCCAACAGGCGCGGTTCTTTACCAACATGTTCAATTCCCTGCACGTTTTCACAACTCGATTTTCTTTGCAGACTGGTCAGAGGGCCGAATTCTGGCGGCGTTTCCAAAGGAAGAGGGCGCGACCAAAAAGGTTGAGATCGAAGTCTTTGCTACAGGCAAACCACTTAATGTCACCGACCTAGCAGTTGGCAAAGACGGCTCGCTGTATTTTTCCACTGGCGGTCGCGGAACCAATGGCGGGATCTACCGAATCTTCTGGAGTGGAGAGGTTCCTGAAACAGTAACCCAGTACGAAAACGAACTTGCTGAGATCATTCGCCACCCACAACCGAATTCGGCTTGGGCCCGTCAAAAAATCGCTTTGATGCAACAAAAACTGGCATCAACTTGGAAAGTTGACATCACTGGAATCGCCAAAGAAACACGTAATTCGGTCGACTTTCGAATTCGCGCCTTGGACATCATGGTCGTTTACGGACCGTTTCCAGACGAAGAAACACTGGACGAACTGGCTTTGGACGAAGAGGAAAAAATCCGAGCCAAAGTCGCTTCGATTTGTGGCTTGCGTAACAGGTTCAAACCGGTTCTGGCAAAACTTCTCAACGACTCTTCGGCAAATGTTCGACGACTCGTTTGCGAATCGTACCTGCGACTGGGCGCTCAACCAGAAGCGAATCTTTTGTTCAACATTCTGAAATCAAACGATCGCTTTGAAACCGTAGCCGCGCGGCGTCTGCTCGAGCGGATCTCGGCTGACAACTGGATCAATGAGATCGTCACCACCGAAGACAAGCGTTTGTTCATCAACGGTTCACTAGCTGCTATTTCGGCCGAACCGACGCTGGAAAGATCATATCAGATCCTCGCTAGAGCTAGTGAGCTCATGGAAGGTTACGTCAGTGACGCTGAATTCATCGACCTGTTGAGAGTCGTTCAATTGGCAATGG
>CAZBTI010000260.1:0-1285 GCA_964494395.1 uncultured Acidimicrobiales bacterium | reverse complement strand
GGTGTTGTGGTTCAGGACATAGGAAACATGTTGTTCTGGACATAGGAAACATTTGGGTTGGCATTGTGGGTGATGTCGAAGGCTCGAGCGATCATCATGTCGGTGGCTGTGGAGGGGATCTCCCAGTCTGAAGCAGCTAGGCGTTTCGGGGTGTCCCGAGGTTGGGTATCGAAGCTGATGGCCCGTTACCGGGCCGAGGGCGAAGCAGCGTTCGAACCTCAATCGAGGCGGCCGCACACATCGCCGAACACTGTTTCTGATGTAGTGAATTCACAGATAGTGAACCTGCGCGAGATGCTCGAATCCGAAGGACTCGACGCAGGACCGCACACCATCCAATGGCACCTCAAGCAACACCATCGAGTTGAGGTGTCGGTGTCGACGATCCGACGGCGACTCCTGGCTGCTGGCCTGATCGAGCCGGCACCCAGGAAACGTCCAAAGACCTCCCACATCCGGTTCGAAGCCGATCTACCGAACGAAACATGGCAATCAGATTTCACCCATATCTGGCTCGCCGACGGCACCGACACAGAAACGATCTCCTGGCTCGATGACCACTCCCGTAAAGCCCTCCACGTATCTGTTCACCGGCGTGTGACTGGCAACATCGTCCGAGACACATTCAACGAAACCGCTGAAATCAATGGGTTCCCAGCGTCAGTTCTCACTGACAACGGTCTCGTGTACACGACAAGGTTCGCTGGCGGAAAAGGCGGACGGAACCAGATCGAAACCCGCTTAGCCGAACTCGGCATCACCCAAAAACACACCAAACCCAACCACCCGACCACAACCGGCAAAGTTGAACGCTTCCAACAGACCATGAAGAAATGGCTCACGGCCCGGCCACCCGCAGAAACCATCAGCGCGCTCCAAGCCAACATCGATGAGTTTCGCAAGACCTATAACCATCACAGGGCCCACACCAGCATCGGCAAAGTGCCACCAGCAGTTGCCTATGACCGGCTACCCAAAGACCAGCCACACAACAAAGGCGCCGGCAGCCACTACAGGATCCGCCACGACATCATCGACGACGCCGGCGCAGTGTCACTACGACACGCCGGAAAGATGCACCACATCGGAATCGGCCGACCCCACAAACGGACCCCAGTCATCTTGATCATCGACGACCTCGACATATGCGTCGTCAACAAAACAACAGGCGAGCTACTCAGACACCTCGAACTCAACCCTGAAACCGACTACCAACCACGCTTCAAAAACTAAGGAAACCCCCGAACCGTGGGTTCGAGGGTTTCCTATGTCCTGAATCAGGACA
>CAZBTI010000259.1:0-1289 GCA_964494395.1 uncultured Acidimicrobiales bacterium | reverse complement strand
GCTTCGTAGAGGTTGGTGTAGGTCTTCTGCTCGGCTTCGCCGCCTTGTGTTGGGCCGTGATGCAGTGGCCAGCCGAGGACTCCCTCGCAAAGGCCGTACCAGTAGGAGGACGTGTAGGTGAGGTGCAAGTGCCACGCCTGATCGACCTCGTCCGATGGTGAAACCGTGTGGCCGGCTACCGCCGAGAGATAGAGGAAGCGGCGGTATTCGTCGATCACCCGGTGGGCGAAGTCGGAGCTCCAACCGTTGTCGCGGGCGAGCCGGGCGGAGAAGGGCAGTTCGACGCCGGGGAGGTCGAACTCGAATTTCTCGATGCTCGCCCAAAGCCCGGATGGGTTCTCGGCGTAGGTAGGTGGTGGAAGGTCGGCAAATACTGAAGGGTATTGTGTCATGGATCTAATATGCCTTATAAAAAGGGCATATGCAAGTACTTATAATGTGACCTCTCGCACTTTCTGTCTGACCGTCGGCCCGGTGATTGTTGCATAGGCCCTCACCACTTCGACATGGCAAACCTCACGTCAGTAACAGGGAGGTCAGTAACGGGGGGTCTGACCCTCGTTTATTGACCTTGCATGTTTAACTTGACAAATTGGCAAATAGTCGGTTTACTTTCTCCTATGGAAAATACAAACGAGCATCCTGGCGGCTCGGATGATCTCGTCGATCCGCTTTCCCATCTTGCGATTCTCAAACGGTCTAGGCGCAACCCGCAGAGCGAGGCCTTACAGATTGGGCCGTGGTGGTTGGCCTTGGTTTGGGCTGCGCAGATTGCCGCCGTCGCGCTTTGGCTTGGGTCAGCGATCGACGACGCTCGCGGTATCCGCCGCGCTGGCGGAATCGTCAACTGGCAGACGACCGGAGATCATCGGCTCCTGGTCCTTTTCTTCTTGTGTCTCTTCGTGATGGTGGCCCAGGGGCTGGTCCAGAGCCGTCGGCGACGCGTAGTTCATCCCAGATTGAGCCTGGGTGGAGGTGTCTCTCTTGGGCTATTGGCCATTGTGTATTGGTCGGTTTCGGCCGTGTGGCACGTATTTGTTCTACGTGTTGGGTACCCGGAGTTGACCATCAGCACGGTGGTTGTTGCATGGGCTCTCACTGGGCTGATCTTGCTAGGGCTGCGAGGCGCCTACGACCGAACATTGACTGAGAGTAGAGCGCTAGCGATATGACATCGACCCCTCCTTCTCCAACCGGGGAACCAGGTGAGCCGCTGGGCTACGATCCGGCCGACGGGCTAGCACTGCTGAGTCAGTCGCGAAAGAACGTTGTGGTCGACCAACAGTTGG
>CAZBTI010000258.1:0-1294 GCA_964494395.1 uncultured Acidimicrobiales bacterium | reverse complement strand
TACATCTCACAACTTCGTCGTGAGCATTCTCGTTCTCAGCTCAGCTGAGGGCGTATGCCCTTCACTTCGCCGTGAGCGTTCTACTTACTTAACTTCGAGGCCCATCGAGCGGGCAGTGCCCTCGATCTGAAGGATTGCACCCTCGATGTCGATGGCGTTGAGATCAGCCATCTTGCTCTCGGCGATTTCCTTGACTTGAGCAGACGTGACCGAACCAGCGACTTCGCGACCAGGCTCATTTGCTGCCTTGTCAACGCCAGCGGCCTGACGAAGCAAGAACGCCGCCGGTGGAGTCTTGGTGATGAAGGTGAACGAACGATCTTCGAAGATGGTGATCTCGACCGGGATGACCTGGCCGCGCTTGTCTTCGGTTTGTGCGTTGTAGGCCTTACAGAAGTCCATGATTGCCACACCGTGCGGACCGAGTGCGGTACCGACAGGTGGAGCTGGCGATGCTTGGCCAGCGGGGATCTGGATCTTTACGACTGCGGAGACTTGCTTCTTTGCCATGGTGAGTTTCCTGAAGAGAATTGTCTATAGAGACGTGGTGGTAACGAAGTTGGATTACCAGCGCATCAGTCTGCCGCTGCGCAGCAAAACGCGCAACGTGTAACCGGATTTGGAGGCAGGTAGTTGCTACAGCCTGGCGATTTGAGAGAACTCGAGTTCTACCGGGGTCTCGCGGCCGAAGATGTTGACGAGCACCTTGACCTTGAGTTGGTCCTCGTTGATCTCGACAATCTCGCCCGAGAAGTCCGCAAATGGGCCTTCCTTGACTCGCACGGTCTCGCCCATCTCGTATTCGAGGCGAGCGCTCTTGCGCTTGTTCGGCGTTGCTGGAGCGCCCTCTTCCTTTACTGCGAGGAAGTTCTCGACTTCGCGGCGCAGCAACGGGGATGGCTTTCCACCAGAGCCAACAAAGTTGACCACAGATGGGGTGTTGCGAACGACGTACCAGCAGTCATCGTCGAGGTGAGCTCGAACGAGGAGGTAACCGGGGAACATCTTCTTTTGAACAACGACCTTCTTGCCGTTCTTGAATTCGACAACGTCTTCCATTGGAATGACGCTCTCAAAGATCCGATCTTCCATGTTCATGGACTCGGTTCGGGCAGCGAGGTTCTGCTGAGCCTTCTTCTCGTGTCCGCTCTGGGTGTGGACCACATACCAGCGGCCAGGACGATCGAACGGGCTCTCCACTCGAGGAGCGGGCTCTTCTTCGAAGAGTTCGTCCTCATCGCCAACGTCGACAGCATCGGCAACAGGCGCTGCTGTTTCGCTGGAGCTGTCTTCG
>CAZBTI010000257.1:0-1314 GCA_964494395.1 uncultured Acidimicrobiales bacterium | reverse complement strand
CAGCACCTTGATCAGGCCCGCGCTCTTTCGTGTCGATGACGTACTTCAAAAGATCTAAAAACTGTTGTCGGTTTTTAAGCTCGTTGATCAAGTTATCAGGCATCCCTGAAATCTTGCTGTCACGTTGGAGATCAATGTCGTCGACCGCGATTTTGATTTCCTTTCCTTGGCCGGAGTAATCCCCCAAAACAATCTCGTCGTCGGTCTCCTTGATCACTGGTCCCACCAGCGTCCGGCCGTCGATATCGACAATCACTTTCGACGCAAAGCCTTTGGCAATCACTTTGGAGGGTTCCAAAATCGATTCGACGATCGTTTCGTCGGTCATATCTTTGCCGAGCTTACTCAAGTCGGGCCCCAGTCGCGTCTTACCGGCGGCGGGGCGGTGGCAGCGAGCACAATTGATGTTCCCTTGGTGAAACAAGATAGCCCCGCGAACAATGTTGCCAGACTCTCGGGCTTGCTGAACAAGCTGCGTTGCATCTTCGGCGATCAGTTTTTGGGTGAGCGTTGGCTCAGCAGGTGAGTCGCTGGAGGTTTGAGCATAAGCCGAACAGCCGAAAGAAAAGAACAGAGCCAAGGTAAAGATAAAACGTTGGCTAAAATTCATCGATAACTTTTCTAAGAACAACATTTTAAGCGAGCTATAACGAGAGATTATAATAACCGAAAAATTGATCGCCACTACACTTTAACTCGCGTAGCTGGGCCCCCAGAGTTCAGGCCTTGCCCTCAGAGGAAATCAGTTTTGATGTTGGATGTATATCGGCAACCCGAAGTTTGGCGACGCCGGCTACCTCTGAATGAAGTCGAAAATTTTCCAGAATTGGGAACCCGAGACGATGAAATCGGGGTTCAAAGCTGACTTATCAATGACAGCTCCCGCTAACTCCGGGCCCGAACACGCTAGAGAAACGCCGGTTGCGCCGGTCAAAAACGGCATGTTCGCCAGAACCAGAACCCAGGCCAACTCGCCCGCGGTATTTAACCACGGCTTTGCACGAGCGCTGGTCGACTTAGAGCTAACCTTTTGTGCGCCCCGTGACAAATCGTTAATTCGCACTGCAAAACACTCCATGACATCACTCCAAGAAAACGTTTGCCAGCAGCCGCTCTTAATTGTATTCGTGCTGATGTTGCTTAGCCTGCTACCATCGACCTGCCTGATCGCCCAACCCAGTACGCTTGCCGAGCCTCAGGCTTACCAAGCGTCGAAAACATTCGTGCATCCTGGCATCGCTCACACGACCGTCAACCTCAACTTCGTCAAAGAAAAAATCGCGACCGGTGACCAGCCTTGGCACAACACGTTTG
>CAZBTI010000256.1:0-1314 GCA_964494395.1 uncultured Acidimicrobiales bacterium | reverse complement strand
GGCGTCGTTGGCTACAGAAACGCCGACACCGCCTCAGCCGCACCGCCTCCGTGGCTCTGGAACGGCCCCCGGAGGGGAAGGCAGTCTGACGTCTTTCTCGGCGAAAATTAGCTGCGGAGGCGCTTCGCCGAGGAGCACGTCAGAGCCAAGGCCGTAACTGGACTTCGGCTTTGACGTTGCCGGCGGGGAGTTCGATCTCCCAGTCGGCTTCTTCGATCCAGTCCTTGGTGACCGACTCGTCGCCGCGGATGGCGAGTGCCATGCCGATGGCGGCATTGACGGTGTGGCCCCACATGCCGCCGGTGACGTAGCCCACGGGTTCGCCGTTGCGGTACAGCGTCTCGTTGTGGTGGACCAACTGTGCGTCGGGACCAGGTTCTTGGACGAGCTTGATCTGCACCAATCGTTGCTTGGCACCCTCAGCTCGCTGCGCGGCGACGGCGGCCTTGCCTCGAAAGTCGGCTGGCTTGTCCCACGCAACGGCGAATGACAGACCGGCTTCGACCGGGGTGTCGTCGGGGGTCACGTCGTGGCCCCAGTGGCGGTAGCCCTTTTCGAAGCGCAGCGAGTTGAGCGCGAAGTAGCCGCACAGTTCGAGGCCGTGCGAATTCCCCGCCTCAGCGAGCGCGTCCCAGAGGACCACGGCATCGGCGGCGGGAACATAGAGCTCCCAACCGAGTTCGCCCACGTAACTCATCCGGTTGGCGAGGACTTCGACTCCGGCGATCTCGATGCGCTGGTTCGTGGCGAATGGGAATGCGTCGTCACTCATGTCGGCACTGGTCAGCGACCCGACGAGGTCGCGAGCGTTGGGACCCATGACCGCGACACATGCGTGCTCTTCGGTCACGTCGGTGACCGTCGCGTTCTTTCCAATAACTGCGCGTCGCAGCGTGTTGAGGTCGCGCTGGCGAGTGCCTGCTCCGCCGATGACCCAGAAGGTGTCCTCCGCGATACGGCTGACGGTCAGGTCGGCTTCGATGCCGCCATGGTCGTTCAGCCACTGGGTGTAAACCGATGCGCCGACCTCGGCGTTGACAGCGCCTGCGGCGAGGTAGTCCAAGATGTCGCCAGCGTCGGCGCCAGACACCTCGAGCTTGGCGAAGGTCGAGAGGTCGAACATGCCAACCGCTTCGCGAACAGCGGTGTGTTCGATGGCGTTGGCCCCGTGCCAGCCCTCGATGCCCCACGAGTAGTCGAAGGTGTTCGGGACCGGTGGAGTGAGGTCCGGCTTGGCGTAGTACATCGGCCGGTCCCATCCGTTGAGGTCGGCGAAGTAGGCGCCAGCATCGGCGGTGCGGTCGTAGAACGGTG
>CAZBTI010000255.1:0-1364 GCA_964494395.1 uncultured Acidimicrobiales bacterium | reverse complement strand
TTCGAAGAACCAGAACAATGATGCGTCGAAGAAGCAGCCCCAAACATCGGGAGCAACCAACGCGGCGGATGAAGAAACATCAGGAATTCAGAAAGGCCAACTCGCATGAACAACGAGATGCTTGAAGCCCTCCAAGCCCTTGCACGCGAAAAAGGAATCTCGGTCGACGCGCTGTTCGCAGCACTCGCCGATGCTCTCGAGTCCGCTTACAAGCGGATGCCCGATGCCTACGAGTACTCCTGGGTCACCATTGACCCAGAGTCGATGGACATTCGCGTCATGGCACAAGAACTCGACGAAGAAGGCGAGATCTCCGGCGAAGAGTTCGACGTCACCCCGGACAACTTTGGTCGCATCGCTGCCCAAACAGCACGCCAGGTCATGACCCAGCGCATCCGTGAGGCTGAGCGCGAACTCAAGTACGAAGAGTACGCAGGACGCGAGGGCGACATCGTCACCGGCATGATCCAGCAGACCGATGCCCGCTACACGCTCCTCGACCTCGGTCGTGTCGAAGCGCTCCTGCCGCAGTCCGAGCAGGTCATGTTCGAGCGCCCGGAGCCAAACGCTCGCCTGAAGGCCTACATCGTCGAGGTCCGCAAGACCGCAAAGGGTCCGCAGATCGTCGTCAGTCGAACCCACCCAGGGCTCGTCCGTCGACTCTTTGAGCTCGAAGTGCCCGAGATCGCAGACGGAATCGTCGAGATTCGCGCTTGTGCCCGTGAACCTGGACACCGCACCAAGATCGCCGTGTACTCGAACGACCCGAACGTGGACCCGGTCGGCGCATGCGTTGGCGCCCGCGGTGCCCGCGTCCGTCAGGTCGTCACCGAGCTGCGTGGCGAGAAGATCGACATCGTGCCGTTCTCCGATGACCTTCCAGACTTTGTCATGAAGGCGCTTTCACCAGCGAAGGTCAAAGAGGTCCGGATTATCGAAGAAACCGGCACCGCCGAGGTCATCGTTCCCGATTTCCAGCTTTCGTTGGCGATTGGTAAGGAAGGCCAAAACGCACGATTGGCAGCCCGACTCACCGGGTGGCGAGTCGATATCAAAAGCGAAACGCAACTCGCCCAAGAAGAGGCCTACGGCGATGTCGAATGGGCCGAAGGCGAGTGGGTCGTCGACCCCGAGAGCGGTGAGCAGGTCTGGAAGCCAGCAGATGGTGGCGAAGCCATCTCCGCTGACGACTGGAGCGACGCTGCTGACGGCGACGAGGCCGACGGTGAAAAGGTCGAAGAAAGCGAAGAATTACAGGAAGTCGGAGCGGACACTGAACCCGCAACTGATGCGACTTCTGAAGAGGAATAGGAATAAGCTAGGGAGCTGGCCGCTTCGGCGGTGAATTACGCACTGCTCCGGCG
>CAZBTI010000254.1:0-1405 GCA_964494395.1 uncultured Acidimicrobiales bacterium | reverse complement strand
CGGCTCCCACTGAGTGTCCCGACGCAAAACCGGCCGATGACGCGTTGATGTCAGCATTCAGCGTGAGGGTCGTGCCGCCGAGGAAGACCACACCACCAACACCAGCTGCTGGATCCCATGGCTCGGGCGTGTACGTCGAGTCGACTTCTACTGGTTGATCACAGCCACCAGGGAGCACCACGTACTGGACAGCTTCGGTGTCCGAATAGGTGCGAGCCGGAGCAGTCGACGCAGGGTTCAGGACCTCATAGGTGCCCAAGCCGTCGGCCATGGTGCCCGTCATCTGGATGACGAGTGCACAATCATCAGGGGACAATGGCGTGACCGGTGTCGGAACGCCTCCCGTTACCGTCGCCGCCACATAGATGTTAGGTGGTGCGGGTAGAGCCGAAGCCGGGCTCGAGCCAACAATGATCGATGTACCCACCAACGCCGTTACGGCAAGTGAGGCACCAAATCGACGTCGAACCGAGTTGGGGAGAATACTGCGCATATGAAATGTCCCTTTTCTTGCGATTAATCGCAGTATCGACCACACGGGCAAGGTTGTTTAGGTATTTTTGCCACTTCGCCCAAAGGTGGACGCAGTCCACACTCACTCCCGCTCGTTCCATGACTCCAACCCCAAAAAGACAGAACGGCTAGTTGGCTAAATGGGCCCAGTATCCCACTTGCCAACTAGCCGTCACTGTTAGATGCAACTAGTCGTCTCTGTTAGCTTTCGCGTCGACGGACTAATCCACGCATCGTAACCAAGGTTCCTGATCCCGTTACCAACAAGGCGAGAGCCATGAGCAATAGGAAGTTGGAACTCAGACCCGTGAAGGCCAACAACGGAATATCGGTGGTGTCCGAGTCAACGTTGTTATCGGTGGTCACGGGGTCAACGCTGTTGTCGGTGGTCACCGGGTCAACAGTGCCATCGGAGCTATCCGTCTGAGGGAGTACGACATCGAAGTTGGCGTTGGTGATATCAACACCAAGCACCACGGTGATCACATCGGTGAAGCCTTCTTCGTCAACAGCATCTCCCATTGATACGGGGGTGCCATCGGGTTCGGTGAGCTTCATTCGGTAGTCGCCAGGTGTCACTTCAAAGCCGTACGAGCCGTTACGGTCCGTAAGGTTGAGAACGGCCTCGCCGTTCGCATCAGTGATCGGCTTGACGTCGCCGGTGAACAACTCGACGAGCACGTCAGCGTGGACAGTTTCGCCCTCGTCGACCTGGCCGTCGCCATCGCTGTCATGCCAAATGACACCTGACAAGTCCTGAGTCGGAGTGAATCCCATGTCGAGCGTGGAATCGTTCACGCCCGCTACAACGGTGATTCCGTCGATCAGACCAAAGGCGTCACCGTCAGAATCTGTTGCGTCATCTGCCGTCGAGTTCGATGGCGATGCCACA
>CAZBTI010000253.1:0-1436 GCA_964494395.1 uncultured Acidimicrobiales bacterium | reverse complement strand
GTGGAACCCTCGATGACATCGTCAAGACGACCGTGCTGCTCGACAGCATCGACGACTACGCCGCGATGAACACGGCCTACACCGAGAGCTTCGGCGATCACCGCCCAGCCCGGGCCGCGTTCGCGGTGCAGGATCTACCGCTCGCTGCCTTGGTCGAGATCGAGGCAATCGCCGTGCTGTAGCGCTGAATCTCTACGGGGCAACGACTCCGTCGTAATTCTGCCCCTCCGAGCTGCAGCGCATTCGGGTGAAGGCTTAGCCGCCAACTAATCGCCGCAATCACACATTCGCCTTCGGCTCGGTGCGCTCTGCGGATTGCTTGTCTTCCGGGCATTTTCGTTCATCGGCTTGCGCCGCAGATGATTTTCAATCCGAATTGACTGGGTGGACGGACGTTACGCCGCCGGAGATCGATAGTTCACTGACCGTCGCGTGCGGGCTGAGCGCGTCTCGCAGGGTTTCATCGTGGGTCGTCACCCACACCTGGGAGTACTGCGACGCTTCGATGATCAGCGGGGCGAGCGCGGCGATAGCCCTCGGGTGCAGGCTGTTCTCCGGTTCGTTCAGAACCAGCATCTCGGGCGGGCGACTCGACAACAGCGCCACTACCAGACACAAGAATCGCAACTGACCGTCGGAAAGCTCGAGCGAGCTGAGCGGTCGCCGTACTCCGGGAGCGTGAAGGCCGACGTTGAACACCCCTCGGTCGGATTCGACAAAAGCCCCGTATCCCGGGAACGCATTCTCGACCGCCTCATGAAGTGCGCGCCCGTTGCCCCGTTCGATGAGGGTCGCCATGGCCGCTCCGAGGTTGTGGCCATCCGACGCGACGGCGTGGGTACGGACTCCGGGCTGGCGGCGCCTCAGCGGACTTGCCGGCCCGCTGTCGAACTGGTGGTAGAACCGCCAGCCAGCCATGCGGTGCACGAGCGAGGCGAGCTCGGGGAATTGCCCGGGCTCGCCAACTTGGGAGAGCATCGACTCGGCGGTGTCGAGAGACGTTACCTGAAGGGTTTCCCCGTCTTTTGGGACTACCCATCCAAAGGCCTTCGATCGGTCGAGCAATGTGCTCGACTTTGAACGTTTGGGGCTGAGGTAGACGTACTCTTCCTTGATCTCGGGATCGAGGACGAATGGGTTGTGCGAAGCAATCTGTTGCAGGCCGGCGTTCAACTCGTGGGCGAGGTCGCTCCAATGTGCCGCGAAGGTCACGCGCACGGGTTCCTTCTTCCGTTCACCTGCCCACAGGGCAGAGGGCATGCCACCCTCGGCGAGAAGCGTCTCCGAAAAGCGACCTACCGCTGCGGCCTGCAGCAGCTGCAATGCTCGATACAGGTTCGACTTTCCTGACCCGTTCGGTCCGGTGACCAGCGTTAATTGGCCGAACTGGATCCACGTATCTACCAACGATCGGTAGTTGGACACGTAGAGACGTT
>CAZBTI010000252.1:0-1439 GCA_964494395.1 uncultured Acidimicrobiales bacterium | reverse complement strand
CTCGACATACCCGATGGCGAACGGAACCTGTTCGACCTCATCGCTCAGGCCGAAGCAGAAGCCGACATGTTCGGCCACGACTTGAGTGATCTCGACATCCCAGCGCCAACGCCGTTGCAAGAGGCCGAACTCGCGCTCGGCCAGATCCGTACGGTTCTCGACACCGCGAAGTTCGACGCCGAGCATGGCGGCATCGGCACCACGGTTGCCGATGGTGTCTGGTCGACTGAAGACCTCGAAGTCATCATCGAAAACGAACACGGCTACTATTCGGCCAGCCAGGTAGCGCACGCCCGCACCGTGTTGGCAATGGCCACCTCCTCTCCTGAAGCCAGAGACCATTTGGGCATCACCCAATCAGGTGATGGCTGGGGTTGGGACGACATTGGCCATGTCACCCTCGACGTGTTGGGCATGGTGCCCGTAGTGGGCAACGCAGCCGACGGCATCAACGCAACCTGGTACGCGGCGGAAGGCGAGTGGCTAGACGCAGCCCTCTCCTCGATGGCGCTGATTCCTGGTATTGGCCAAGCAGTCACCCTCGCCAAGAGCTCGGTGAAAGCAGCACTACGACACGTGCCGTTCAACAGCCTGGACGAGGCGCTCGAAGCTGTGAAGGGAGTCTTGCGGAGGCTGGGACTGTGGACGGACGAAGTAGTCGACGGCGCAGCCACACGGCTTGCGCCCGGCGGAGGTTTGTCTGCTCATGAGGCAGTAGGAGGTCATGCCCTAGACAGACACGTCGGAAAGACGTCCGAGGAGCTCGCAGCTCGACTCGTCGATCAGCCGGGAATAACCGGAGCTTCCACATTCACTGACCGTGCAGTCGCCGAGACTTCAGTTGCCGAAACCCTCGAGCGCAATAGTGAATTGGTAAGGGATTGGGTTGCGGAAGCCGCCCCTGGCCAGACCACTCGCTTTGAATCAGTCTTTGAAGATCCAGTTGGAACCGTGCTTGCCCGAAACGCATCCGGACCCGTACCAGGCAACACGGCTAGGGTCGTGATTAGGGCGGACTCGGCGATGCCTGATGGCTACTTCATCTTGACTGCCTATCCACAAGTCTCGCCGTAGTGGGAGCGATCAGTGTTTGAAAAAGTTGACGAATTCATGGGTAGCTACCTGCACCAAGACTGGGATATCGAATACGACAACGCAGAAGATGCTGCGCGCAGTTTCGCTGGATCAGTCGAGCTCGGTTTAATCGCCGAGGTCATCGGTGAGATTGCGATCCTCACAGCCGGCGAGGCAGAAGAGCGCGTAAAAGAGCTTTGGACGTCTTCTGCTTGGGACTACTACCCAGGCGAAGGCGAATATGCGAAGTGCTTGATCAGCCTCAGCAGCGAGATGGCAGTGGTCGCAGCTTCTCGCTTGGATGATGGGACTACAAGCAGTTCCTAATCTGAAGCGGGTGGGCTAGGCCGACCGAGCTGTGGTGA
>CAZBTI010000251.1:0-1471 GCA_964494395.1 uncultured Acidimicrobiales bacterium | reverse complement strand
GCGGCGCAACCCGAAATCGACTGTCACACTCGTATCGTACATTTGTTCGTATGGCCTCGAAGGTGGAAAACCCCGAAATCGCCGCAGCGATCGACACCGCTGCGACAGGTCTCGCCATGCTCCTCGACACCGGAGTCCGACCCGAAAACTCCCGCGACGCCATCACGCTGATCAGCGAACTTGAACAACTCCGCCGAGTCGCCGACGCGTTAACCGTCGAAGTCCTCGCAGAAATCGATGACAACCGATGGCACCTCGCCGACGGCCACGCGTCGGCCAAAACCATGGTCCGCCACATCGCCCGACTCTCCAACAGCGAAGCCACAACCCGCGCCCGAATGGCCAAAACCACAACGACCCTGCCCGACGTATGGGACGCATACCGTGAGGGCACCATCGGCTCCGATCACATGCGCTCCATCGCCACAGTTCACGCCAACCCACGTGTCAAAGACGCCATGCCCGCCCGGCAACAAGCGTTGCTGGCCGAGGCCCGCGCCGATCACGACACCTTCGACCAACGCCTCCAACAATGGAAGCGATTGACCGACCAAGACGGCCCCACCCCACCAAACCAACGACACCACCAAGACCGAAACGCCCGCATCGACCAGGACTACGACCTCGCCTTCCACGTCGTTGCCTCATTCGCATGCCAACAAGGCATCCAACTCGCAGAGATCTTCGGCAAATACGTCGAAGCCGAAACACTCGCCGACTGGGACAAAGCACGCGCCGAACACGGAAACGACGCCACAGCCGACCACCTGCCCCGCACCATCGGGCAACGCCGCGCCGATGCGTTCTGGCAAATCTTCATCGATGCCGCCGCTAACCCCAACAGCGCAGTCCCACCAGACTTCGTCCACAACATCGTGTGGGATGCCGTCACGTTCGAACAACTCGCCGCGAAAGTCCTCGGCGAAGACGCCGGACTCGACGCCACCGGCAACCACCCCGAAACCGAGCTAAGCGACACCGACTGCGACTGCTGCGACGAAGCCGATACCGAAACATCGCTCTTCGATGGCATCGATCCCGACCACATGGTCTGTCGAACCATCGACGGTGTCGACCTCGAACCCACCGAAATGATGCTCAACGCCATCATCTCCACCATCCGGCGGGTCGTCGTCGACGCAGCCAGCGAACGAGTCGACCTCGGCAAAGCCCGATTCTTCACCGGCATGGCCCGACACGCCGTCAAACTCAAAGCCCAACGCTGCGTTTGGCCCGGTTGTCGAGTCCCCTCAACGGCGTGCCAAGCCGATCACCTACTCGAACACTCCAAAAACGGAAGAACCAACCCCGGAAACGGGGCGCCGGTATGCGGCAAGCACAACCGACTCAAAAACTACGGGTTCACCATCTACCGCACCCCCGACGGAACATGGCACACCACACGACCCGACGGAACCCATCTCTCCAACTAGACCTGCACCCCCGGGCCACCCTCCCCTGCCCGGCCATC
>CAZBTI010000250.1:0-1490 GCA_964494395.1 uncultured Acidimicrobiales bacterium | reverse complement strand
TCCTCGTAGTCGATGCCATGACGGGTCAGGACGCGGTCACCGTTGCCGAGTCGTTCCACAGCACCCTCGAACTCGATGGCGTCATTCTCACCAAGCTCGATGGCGATGCCCGTGGTGGTGCGGCGCTCTCGGTGAAAGAGGTTGTCGGACGCCCGATCGCCTTTGCCTCGACGGGTGAGAAGATCGAAGAGTTCGAGACGTTCTACCCGGATCGTTTGGCCAGTCGAATTCTTGGTATGGGCGACATCGAGACGCTCATCGAGAAAGCCGAGGCCGCGTTCGAAGAGGACGAGGCCGAGGAGGCAGCCCAGCGTCTGATGGAGGGTACGTTCACCCTCGACGACTTCCTGCAGCAGATGCAGCAGATCAAGAAGATGGGCCCGATCGGCAACATCTTGGGCATGATGCCCGGCATTCCGAAAGAGGTTCGCGACGTCGAGATCGAGGATTCTCACGTGAACCGGATCGAAGCGATCATCAAGTCGATGACCGTCGAGGAGCGTGCTGAGCCAAAGATCATCGACGCCTCACGGCGAAACCGAATTGCTGCTGGTTCGGGCATGTCTGCCCAGGACGTGTCGGCGTTGGTCACGCAGTTCACCGAGATGAAGAAGATGATGACCAAGCTCGGTGTTACACCAAAGACAAAGTCGAAGCGCAAGGGCGGCAAGAAGAACAAGCGCAAGCGCAGCGGTGGTCGCACAACAGCAAAGGGCAAGCAGGCAATGGCTGACCCGACCCAGGTGCTGAACGACGGCCTCGATGACATCAATGATCTCAAGCTTCCGGGGCTCGAGTTCGAAGATCCGCGAACAATGGATGAAGACCAGTAGCTAGAGCTGCGTTTCTGTAGTTTGTCCTTCGTTTGGGTGCGTGACGAGATTCGCAACTCAACCGACCCGCAATTGTCGCGAAGAGAGCTGGCGGCGATAGCATCTATCGGTCGAGTCCATCCTGTCTTCGTGACTCGCAAGAAGAGGATTTTGTTGTGGCTGTAAAGCTCCGCCTGATGCGTATGGGTAAGAAAAAGCAACCGACGTACCGCGTTGTTGCTGCCGATTCCCGTTCCCCTCGGAACGGCCGTTTCATCGAGATTGTGGGCACCTACCAGCCCCGTCAAGATCCATCGGTAATCGAGATCGACAACGATAAGGCCGTGCACTGGCTTCGCCATGGCGCTCAGCCAACCGAGCGTGTCGAGAAGCTCTTGAAGATTTCTGGTGCCTGGGAAGAATTCACCGGTGTTGCACCGGAGATTCCAGCAACGCCTGAACCAACCCCGAACAAGGGGTACACAGCTCCTGCACCGCCGAAGCCTCCAAAGGCTGTCGTCGAGGCAAAGGAAGCTGCAGACGAGGAAACGTCTGCTGATGCTGCGCCTGCTGAAGAAGCTCCAGCTGAAGCATCAGCCGAGGAGGAAGCTCCAGCCGAAGCTGAAACATCAGCTGACGCTGAAACATCAGCTGACGCTGAAACATCAGCTGACGCTG
>CAZBTI010000249.1:0-1533 GCA_964494395.1 uncultured Acidimicrobiales bacterium | reverse complement strand
GGCGGCATCCGGATGCCGCCCAAATGAGCGAAGCAGTACTCACCGAACGTCGAGACCGAGTACTCCTCGTCACCCTCAACCGCCCCGATGCAATGAACGCCATCAACGGCGAGCTGTCGCACGGCATGGTCGCCGCAATGGCCGAACTCGACGAGGACCCAACGCTCACCGCTGGTGTCCTGACCGGAACCGGCCGAGGGTTCTGCGCAGGCATGGACCTCAAAGCTTTTGCGGCTGGCGAAGACATCGGACCGATGATGGACTTCATCAAGAACGGCTCGAAGAAACCGCTGATCGGTGCCCTCGAAGGATTCGCGCTCGCCGGCGGCCTCGAACTCGCCCTTACCTGCGATCTGCTCGTCGCGGCGAAGGGCATCAAGATGGGCATCCCCGAAGTTGGCGTTGGGCTGTTCGCCGCTGGCGGCGGCCTCCAACGACTGCCATCTCGAGTTGGCTATGCCCGGGCGATGGAGATGGCGATCACTGCAGATCCCATCACCTCAGAGGTCGCCCACGAGGCGGGGCTCGTTTCCCAGCTCGTCGA
Organism: uncultured Acidimicrobiales bacterium; assembly: GCA_964494395.1. GTDB lineage: Bacteria > Actinomycetota > Acidimicrobiia > Acidimicrobiales > SHLQ01 > SHLQ01. Next base: position 989 of record CAZBTI010000249.1, on the reverse strand, counting down.
ACCGGGTGAAGCGGTCGCACAGGCACTGGAACTTGCTCAGCGCATCACCAAAAATGCCCCGCTCGCCGTGAGCGCATCGAAGCAACTCATCAAGGCCGCAGTCGACCTCAACGAAGAGGATTTCTGGGAGTTCCAAAACTCGTTCTTCGGCACCGTCTTCGGATCGAACGACGCGAAGGAAGGTCCGAAGGCGTTCGCAGAGAAACGTCCACCGCAATGGTCAGGAACCTGACGTAGCCACGGTGCGCACGCACATCACATTTCGGCTCGCGCTTCACCGGTTCGCTATTGTCGGCCCATGACTTCAAAGATCGTCCTCGTTCGACACGGAGAGACCGAGTGGAGCCGCGACGGCCAGCACACTGGCCTTACCGATATCCCGCTCACGACCAAGGGGCGAGAGCAGGCGTACTTGGTTGGACCGACGCTGACCGGCTGGAACTTTTCGCACCGCTTCTCGTCACCACTCCAGCGCGCCCGCGAGACCGCCGAGGTCTCTGGCGTATCCCACGATCCAGGGGCACTCATCCTCGACGATGACCTCCTCGAGTGGGACTACGGCAAGTACGAAGGTCGCACCAACGCCGACATTGTCGCTGAAGAGCCGGGTTGGTCGAAGTGGTTCGGCGACTTGGAAGGCGGCGAAAGCGCACAAGACGTTGGTGTGCGCGCCGACCGCGCAATCGAACGCATCGACGCCGCATCCGACGATGGCCCCGTCATCGTGTTCGCCCACGGCCACTTCCTCGCCATCTTGATCGCACGCTGGCTCGACATGCCGGCAGCAGAAGGACGGCGCTTCGTCATGGAAACCGCAACCGTCTCGGTGCTCAGCATGAAGCGCACCGATCGAGTGCTGCGCATCCTCAACTACGGCTGCGCACCTGCTGCACCGATCACCCCGAACCAAACGGGCACGATCGAACCCAACATCACGCATTAACATCCAGCTTCAGGCTGGCGAAAACATCCAGCTTCAGGCTGGCGAA
>CAZBTI010000248.1:0-1603 GCA_964494395.1 uncultured Acidimicrobiales bacterium | reverse complement strand
CCGCGGTAGCCGTCATGGTCGCTACGCAAGCTCCGCTCTCCGTTAGCGCGAGACGTGTTATCGCCGGACTGCGACTCCGTCTTTGGCCATTGCGGCCTTGATCTCGCCGACCGTGTAGTCGCCGTAGTGCACCATCGAGGCGATCAACGCAGCATCGGCGCCTCCGGTCGTCACCGCCTCGGTGAGGTGGCTGGGCTCTCCGCCACCGCCCGAAGCAATCACCGGAATCGTCACCGCGTCGGCGACCATGCGGGTGAGGTCGAGTTCGTAGCCGTTGCGAACGCCGTCGGTATCGATCGCGTTCAGGCAGATCTCGCCAGCGCCGCGCTCTTGGGCTTCGAGAACCCACTGAAGGGCGTCCTTGCCCGTCGGCGTCCGGCCTCCCTGGATGACGACCTCGTAGCCGGAGGGAATCTCCAATGACTTTTCGACCTTCTTTGCATCGACGCCGAGCACAATGCACTGTTCGCCAAAGGCCTTTGCGCCTTGGGTCAGCAGTTCGGGGTTGCGAACAGCGGGGGAGTTGAGGCTGACCTTCTCGGCGCCAGCGAGCAAGACCGAGCGCATTGCGTCGACCGAGTCGATACCGCCACCGACCGAGAATGGGATGGTGATCGCGCCCGCAACATCTTCGACGACGTCGAGGAAGAGGTTCCGGTCTTCGGCCGACGCAGTAATGTCGTAGAAGACGAGTTCGTCGACGCCTTGTTCGTCGTAGCGGATTGCGTAGTCGACAGGGTCTCCGAGATCGACGTTGCCTTCGAACTTCACGCCCTTAGTGACCTGGCCGCGACGGACGTCGAGACAGACGATGACTCGCTTAAGAAGCGCCATTATGCAGTTCCCTCCAGGAAGGCTTTGAGGATCGACATGCCGACGGGGCCGCTCTTCTCGGGGTGGAATTGCAGCGCCACGAGATTGTCTTTGCGAACGCCCACACAGAACTCGTGCCCGTGGTCGCTAATGGCGATGACTTCGACCGAAGGATCCGGGTCGCAGTAGTAACTGTGCACGAAGTAGCACGCCGTGTCGGTGGCGCCGGCGAGCCCGGCGGCGAGCGGTTCGCCATCGATGAACTCAATAGGGTTCCACCCCATGTGCGGGACTTTGAGCGAAGGGTCGTCGAGCTCGAAACGGCGCACGGTGCCGGGCAGTAGCCCGAGGCACTCGACCCCGCCATCTTCTTCGCTGTGGTCGAAGAGCAGCTGCATGCCAACGCAGATGCCGAACACGGGCTTGCCCGACTCGACCGCTTCGGCCAGCGCCACATCGAGGCCACGCTCGCGAATGGCTTCCATGCACGTGCGGGCAGCGCCAACGCCGGGAAAGATCACCTTGTCGGCACGACGAATGACGTCGGGATCAGAAGTGATCTCCGCTTCGAAGCCCAGCTTCGTAACGGCATTGGCCACCGAGGTGACGTTCCCAGCGTTGTAGTCGAGGATGGCGACGGTCATAGGCATTCCAGCGTTGCAGAAGCACACCCGTTTTCCACCCGGCTACTCGAAGAAGTGGCGTGACTTCTGCGCTTCGGGCGTGGGTGTGCGTCGCTCGGCCAACGGTGGCCCGTTGCTCTTGGCTTTGTTGTCGGCTGCGCAGAGGC
>CAZBTI010000247.1:0-1643 GCA_964494395.1 uncultured Acidimicrobiales bacterium | reverse complement strand
CGAGCAGTTCGTCGAGGGAGCCACCCCACGCCTCGAACGGTGCTGTGGTTGCGCCATCGTGCATCGACGCTGCGCTGGCGCCGACAACGATTCGCCACGGGTCGAGGTGCGAAACCTCGTCGTCGGTTTCGGCCGGTGTGTAATCGCGCACGGTCAGCGACGGGTCGTCGGCCTTAACCGTGCCAGTCCCAACCACGATGACATCGGACTGCGCACGCAGGCGGTGGACATCTCGGCGAGCTTCCGCCCCGGTGATCCATTTGCTTGTGCCATCGGGAGCAGCGATGAAGCCGTCGAGCGTTTGTGCGAGTTTGACGATTACATGCGGCCGACCCGTTCGCCGTTGGGTGAGGTACGGAGCGAGCTGGGCCGACACCTCGTCTTCAAGCACGCCGACGGTGACGTCGATGCCCGCCTCTTGAAGTCGAGCGATGCCCTGCCCCGAAACAAACGGGTCGGGGTCGGTCACGCCGATCACCACTCGGGCAACGCCCGCGTCGATAAGCGCTTCAGTACAAGGGCCGGTGCGACCGGTGTGGCTACACGGTTCGAGCGTGGTGAACACCGTGGAGCCTTGGGCCGCGTCACCAGCGGCGGCGATCGCCTCGCGTTCGGCGTGTTGGCCACCCGGCTTGTGTGTCGCTCCGTCGTAGACCACGCCATAGGTATCGACGAGCACTGCGCCGACCCACGGATTGGGTCGTGACCGAAGTCGAGCCGACTCGGCGTTTCTCATAGCGCGCCGCATCATCGACTCGCGATACGCAGAGCTATCGGCGGCCGCGTCGACCATGCCTTACGAAGCCGCCGGGTCGGAGGGCTCTTCGGAGTGCGGATGTGGATCTTTGTTGTCGACCATCAACCGCACGGCGTGCGGGATCACGTCGGCAATGGCGTCGAACGTTTCCACACACCCCTTTGTCGACCCGGGAGTGTTGATCACCAAGGCTTCGCCGATCGTTCCGCAGATGCCGCGACTCAGCCGACCGAGTGGGTTGACCAACCGCATTGCCTCGGCAAGGCCTGGAGCCTCCCGATCGATCGCTGCCAGCGTCCCTTCGGGAGTGAGATCTCGGGGACCGAAGCCCGTGCCGCCGGTCGTGACGATCACACCGTTGAAGCCTTCGGCCAAGCGGAGCAACGTATCGCGCACTGGTTCGGTGCCATCCTCGGTGAGCGCCCGCTCGACGACCTCGTACCCAACGCTGTTGAGGTGCGCTTCGAGCGTCTCGCCGCTGCGGTCCTCGCGGGTGCCGTACCTCACGCCATCGGAGACGGTGACGATCTTTGCCGGAGTCGGTGCATGTTCTTCAGTCATCACCGCCAAGTTAGCGCGAGACTCCCACGTCTTGGCCCAACCGCCGATGCGGCTAATATGCCCTCGTGGATATCGACCCCGTACTCGAAGATTGCCGCGACAGCATCGACAACATCGACGCTGCCCTCGTCCACCTCCTCGCCGAGCGCTTCAAGATCACCAAACGGGTCGGTGAGCACAAAGCAAAGGTGGGCTTTGCCCCCTCTGACCCTGACCGCGAAGCCGTACAGATCGCCCGGCTCCGGGCGCTCGCCGAAGATTCAGGGCTCGACCCGGTCTTCAGCGAGAAGTTTCTGCGCTTCATCGTCGACGAAGTCATCCAGCA
>CAZBTI010000246.1:0-1688 GCA_964494395.1 uncultured Acidimicrobiales bacterium | reverse complement strand
TCAGTAGCGACCAGGCCGGAAGGGGCCTGACCCCTTCCGGCACTCGTCGGGTTCTCGACAGATGCGCTACGGTCGGTTTATGACCGATACCGCTCCTCGTGCAACATTCACCCGCATGGATCAGTCGACCAAGGACGACTGGGACATCATCGTTGGAGCGGTGATCGAACATGCGCACACCAAGTTGTACGGCAGCGTGATGCAGCAGATGGAGACGCTGCGCGGAGACCATGGCGGCTTTGCCGTCGACCGGCTCACGCACTGTCTGCAGACTGCTTACCTCGCCGAGCAAGCTGGCAAGGACGAGGAGTACATCGTGTGTGCACTGCTCCACGACATTGGAGATGTGCTTGCGCCGTTCAACCATCCCGATATCGCTGCAGGAATTCTGAAGCCGTATGTGTCAGAGGCAAACCACTGGATGGTCGCAAACCATGGCACGGTGCAGGGCTACTACTACTTCCATCACATTGGTCTCGATCGCGATAAGCGAGACGAGCTCAAAGATCATGAGTTCTACGAGCACTGTGAAGAGTTCTGCGCCAAGTTCGACATGCCAGCGTTCGACCCAGAGATGACCGCGCCGCCGCTGTCGCACTATGCCCCGCTCCTCGAATCCATGTTTGGCCCCGGCGGGCTCACTTCACTCGACGACGTCAAAGGCGCAGTGCAGAAGTAGTCAGATCGTCGCACACGATGCGGTGCGGGTGGGGTCCGTTTGGTTCTGTTGTTGTGAGGTTGGGAAGCGGAGCTCCGTTCGCCATCAAAGGGGCAACGGCGGGAGCGTGCGACGTCTCACGGTGCCCAAAAGTGCGGTGTCTAAATCAGGACTCGGTGGAGCGCTCAATGGTGCCGTGTTCCAGAAGAAAAGCTACCTGGAGGGCGAACCGCTCTGCTGTTTCTTCATGCCCTCGAACTGCGCCTTGGATAACTGACCCCTCAAACATTGCGAGCAGTATCGCCGCGTGATCGTTAATGCTCGGACCCGGCCGTAACTCCCTGCCTGCGCCGTCAATGATTAGCGCAAGACCTTCGGCGATTTGGCCTTCGAGAGATTCGTAGAGCGTCCGAAGCTCCGCACTCAAATCTGATCTATCGCGAGAAGCGCTCCACGCGAGCATTTGGATCTTGAAGCCATCATCGCTCGCCACGTTGAGGTAAAACGATCTTCCAATCGCAACTGCGGTCTCGCGGTATGGATGTCCGCCGGCGACAACCTGCCCCGCATCAGATAGAAAGGATGCGAGGTCGCCACGGTCGACGTCACAGGAGTGTCGCAGAGTCTCGAGAAGAAGATCTGACGCCGCTCCATATTGACGTCCAACTCTTCCGCGTGACCCTGTTGACCACGATTCGAACCGAGAAGGGTTGAGACCCTTGGCCAGCACATGGAACGGCTCGGTGATGAGTCTCCGGACCGCCAACGATCGCAGATCTTCTGGTTCATCATGCCGCAGATGGGTGAGCTTGGATCTCTCGCCTTTGACCGAGTGCACGACATGCTCGACGTTGGTTACGCGATTTCTAGGGTCCACTACTTCTGGAGGCTACGTCCTTGGGCGATGGAGCCGCAAGGCGAAAGTAGCAACGCAAATCAAGACTTGAGACTTCGAAGGTCATACGTAGTCTTCGCAACAGTACTGATTGGCTTGATGCCTACGCATCGTGAAGCTGCGGCTGGGTTGTTG
>CAZBTI010000245.1:0-1829 GCA_964494395.1 uncultured Acidimicrobiales bacterium | reverse complement strand
CCGACTCCAGCGAGCCTTCGTTGGCTACGGCATCCTCACGCTCGTGATCGTCGCAACGCTCGTGGCGTTGAACCCGGTCAACGGACTCCTGTTGTTCGTCTCACCAATGATCACGTCGCTCACCCAGACGGTCGCGGCGACCTACCACCATCACGCTGGACTCGACACCGATGACCACATGTTGGCGTCGCACAACTACACCTACAAGATCCGAAACCTCCTGACCGGCAACCTCGGGTATCACACTGCTCATCACTACCGGCAGGGCGTGCACTGGTCGAAGCTTCCAGAGCTCCACGAAACGCTTATCGACCGAATCCCCGCCGAGTACGTAAAGCACTAGCCCTACCGGTGCATCTGGGGCCTGGCCCCAATTACGGACCCCAATTACGTCGCTAGGCAGCGACGGCGGCTTGACGGTTCGACTTCATTGCGTCTCGCAACTCGCGTCCGATGAGCACGATGAAGAACTGCAGGACGCTCAAGCCAGCGATGGTTGCACCGCCGGCGGTGCCGTAGTGAAAGCTCACGAGCAGGCCAGTGAATACTGCGAGCGAGCCCAGAATAATCGAGACAGCCATAATTACGGGCACCCGGTTGACCAAAAGCGATGCCGTTGCTGGAGGCCCGACGAGCAAACCAAAGACGAGCAGCGTGCCGATGGCTTGGAAGCTGGCCACGATGCTGAGTGCGAGAAGTGCCAGCAGCGCTGCTTGAGCCAACCCCGGACGCATGCCGAGCGTTGCTGCCTTGTCACGGTTGAAGGTCAGCGCCAAGAAGGGCCGATAGAGGACGATCGAGAAGATGGCCATCACGGCGGTCGCGATCAATTGGTTCCGAATATCTCCCGTCGTCACGCCCAGGACGTCGCCGAACAAGAGTGCGGTTACCTCAGTAGCGAACGAGTTCGCCCGCGAAACAATGGCAATCCCAAGCGCGAGCATCCCGACGAAGAGCAGGCCAATTGCGGTGTCTTCGCGTACAGCTGTGCGGTTCGAGACCACCGTGACCAACCCGCTCATGACGAGGGCGGCCACGAAAGCTCCGATGATCGGGCTGAAGCCACCGAGCACGGCGATTGCTATGCCTGGGATGACACCGTGGCCCAGCGCATCCCCGAGAAACGCGAGCCCACGGAGGACAACCCAAGTACCGACCAGTGACGTAGCGATTACCGCGACGAAGCTACCCAGCAGCGCGCGCTGCATGAACTCGGGTTCGAACGCTTCGAGGATAAACGCCATTTGACCGGTTCGCCCTAGCCGAGGGCGCCGGCGATGCGCTCAGCGTTGGTGCGCACCATATCGATGTAGGTCGCTCCGGCAGAGTCGACTTCGCCAAGGGATTCGGAGTACAAATCGACGATGGCCACGTCGCCAACTTCAGACGCAAGGGTTTGTACAAGCTCGTCAGACGACGACGTCTCGGCGAAGATCGCTTGAACGCCTTCGTGTTCGATGACCTCGGCGAGTTCCTCTAGGTCTTGGGCGCTCGCTCCATCGGCGGTCGTGCCAGAAGGAATGACCGTGCCGACAACCTCGAAGTCGTATCGATCGGCAAAGTAGCCGAACACTTCGTGGTTGGTGATCAGCACACGGTCCACGTCGTCGATTGCGCCGAGGGTCTCGCTGACCTCTCGATCGAGCGCAACGAGTTCGTCGACATATGCCTCGGAACTGGCAGTGAGTGCAGCAGCGTCGACTCCGTCGACGGTCTCGATCAAGAAGTCAGAAACCGCAGTCGCTACGGTCGCCATTCGAGCCGGGTCGGTAAAGAAGTGCGGGTCGAGACCATCGTGAGCATGACCCTCTTCGCCTTCGTGCTCTTCG
>CAZBTI010000244.1:0-1852 GCA_964494395.1 uncultured Acidimicrobiales bacterium | reverse complement strand
GCCGGCCACCGATACCCATCAATCGGCGGACACAACGGAAAGCCGGTACCCGGCTCCGATCCATAGGGCGAGGATGTTTGTGCCTGGATCGATGCGGGCAGAGTGACCGCCACTAGTCCGGCGACGAGGAGGGCGAATAACAAACGTTTCATGGTTCAGGTCTCTGTTCTGGTGCCCCCGGCACCGTCGTGATCGAAGTCCCGATGGGAACCTCTGCACGTAACACGCACGACAGGCAAGACGCGGGGGACGCTGTCGCGCAAATAGTTCGAAAAATGAGTCGGAGCGACCCCTTGCGTTTTTGAGCGCCGACCACCTACGAACTCCTACGGTGTTCGAATACGCAATCGAAAGAACAAGAATCACCGTCGCACGAATACAGGAGAGCAACATGAGCAATGACACAAGCACGCAGCTACAAGGCCGTCTCGCAAACCCCGAACGTATCTTGGCCGACGATCCAAGAGCTGACGAACGTCTCATTGCGGCAATTACGCCTTTCGGTCTCGCGGGAGCAGGCGAAGCGCCGCCGGTAACGATCAGCGATCCAATGGAAGCGCTACAGGAGTATTGCGCTGCCGCAGAGGAAGGCTTCGAAGGCCTGTTCGTGGCCCTCGCCGATGGCTTGCCCGCGATCGAAGGCATCGAACGCAGCCAAGAAACTGTGGTCGGGTCCGATGGCAACGACATCACATTGCACGTTCACCGCCCTTCGAACCAGGACGGATCCGTTCCCGCGGTTCTTCATCTTCACGGTGGGGCAATGGCCATCTTGTCGACTGCCGGACCTATCTACTCTCGGTGGCGTGACGGCCTGGCTGCAACAGGCATGATCGTTGTTGGGGTGGAGTTCCGCAACAGCGCCGGATCGCTCGGTCCGCATGCATTCCCCGCTGGCTTAAACGACTGCGTCAGCGCTCTCGCATGGTTAAACGACAACCGCAATGCACTCGGAGTCTCGAAAGTGATTGTTTCCGGCGAGTCCGGCGGTGGCAACCTTTCGCTCGCAACGGCGATGAAAGCGAAAGAACTTGGCCGCACCGAGCAAGTTGATGGCGTGTACGCCCAGTGTCCCTACATCTCGAACTTGTATCACACCTTGCCCGATGCACTTCCGTCACTCATCGAGAACGACGGCTACTTCATACGCAACGACATGATGGAGGTGTTCGCCTCCATCTACGACGGTGCCGACAGCGTCAACCCATTGGCTTGGCCCTACCACGCGACCGACGACGACCTATCCGGCTTGCCCCCGCATGCCATCTCGGTGAACGAGCTCGATCCACTGCGCGACGAGGGGCTCGTCCACTGCGAGAACCTTGCGGCTGCCGGAGTTAACGCCGTCTCTCGGACGGTTCCCGGCACGAGTCATGCCGCCGACGTGACGTTCCAGAGCGCGCTAGCCGACCTTACCGAGTCGACCCAAGCCGACATCAAGAGGTTTGCCGACAGTTTGTGACGAACGGGGTCAGACCCCACGGCTTCATCAGCGGATGCTCGTAGCGATCAAGAACTACATCCGGGTAATGCCGTAGAATGCCCGATACGTTGTCGACCAGCTGGTCTCACTGTTAGAACAGCTGCTGGTTGGCCGCCTTTGTAGTGGGCAGTTCCAGCCGACGCGTTTGCTAGATCCCCACCCCCGACCCACAAGGAAAACCATTATGACGAAGCTCTTGTACGTAGCCGCATCTCCACGAGGCGACGAATCAACATCTGGTAACGTCGCTCAAGAATTTCTGACCGCGTACCGTCAAGCGAACCCCGACCATGAGATCGACACGTTTGACTTGTGGGCAGAACCACTTCCGCCCTACGCCCGTGAAGGTGTTGACGCCAAGATGTCGAT
>CAZBTI010000243.1:0-1919 GCA_964494395.1 uncultured Acidimicrobiales bacterium | reverse complement strand
CAAACTCGAGTTCGAGCTGAAGCGTTTCAGAGAAGTCCTTGATCGGGCTGATGTCTCGGAAGGTCTCGGCGAGACCTTCCTCGAGCAGCCAGACAAAGGATTTCCGTTGAACAGCGATCAGATCGGGAAGTTCGAGTGTTTCGTCGATATTTCCGAACGAGTAGCGGTCGAGGGCAACAGAGCGTGAGGACACAGAGGGTCTCCTGAGGGCGACGGAGGGCGACGTCGGGCAATGCCGTGACGTTCACCGGAATGCTCTGAACCACCTGCGCACAAAAATGAACAAGCAGAGCTACACCCAGAAAACGCCGCGACAACTGCGCACTCTAGCGCCGCCGAGGGAAAAACCGCAAACGGGCAGGCGAGGACAGCCCCACAAATTTGCGGCGCTGGCCAAACGGTAACGAATTGCGATTGGTTTGGTCAAGGGAAAAATTCGACGATCCGGTATCCCGCATCTCTGGGGAATACCGGATCGCCTTGTGTTTTTGGGCCGAATCAGCAAATCGATTCGGTCAGAAATTACTTGAGTTCGGAGGCGCCGCCAGCTTCTTCAATTGCTGCCTTTGCCTTCTCTGCGTCTTCCTTGGATGCCTTTTCGAGGATCGTGGCTGGAGCACCATCGACCATGTCCTTTGCGTCCTTCAGTCCGAGACCAGTAAGTTCGCGAACGACCTTGATCACGCCGATCTTCTTGTCGCCTGCGGCGCTCAAGATGACGTCGAACTCACTCTGATCGTCTGCAGCTGCACCGCCGGCGTCGCCGCCAGCAGGCATAGCGCCGCCCATCATCACTGGCGCAGCAGCGGTGACGTCGAAGCGTTCTTTGAATTCGTCCAGGAGTTCCTTGAACTCAAGAACGGTCATGCTCTCGATGCTTTCGAGAATTTCTTCCTTGGTAGCCATTTCAGCTCTCCTGTTTTCTTCGGTCTTGTGTTGAGATTGTTGGTTGGATTGAATTATTCGGCTTCGTCAGCCGGGGTCTCTGACGCTGCATCGTCAGATGCGTCGTCAGCACTTTGCTCTTCTGGGGCGCCACCTTGTGAAGCGTCACTCGACTCTCCGGAGCCAGCGCCGCCGGGGCCGCCCTTTTCGACGAGGGCTTCCATGGATCCGACAAACTCTTGAAGCTTGTTGTCGAGGAGGCCAGCGAAGTCTTGAAGCATGTGCTCCATAGCTCCAGCGAACTCGGCGAAGAGAACTTCACGAGATGGAAGGTCGGCGAGCGCTTTGATCTCTTCGGGGCTGATTGGCTTGCCGTCGAGAACACCGCCCTTGAGCACGAGATTCTCGTTGGTCTTGCCGAATTCCTTGAGCGCCTTTGCAACAGCTGCTGCGTCACCCTTTGAACCATCGGCCTTTTCGCCAACGAATGCCAAAGCAACTGGACCAGCGAGCAAGTCGTCGAGCTCAATGCCCAGCTCGTTCGCTGCCAGCTTGACGAGGGTGTTCTTGTAGATCTTGTACTCGCCGCCGGCTGGACGAAGCGATGAACGCAACTCGGCCATGCCGGGGACGTCGAGACCGCGGTACTCGGTCAGCAGGACGCCGTCAGAGGCTTCCAGCTTTTCCTTGACCTCAGCAACCACCGCAACCTTGTCGGCTCGTGGTTCTCCCATGGTGTCACTCCTGTGATCGGTGTCTTTACGACGTACGTTTGCCCGAGCCGAAAAGCGGAACGGACGCTCACCGAAGACACGGCGAACGTCCGGGACACCTCATATGAGGAGTTCTTTCAGATTCACCTACTCACGGCTTCTTGGTGTGCGTGAGGTCTTTGGCAAGTATGCGATTTGTAACAGAGGAGAGACTACCCGCAAACGCGGGCAACTCCCACCTGCAAACGTGTTCTAGAAGGGCGACACGTCGAGCTTGACGCTTGGGCCCATCGTCGAGCTAATGCTCGCCTTCTTGATGTA
>CAZBTI010000242.1:0-1953 GCA_964494395.1 uncultured Acidimicrobiales bacterium | reverse complement strand
TCGAGTAACGCTTGTCATCAAGGAAGTCGGTGAAGGCTTCTTTCGCCGCTCCCCTGTCGAGTCCGACGATCTTGCGGATGAACATTCCGAAACTTCCGGCTCGTTCGCTCGCTGCTTCGAACGATGCGTCGTCGCCAACACCAGCGGCGACGAGAATGCGCTGTAGTTCGGCCACATCGGCTTCGGTGATCGGTTCGCCCGAACGGACCTTGGATACGGCTGCTTCGCCCAGGTTCTCTTTGAGGAAGTGCTCGGCCTTCTTGCGGAACTGTTCGAAGGAGTCGGCACTACCGACAAGATCTACCTCGGTTGATTCACCCATGTCGTCGATGAAGGTCGTGTAGACGATCTTTCTGTCCTTCTTGTCGATGAGATGCACGATGTCTCGCAGCTTCTTGCGAGCGCTTTCGAGCAGTGGGTAGGTCACGCCTTCCCACCACTCGTCGCTGATCACGTCTTGGATCAGTTCCATCTGTGCAGCCACAGCTGGGATGTCGGGCTTCTCTTCGAGCTTGCGTGCGATCTTACGGATCGACTCTTGCTGCTTGATAAACGGGATACCCTCGAGCAGGCCCAGTTGCGCTCCCAGCACGATGATGTCGAAACGCTTGGCTTCTTCTTTCTCGGGCTCGGCTTCCCTAGGTAGTCCTGCGACATCACTCAATCCGAGGGGGTCGGCAAGTGCTTCCTTGGTCCACGAGTCGGCGTTGCGGAACTTCTCAACAGCCTGAAGATGCGGGCGCACAAGGAAGTTGCGTTCGTTCATCGAATCAACTTCCGACCGGAGAACTTCAGCTAGGTCGCCTCGTTCAGAGTCGTAGTCGCCAATGCGGTCGAGTGATCCCAAGATCTCGAATCGTTTCAGGAAGATCTGTTCGCTGATCGACGGTGGGTCGACGGCCTCACCCGATGGCGCATCACCGGTGAAGTATTCAAGGTTCATCAAGTAGTCAAAGATGCGGAAGTGCGTCTTGTCGTCGCCCGGACCAAATAGGTCAGGCGACAGCCGTGTCCCACGCCCGACCATTTGCCAGAACTTGGTTTGGCTTCGCACCATCTTGAAGAACACAAGGTTGACGCATTCGGGAACGTCGATGCCCGTGTCGAGCATGTCGACCGAGATCGCGATGTGAGGTGCTTTGTCGGCAGCGCTGAAGTCATCGATCAACGACTGTGCGTACTTCGTGTTGTGCGTGATCACCCGGGCAAAGTTGCCGTTGTCGAGTGCCGGGTAGTTGGCAACGAATCGTTCGTAGATGTACTCGGCGTGCTTCTGACTCTTGGCAAAGATGATGGTCTTGCCCAAGCGGTCGCCGCCTTCGACATGAATGCCCTCGGTCATCAGCTGCGTCAACACTTTGTCGACGGTGTCCTCGTTGAACAGCCACTTGTTGATCGCTCCGGCGCCTACAGCGTCTGGGGGATCTTCCTCTTCGTCATCCCATTCGGTCTCGTCCCACTCTTGTTTCTCTTCGGCAGAGAGTTCTTCGTAGCGGATGCCCTCACGAACAAACTTGAGGGGAACCGAAAGCGGCTTTGGCGGAACAAGGAACCCATCGGCAATCGCATCTTCGAGCGAGTAGACATCGGTTGGCACGCCCGATTCGAGATCGAACAGGTCGTAGGTGTTCATCGATACCTCATCCTTTGGCGTGGCTGTTAGCCCGACGAGTAGCGAGTCGAAGTAGTCGAAGATGCCCTTGTACTTCTTGTAGACCGAGCGGTGTGCCTCGTCGATGACAACGAGGTCGAAGTGTCCAACCCCGAAGCGAGGCGGGATGATCTCGCCGGTCTTCTTGTCGACTGTCGATGACAACATGCCAATCATCGTTTGATACGTCGACCCGTAGACGCGCCCACTCTCGTCTCTCTCGGTCACCAGGTTCACAGGCGCCGAATCGGGCAAGTGCTCGTTGAACGCACGCATTGCCTGATTCACGAGCGCAGTGCGGT
>CAZBTI010000241.1:0-1954 GCA_964494395.1 uncultured Acidimicrobiales bacterium | reverse complement strand
TTGAGACCCCCAACGGAGCACAAGTCTGGATACCCAGCCGAAACCTCACCGACACTGGTTACTAAGAACTACAGACGAGTCTTGGGTGACGCATCCAACCAATTTGGGTGAGCTCAAGGATCAAAGTTCTACTTAACCCAGCGCCTCTAAAGGTCGAACCTTAAGACGTGCGACGATTTCTTCATCTCTCGAGCGACGTGATCTTGTCTTCCTCGCCGCGCCCCACGAAACGACCGCTCAGGGCAGCAACCTTGATCATCGTTGCGCTGCTCAGCGCGCTCATTCCAGCGCCGCTTTCTGCCGCCCCTGAACCCGGCATTCCCGTCTTCGTGAACTCGACCGGTGACGGCGACGATAGAAACGACGGCGATGGCCCGTGCGATACGGGCAGAACCAACTCGACCGGTCAGGCGGAGTGCACACTGCGCGCAGCGATCGAGACGACAAACCGAGGCGGAGCTAACCACATCTTCTTCGACATCCCAACATCTGATCCGGGCTACAACGGCAGCAGGTGGCGGATCTCGGTCCAGAGCTCACTCCCTTCGGTCGTCGGTGACACTGAAATCGAAGGCGACACCCAGCCTGGATTCAACGGGACCCCGATAATCGAGGTCCACAACGCGGGTAGTGCCTTCCACGGCATCAGGTTCGCCAACACGAACGATGCATCGGTTGAATATCTGTCAATCATTAATTTCCGAGGTCCTGGTATCGATCTATCCAATGGCGATAACACCACCGTGGCGAACAACTACATCGGTGTAACAGCTACTGGTGGCAACGGCGGCAACGGCCTAGATGGGGTCAGCGTGCTCTCGGGTTCCGGCGGAGCCATCCTTCGAAACAATGTCATTGGATTCAACGAAGAGTCCGGGATCGACATCGCCGGCGGCTCCGTGGCCGCTGCGATCGACGGGAACTTCATCGGTGTTACCCCAAGCGGTGCCAATGTTGGCAACGATCTCAACGGCATCCACCTGAGCGGTGGTGCCGAAGATGCAACCATCGGCGCCACCACCGGAAACGTCATTGGCAACAATGGCAGAAATGGCATTTTGGTCACCGGGCCAAAACGAATTGAGATCCTCAACAACACCATCGGCTTAACCCCGAACCGTCAGCAGCAAGCGTCAAATGCGGATCATGGTGTCTACCTCCAATCGGGCGCAACCGCCACGATCGGCAGCGTTGCAAACCCGAATGTCATTGGCTCGAATGGCAGAAACGGCGTCCGGGCCGAAGGATCTTCAGCAGATGTCATTGGTAACTTCATCGGCACAAACCCGGCGCGAAGCCGGTCCTTCGGAAACGGATTCCCGGGGGGATACTCGGGAGTTTCAATCAACAACGCGGCGCAGCGCTCGACCGTTACCGACAACGTCATTGCCAACAATTCTGGCAGGGGCGTCGCAGTTCGCTCGAACGCGGTCCAGGTTTCGCGGAACTTGATCTCTGGAAACGTTGCCCTCGCAATCGATCTGAACGGAGATGGTGTCACCCCCAATGACCCAGGCGATCGCGACGGTGGCCAGAACAACTTCCTCAACTATCCAGTAGTCAGCTCGATCAACACCAGTGGCGGCCAGGCAGCCGTAACGTTCGCCCTTGATGTACCGAGTGGCAGCTACACCATCGAACTCTTCGAAAACGTATCCCCCGATCCCTCTGGGTTCGGAGAAGCCGAACGACTGATTAGATCATTCGCGGTTACCTCGAGCGGCAGTGCAACCACACGGACATTCACCGGCGTTAACGCAACCCCGGGACGCTTCCTCTCAGCAACCATCACCGACAACAATCGGGGCATCACCAGCGAACTCGGCCCTAACTTTCTCGTTCCAGCCGCTCCGACCACCACAGTCCCACCGACGACCACCACGACAGTTCCACCGACGACCACCACCACAGTTCCACCGACGACCAACACGACCGCACCAACCACCACCGCACC
>CAZBTI010000240.1:0-1978 GCA_964494395.1 uncultured Acidimicrobiales bacterium | reverse complement strand
GATCGGGCCGCTAGGCGGCGGCTGATTACTCGTGCGGTTGAGCGCACTTCGTCTTGGTCGATGTACATGCCGCGCAGGTGGCGGCGTCCCCCGGACTCGAACGAGTCACGCCCGTGCAGAATACGTCGGTTGTCGAAGCCGACGAGATCTCCGGGCTCGAACGGGTAGTCGATCTGAAAGCGGTCGCTCGCGGCCATCTGACTGAAGCGGCGCATCGCCGCATACGCCCGGGGCTGATCCTCGGAGGCCATATCGGGGAATGCCCGAACTGGGTAGAACGCCCGCAATGTGAGCGGTGCGCCATCGACGCCAAGGTCGATAAACGGCCCCGACCACCGATGGTCGATGTTCGGCCCGCGGTTGAAGAAGATCCAGTGGAGCGTGGTGAGCGCTTCGTAGTCGTCGGGGTGTTCGGCTTTGATTGCTTCGACCACCGCAGCACCGTCGGCCATCGTCGAGTTGCCGCCGCCAGCCTCGTTCACCACGCAGTGCAGGAACTGAAAGCCCGGGGGAGTTTCGCGGGTGGGCAAGTCGGTGTGTGGGCCGAGGCGCAAATTGGTGTTGGCCGTCGAGTTCGTGTCGTCACTACCGGCCAGGGTGATGTCGGCCTTAACGTCCCAAATCGGGCCGAAGTTCGTGTCCCGGATCGCGCCGATACGTTCGGCAAGTTCGAGGTTGAAATCGTGGTCGAGCGGGCAGCCTCGTAACCGGGAGATGCCGTAGCGAACGAGATCGTCGAGCCACAGACCGAATACCGAATCGTCGGTCAACACCAAGCTGCCGTCGTGGGTTGGAGGTTCACCAAAGGTCTCGGGTGTCCAGGCTGTCGAGACCGGAAGCCAACTCGACGCCCGGTGATTTCCGTCGGCGATGTGTCGCAGCCAACCGGGGTGATAATTCGCCGTGACTCCATCGGGAACGAAGGTCACCTCGAGGGCACCATCGTCGGTGATGGCCGCCGCCTTGATCGCAATGTCGTCAGAGAGATCGGCCGGATCCAACAGCCCCTCTCGGGTCGCGAGGTCGACACCGCCGTGGTCGACCGCGTTCTCTCGCAACCACAGGTCGAATACCGAAAGCGTTGCGCCATCTCCCCACGAAAGCTCGGCAAAGCGTCCGTTCAACGCGACAGCAGCGACCGGTGTCCACGGATAGTCGTAGAAGTCAGGCGTCGGTAGCGCTCGCATGGCTGAACTGTACGATCGTTCAATTTGCCGTGCAACCACCGGCTAGCTCCGGCTGCACCGTCGATCGACCTCTGCGAACTAGCCGGAAAAATTCGTAAGCGCTGCAGGTGGCGGGATACCTGCAGCGCTTACGGATACAAGGACGGCCGACGGGTGCGTTTTGTCGCGGGAATTTCCAAGAATCTTCGCGACCTCGAAATCGCGCCAAGACCCTGTTGATTTCACTGAACTCTGTGGGAAACCTGTTGACAAATGTCACACTTGTGGGGATAAGCAAATAATCCTTTGGATAACCCTGAGGATTTCGCGTTTCTCGTTGACGAAATCCAAACGAACGGTGCAAGGTGTTGCCACGCCGAACGGAACGACTCGAAGCGAAAGCAGCGATGAGGTCCCATCGGTTCAGGTTAGAGAGTTCATCTCACCCACTGGCCCGCTCTCCGGAGTGCGCTGAGGGGTTGGTGTCGCTCCCAACAACCGTCGATGGACCTGCCTTCCGGGGCGGAGATCTCGAGGGGAAGTGGAAGCGTGACCAGGCTGATCGGGTCAAACCGAGAAGCACGGGATAAACGGCACTGCCCGCCGAACCGGTTTGCCGGGACGACGGGCAGTGAAAGCACTTATTGATTGGGACGGTACTCCCGAATCGATCGATAGGGGTGGACCCTCAAACTGTCTCAGACACCCTCGTGGTAGCGAAGCTTCGGCCAAGCCTCCCGAGGGTGTCTACCTTTTTGCGGTGGAACGTGAGGACTCCCGCCACACATTCATGTGGCCGCCGCCACCGAACA
>CAZBTI010000239.1:0-1998 GCA_964494395.1 uncultured Acidimicrobiales bacterium | reverse complement strand
TCGGCATCACCAATGCCCCTCGAGTCGCGAAGATCGATTACCGCAACCGGATCCTCAACAAATGCACCCGTTCCCGCCGGTACGGTTTCGATCAAGGAATTATCGATCGTCTCAAGATCGCGAACGAGCAAGTCCTCGACGACCTCGACTTTCTCGGTGTCCTGCACTGCCTCGACCACAGCAGTACTTACTGGGACACCAGCAAACGACTCCCGGTACGACGCGTCAGGGTGAGTGCTGGGGTCGTACCACTTTCCGTCAGATGCGAGCCACCAACCCGGCCCTTGAAACACATCACTCACAAGAGTTGAGGCTCCTTGTCCCTAAGCGTCGTACCGTAGCCGTTCGACGAAACCCTTGTCACATTGATCAGGGTGAAGCGAGTAGAGCGTCGGGCGGGATTTGAACCCGCGACTGTACGGCTTTGCAGGCCGTTCCCTTGGGCCGCTCGGGCACCGACGCATGACCGATTACGTTAGCGCCTCGCAGCGTAGAAGCACACCACCCCGCTTGGAATGACGCATATCTCGCAGCGAGAAACTCTCGTGCTAGCGAGATGAACAACGTGTGTGCCCGTAGGCCCCTCCGCACTACAGGCACACACGTCGTTGGTGTAGAGAAGGATGCGAGAACCGCCCCTAACTCCGTACCCGGACCGTAGAACGCCGATTCAGAAATGTCTCCGCGCCCCCCACTGATCGAAATGTCTCCGTCATCAGTTCGACACATAAAACTGCAAAGCGCGCGAATTTCGGCACTCAGAACCAGATACCGCGCGATATCAACGACAGCTGCGTGAGGCGAAAACAACACCACCCGAGCACGTAATTACGTGCTCGGGTGGTTGCTTTGCGAGCGGACGACCAGATTCGAACTGGCGACCCTCACCTTGGCAAGGTGATGCTCTACCAACTGAGCTACGTCCGCGAACAGGTCACGACTGTATCAGCCTCTGGGTCAGTCGCCACTCTCTGACCGGAGATCAATCCGAAGTGTCAAGATGCCATCGTCGAGCGCTACCTCCGCGTCGCCAATCATGGCGAAATCTCGAAAGTCCGTCTGCGCTTGGGCAATGAACAACGCACGCTCATCACCACCCACTGGAGGTAGATTTCGCTTCTTCACCGCAGCCGCGCGTTCGGTGAAGCGAGTCACCATTTCGTTTGGATCAAAATCGTCCATTTCACCCCTGTTGTTGAGTCGGCCGTGTCAGCCACCAGAAGACCACGGTACCCACGATCGCCACAATGCCGAGGGCGATGAGCACCAAGATCAGAAACCCGAGCCGACCGTCGGTGTCGCGCACGTTAACAACCTCGCTGTCACCTTCGATGACCTGTGCGAGGAGCGGTACCAACACCAGAGGGCGCTGGCCCCACGAGGACGAGTCGGGTAGACGGGCAATTGACACGCTCTCACCGTACCGGCTCAGACCTGATGGGTTGAGCACCACCACGCAGTTCGGCCACCGACTCGGTCTCGTCGCATCGATCCCGAACACCTTGCACACGACGCCCCCTCGTGGCGGAGAGGAAAGGACGCTCCAGTATGTGAGCCGCCACGCGCACCGAGCTCCTGAACCGTCTTGCGAATCTGGCTTGCGAGGTGTTCCAGTCGAGCGCTCGCGAGGGTGTCGACGGGCCGTAGAGGCGAGAGCCCAACAGCCCAGAGCACCTCATCGGCGAGAAGGTTCCCGAGGCCAGCAACGATGGTTTGATCGAGCAGAGCGCTTTTGATCGCCTTCGAACGGCCAGCAAACGCAGCAGATAGCTGCTCGGTGGTCAACGTTGCCGCGTCTGGAGCGAGCCCTGCGAGTTCGGGATCGAGTTCGACAGAGCCCAAGCAGCGTTGATCGCGCAAGACCATTCGGTGCCCGCCTAAGGAGAGCGCAAATCGGTCCCATGCCGGATCGTTACGCTTCGATGAGTACTCCAGATGCTCGATGCAACTGTTTCCATCGATGAGCAGCCGGCCAGTCATCCCAAAGCGGACACCCAA
>CAZBTI010000238.1:0-2009 GCA_964494395.1 uncultured Acidimicrobiales bacterium | reverse complement strand
GGCTCGGCAGGAGCTTCCGGTGGCGGCGGCGGCATCTGGTTCGCTGGTGTTGGCACCGATTCGTCGAACTCGGGCCCGAATGCTGGTTCGACCAACGGCGATAGCGCGCTCGCAGCGACTGGCCTCACGGACGTTTTGTGGGCGGTCAATGGCGGAACGCCTGACCTCGCCAGCTATCCAGCCACTGTCTCGATTGGTTCGAGCACGTACTCGTTCAGCGAGTGGGCTGCGCTGACTGGAATTGCGAACCTCGATTCGCGGGCGACCTTCAAGCCAATCGCCGAAGCCCTCGTCGATGCCTCTGCTGGTGGCTTCACCATGGACGACCTCGTCGCGGCCTTCCCGTACTTCCTTCAGCCCGACAACCCAAAGAACATTGGGCTTGGCTGCGGTCCAGGATTTGGCGGAAACGGCCTCGTGGTTACCTCGACCGAGGTTCCAACGAGCACCTTCCCCGTGCCACCAACCGCCTTGGGCGACCACGTATGGCTCGACCTTAACCAGGACGGCGCGCAGGGCGAAGATGAGCTTGCCCTCGTTGGCGCAACTGTCACCATCAGCGGTGGTTCGCTCAGCGAACCAATCGTGGTGACCACCGATGCCGATGGGTTTTGGGAAGTGACTGCCGACGATGATGGCATCGTTGCTGGCGAGAGCTACACGGTCACGATCGACCCAACGACCGTAACCAACCTTCCCGATGGCGTTTCAGCCGACGATCTTACGGCCACAACCCAAGATGCTGTTGCGGGCGATGATGAGACCGACTCTGATATCGACCCCGACACGTTGTCAATGACCACCGCTCCGCTCGAAGCAATGGAAACCAACTACAGCTACGACGCTGGGTTCGTTCTTCCTTTCGATCAGGCGTTGATCGAGACCTTTGATTCGATGACGTTGCCGTTGACCACAGATGGTTCGGCCACGATGCTGATCACGGTCACGAACCAGGGATCGTCAGTCGCAACCCTTGAGGTCACCGACTACATCGACGATTCAATGTGGCAGCCATTCGATGCGGCCCTCAACCCCGACGGTGCAGTTCACGAATCGTCAACGGCTGCTGAGGCCTTCTCCTTTGAGTGGGACGACAGCGATCCGCTGAACCCGCGAGCCGTCATCACCCCCGACGATGGTGGGTTGATCGGCGTTGGCGAGACAGTGGTTGTGCCCATCACGCTGCAACCTGCAGACGGGTTCATTACCGAGGCTCCGCTGACAAACTTCTCGGAGATCTCGAACTTCGACAACGATGAGGACGCCAGCAACGGTGACGCTGCTGATGGCACCCTCGTCGATACCGATTCCACTCCTGACGCAATCGACGGCAACGGCGCCGGCGAAATCGTAGGGGAGGCCCTCATCGATAACGAGATGGGCGAAGACGCAACCGCTGGTGGCGACGAGGACGATCACGACCTCGTTTCGATCGATCTGTTCGACCTCGAGTTGGTCAAGACCCTCGCAGCCCACGATGCGGCTGCGGAGACCGTGACCTTCGATGTAACAGTGACTAACCAGGGTGCGCTCGACGCTCACCTGATCGACGTGGTGGAGTATCCGCCTGCCGGTCTTTCGATGAACGCTGTGCTCACGACCGCTGATCTTCCCGAGGGAACCACGTTCGACGGAGCGACCACGTTCACCATTGCTGGCCCACTCGCTGGTGGCGATTCGGTGACCATTCCGGTCACGTTCGACATCGCTGATGCGACACTGTCGCCATTCACCAACACGGCCGAGATTGCAGCGTTCGATAACGATGCCGATGACTCGAATGGCTCAACGGCCGTCGACGTCGACTCAACCCCCGACACTGATAATTCCGACCCGGTGGTCGACCAGACCGAACCCGGCGACCCCGCTAACCCAACTCCGGGTGACGAGGACGATCACGACATTGCCGTGTTCGAACTGGTGGCTCGCATTGGTAACAAGGTGTGGATCGATGCCAATGACGATGGTCTTCAGGATGCAATTGAGTCACCTGTTCCTGGTGTTGAGGT
>CAZBTI010000237.1:0-2094 GCA_964494395.1 uncultured Acidimicrobiales bacterium | reverse complement strand
CCACCGAGCCGTGCGGGCCTACGTCGACGCTCTCGCAGCGATCCCTGAGTGGGATGAGATTCGTAGCTTCGTGGCAGACCAGCCCCAACAGGTGATGTACGGACTAGCCCACAACAAGACGGTCTACGTTGCGCCCGTCCGCTCAGAGCGCCACTCACAAGTTGTTGCCGACCTGCTGTTCTGTCAAGGAGTCGATGCGTACTTTGGTTCACCGACCCGTTGGACGCGCATTCTCGACACCGACCTCCTTTCAAGCAGCCACACCTCCCCGCGAGCGGTCTTGCTCGGAGGTGCAACGGTAACGCCAACGATTCTGTCTCGTCTGTGCGGCGAGCTTCCGGAAACAACGTCGATCAGGTGCATCTACGGCATGACCGAGGTCGGCCCGGTTTCACATTGTGATGGCCGCGAGAAGCTCGCTCGCGATCAGGGGTCGGGCGACTTTGTCGGCGAACTGTTTCCAAATGTTGACGCCAGCATTTCCGCTGACGGAGAACTGTCGGTATCCACGCCCGCCCGATTCTCCGGATACCTCCACGCGGACGATGGCTGCCAAACCGAACCGTTTCTCACCGGTGATCAAGCTCATCTCGTGGATGGCCAGCTCACTCTGACGGGACGTTCGAAGGAGATGATCGTCGCCGACGGCGTCAACTTGTATCCGGGGCAGTTCGAAGCGCGACTGCGGTCGCTGGAGATAGACGGGCGGGCTATCTTCTCCGACGTTGCGTTGGTCGGAGTCACCGTCGACCGCCTTGGCGACGAACGCTTCGTGTTGTTCTACAGGCACGGGCATGACGGCGACGCCGTCGATCCTGCAGACGCCCTGCTCGCCGCGTCGTCACTGTTTCCGGAGGACTTAGCTCCGGTTCGTGCGATCAGTCTCGCGGAGTTTCCGGTTCGTGGGAGGCAAGGCAAGGTCGACCGCAGCGAACTTGGTCGCATCGCCGACCAGGCAATTGACGAACCGAGCGTTCACGAGCAACGAGAGCGCTTGCTCGCCGAGATGGGCGACACCGGAGTTTCCCGAATCCGCCTGACCCCGGTCAAGTTGCTCACAGACCGCAACCTTCGCTGGGCGAGCCAACTCCCCGATGCAGACAACCCCGCTGGTGGGCACATCTTCATCGTGGGCCACCAACGATCTGGAACGACCGCGATGCATCGCGCCCTGTCCGCATCGTCGACGGCAGCCGCGTTCACCATCGGCGACATGCTCGTCCCCCGCCCGGTGACCTGGAAGGTGCTCCGACGGGTGTCGCCGCTGTTCGATCGGTTGACAAAAGGACTGCGTTCGCGGAAGCCGAGCACCCGTGTAGCGAACATCGACGCGAAGCATTCGCTTGAGTTCTCAGCACCTGAGGAAGAAGAATGGCTCTTCGCCGCCCTCGGCGTATCGGGATACCTCCCGTCAGCGTGCGAAGAGACCTTGGGTGACGACACGTTCGGCTGGGTACGGCGACGCGACGAGTGGCCGAGCACAACCCTCGACGAACTCTTCGACCTCTACGCGCGCATCTCATCGTATTGGCGCCAAAGCTTGGGGCTTTCCGAAAGTACGACGATCATTGCGAAGAACCCCGCCTTTGGTCCGACGGTCGTAGCTCTGAGCGACCACTTTCTCGACTCTCGCTTCGTGGTGATGTTGCGCGATCCGCACGAAGCGATCACCTCGCGACTCGAACTGATCAGGGCGATTCACGGACGACCCCTTCGAGAGCCTGAAGAGGACGTCATCGTGGCTGACAGCGTTCATCAGATGGAACAGATGGCGATCGGCGTACGGAAGCTTGCACAAGATCGGGTCGTTCTCGTCGACGCCGGGGCCTTCCGGGTAAGCCCGAAGGCGACCGTGCTCCGAGTCGCCCGAGAACTCGACCTTGAACTATCCGAGCGTTCCGAGATTCCGACAACCGGCCCATCCAGCCAAACCCAGATCGATCCGCACAGCTTCGACTCATTCGAAATCGAAGGACAACTAACCGAATACATACGACTCTTCCAGGAGGTCAGACCATGAACAAGCAACCCTCGGTGCGACGACTGCACGCCCTATTGCCAAACACGGTTCGCACGGCCGAAGAGGTCGATGAC
>CAZBTI010000236.1:0-2094 GCA_964494395.1 uncultured Acidimicrobiales bacterium | reverse complement strand
AGCCCCACTTCGACGAATGGGTCGCCAGGGGCTGGTAACAGTCGTTCGCTTCGCTCACTTAACGCCTTTTCGCCTGCGGCGAAAACGCTCCCTCCCCAAGTTCGATACCCACTCGATCTGAGGGTTTTCAGGTACCCCAAATACAATGCGGTTATGGGTGCACCGCTGTTTGAGCTTTCCGATGTCCACATCTCTACCGCTGATGGTATCGAGATCGTCAAAGGCGTGAATCTCACCATCAACGCCGGCGAGATTCATGCCCTGATGGGGCCAAATGGCTGCGGCAAATCAACGCTCGCTTCCGCCCTCGCTGGAAGCCCCGAGTACGAGATCACCAGCGGCACCGTGCTCCTCAATGGCGACGACATTGCCGACTGGGATGCCGACGTCCGAGCACGCGCCGGCATGTTCCTCGCGTTCCAATACCCGCAGGCAATCCCTGGCGTTTCGGTCCGCAACTTCCTCCAGCAGGCGGTGAAAGCACGAACCGGCGAAGACGTGTCCACGATCGAGATCTACATGTCGCTTTCAGAGTGGATGGAAACACTCGGCATGGACACCGCGTTCATGGACCGCTTTTTGAACGAAGGATTCTCCGGCGGCGAAAAGAAGCGCAACGAAATCCTGCAGTTGGCAATGCTTCAACCCGAACTCGCCATCCTCGACGAAACCGACTCGGGCCTCGACATCGACGCGCTGAAGATCGTCGCCGAAGGCGTACAAGCAGTCCGGGCCAAGAAGAGCGACCTCGGCGTTCTCACGATCACGCACTACCAACGACTCCTCGACTACCTCGCTCCTGATCAGGTACACATCATGTCCGACGGCAAGATCGTCCAGAGCGGCGGAATGGAACTGGTCGAAACCATCGAGGCCGAAGGCTTCGACTCATTCGTAGGCGCTGACTGATGGCAGTCGATTTCTCGACCATTAAGAAGGACTTCCCAATCTTCGATCGATTGATCAACGGGAAACCAATCGTCTACCTCGATTCCGGTGCAACGTCGCAAAAGCCTCGCGCCGTTCTTGAAGCAATGGACGACTACTACCGAAACCACTCGGCCAGCGTGAACCGAGGCGCATATCAACTCGCCGCCGAAGCAAACGACCTCGCCGACGACGCCCGGGCCTCGGTCGCTCGGTTCATCGGCGCTCCCCACACTCACGAGATCATCTTCACGAAGAACGCGACCGAAGCCATGAATCTGTTCGCCTACAGCTGGGGGCATGCAAACCTCAACGAGGGCGACGTCGTGGTCATCACCGAGATGGAGCACCACGCGAACGTCGTTCCGTGGCACATGCTCGTGCAAAGCCGCGGCATCGAACTCCGCTGGATACCGCTCACCGAGAACGGCGAACTCGATCTGTCGAACCTCGATACGATCATCGATGGAGCCAAGCTTGTCTCGGTTACCGCAATGTCCAACGTGCTCGGCACGATGAACCCCATCCGCCGCATCGCCGATGCCGCACACGCAGTCGGCGCGGTGATGATGGCCGACGGCAGCCAGTACGTGCCGCACGTGCCGACCAACGTCGTAGACCTCGGCGTCGACGCGATGATCTTCACCGGACACAAGATGCTCGGCCCGACCGGCATCGGTGTCTTATGGGGCAAGACCGAACTACTCGAAGCCATGCCACCCTTCCTCGGCGGCGGCGACATGATCATGCAGGTCACCAAAGAGGGCTTTACCACCAACGTTCTCCCCCACAAGTTCGAAGCAGGCACGCCGATGGTCGCCGAGATCATCGGCCTTGGAGCAGCCGTCAAATACTTAGAGAACATCGGTATGGAGAACGTTCGTGAGCACGAGGTTTCGCTCACCGCATATGCGATGCGCTCGCTCAACGAACGATTCGGGGACGACATCACGATCCACGGCCCATCCGAACCAGCGAGTCGTGGCGGCTTGCTCTCGATGGCCTACAAAGACGTGCACCCGCACGACCTCAGCCAGGTCCTCGACCAAGCGAATGTCGCTGTGCGCGCTGGTCACCATTGTGCGAAGCCGCTGATGCAAGTCATGGGCGTCAACTCGACAGCCCGGGCATCGCTGCACGTGTACAACGACGAATCCGATATCGATG
>CAZBTI010000235.1:0-2096 GCA_964494395.1 uncultured Acidimicrobiales bacterium | reverse complement strand
CTCTCAACGTCGTGACGAACCAATTGTCGGGCGATGCCAAGCTGGCGCTCAGTATGACCACCTCACGATTCTGCGCATCGAGCAACGAAGCCGTGGCGTCCCTGATCGGCTGAGGGCCTCGCAAGTCCGAATGCTCCTCCATGAATGGAGCGAGCCCATCGGCTAGTGCTTCGCTGGCTGTTGCGAAACCCTCTGCGTTGGGGTCGGGGTGCCCTGTATTCCCCATTCCTCGTCGCTCGTACAATCGAGAACCCCATCTGGCGGGAAGTCGGCGAGGTCCAAGGGCTCGGCGGTTGAGCATGCGACCGCTACTGCTGAAAGCAGAATGAGAATCAGGAACCATAGCTTTTGGGTCGGCATGCTGGTTTCGTTTCTCTTCGTTCTGGACAGTGAGGTTTGAAGCGCACTGAGGAACTTTGCGTCAGCGGAGGCCAACGACGGCAAACATTGCGCGATGTAGATCGTTTGCCAGTACCGGGTCGATGCGCTTCTTCATGATCGCGGGGTTATGCAGTCCTTGGAGTAGGACCAGCAAGGACATTGCCCGCTTGTCGGCGGGGCCATCGCCGAGATGTCCAGACTCCTGGCCAAGCTGAATTTGAGTAGTGAGATGCTCGATGCTCCTGATTTCATGGCTGCGGAACATGTGGCGGCTAGGCGAATGGGCGAGGAGTCGAGCCTGGGCGGCACGTAGCACCAAGCTCTCCTTCCGGAACACTCGATGCATCTCGGCAATGAGCTTCACCAGCACGTCATCGAGCCCGTGCTCCGCAATCGATTCGGCGAGGAACGTTTTCTCTGCCACGCCGACAATTTCGATCAGCGAGAGATCGAGGGCAGCGGCGATTGCGTCGTCATGGGAGGCGAAGTGCGAATAGAAGGTTGCCACCGATACACCTGCAGTCTTGGCAATGGCTTCGCTGTCTACCTCTCCGCTGCGTGCGATTTCGTCGTGTGCAGCTAGGGCCAGATCTGAGCGAGTCTGCTTCGATCGTTTCGTCGCTGGGGTTCGCACTGCCACATGGCGAATCGTACCGACATCACCACTATTCGGTCGGATCGATTGCCTTTTCTAGAGTAATACTCTAGAAACTGAGTATGGGCATTTCAGTACTTGATGCAGTGCGCGCAATTGGTCCGTCGATCGCAGAGCGTTCGAGCGAGATTGAGCGGGAGCGGCGGCTACCGCTCGACATCGTCGAGATGATCAAGCCAACGGGCGCATTCCGTATGTACGCACCCGCCGAACTGAACGGCCCGGCGGTTTCACCTTGGGAGAGCCTTGAGGTGATATCTGAACTTGCGTATCACGATGGCGCAGTCGGTTGGTGCTCGATGATTGGCTCCACGACTTCGTTGATGTCGTACCGCATGGGCGCTGAGCACGTGCACGATGTCTTCGGAAGCGTCGACTCAATCGCTGGGGGATTCGTTCCACCGATGGGTCGAGCAGTGCCGGTCGATGGTGGGCTGAAAGTCACGGGACGATGGGCGTGGGGGTCGGGCACACAGCACTGCACATACGTTGGCGGTGGGTGCTTGGTCGTTGACGAGAACGGCACGCCAACGGCGCGGGAGGATGGCCTTGCTGCACCGTTCGTGTTCTTCTGTCCCGACGACGTCGAATGGCTCGACAACTGGGACGTTTCGGGCATGCAAGGTACTGGGTCAGGCGACTATCAGGTGTCTGAAGTGTTCGTTCCTGAGGGCCGCTGGGTAGAACTACTCGAAGGGGCAAAACGGAGCGATCACGCGCTCGGCACGATTTCCTTCTTCGGCGTTCTTGCATGCGGCGTTGCCTCCTGTGCCGTTGGGATTGGACGCCGGGCGATCGACGAACTCGTTGATCTCGCCGGTGCCAAGAAGCCACAAGGCAGCTCGAAGTCCCTCGCTTCCCGAACGCCGGTGCAAGCCGATGTTGCAATAGCCGAAGCGAAGCTGAGATCGGCGTGGTCGTTTATGAACGAAACGGTCGCCGACTCGTGGGAGAGCGCCCAAGAGTTGACGCCGCCAACCGATGAGCAGAAGCGACTCCTCCGGTTGTCGGCAACGCATGCCACCCAAACCGCCGCTGAGGTAGCCGAGTTGATGTACAA
>CAZBTI010000234.1:0-2132 GCA_964494395.1 uncultured Acidimicrobiales bacterium | reverse complement strand
TGGGAAGGTCTTCGCCTTGTGCATCAGGACTCCCCTTCCTCGGCATCGTCGTCTTCGCCTGGCATTGGCTCGACGTCGACGATGCCCGGCCACGGCTTGATGCGGCGAGAGAGCAACGCAAAGTCCTTGCGCATTGGGTTCCCTTGGAAGTCCCCTGGCAGGTAGAGCTTGCGTGGGTTCGGGTGCCCAGTCACGGTGATGCCGTACATCTCCATAGCCTCACGCTCGTGCCAGTTGGCGCCCGGGTACACCGGGATCCACGTCGGGATGGCGAGGGTGTCCTCGGGGATATCGGCTTTGATGGTGACCGCCCGCTGAGAGGTGATGTCGTTCACTCGAGCAAAGGCCTGGAACCGGGTATCTCCGCCGGCGTAACCGGTTTCGATCGTCGTATCGGGCGCTTCTGGCTCTTCGCCCTGCGAAGCGGCCATTGCGAGGTCCACCTGTGCGTCCATGTCACGCCCGAAGGGTGATGGAAGCCAGTCGATGACCGACAAGAAGTTGAAGAAGCCGAACCCGAGTTGGTTCTTGAGCACCTCAGCAGTGGTGACCCAAGCATCGGCAGAAACGCGAATCCAGACGTCGTCGTTGGGCTTGACGAAGCTTTCGATAATGTCGCCACCGAGTTCTTCGGTTAGCTCCGACAGCATTGCCTCACGAGCTTCGTCGACCTCGACGATCTCTTCGTCGGTCGTTTCGACGTCGGACATCAGGCGCCCACCACGATTGGTTCTTCGGTCCAGCGTTCGGTCATGTCTTCGTTCAAGATCCGCTCTTGGAGCATGACGATGCCCTCGAGGAGCGCTTCAGGCCGCGGCGGGCAGCCTGGAACGTAAACGTCGACAGGAACGATCTGGTCGACACCCTTCGTGACCGAGTAGGAGTCCCAGTACGGGCCACCACAGTTCGCGCACGACCCCATGGAGATCACGTACTTCGGGTCGGGCATCTGCTCGTAGAGGCGGCGGATCGCCGGCGCCATCTTGTCGGTGACCGTGCCGGAGATGACGACGAGGTCGGCTTGGCGAGGACTTGCTGGGAACGGGATAACGCCGAGGCGCATCACGTCGTAGCGCGGCGACGCAAACGCAGCGCCCATCTCGAGAGCGCAGCACGCGAGACCCCACTGGTAGACCCACAACGAATACTTGCGGCTCATGTTCAAGAGACCCGTGAGGGGCTTTGGGAGCTTGCCTTCTTCGACTAGACCCATTTGAGCATTCCCTTCCGCCAGGCGTACATGAGACCGAGGAGGAGAATGAAGACGAAAATTGCCATCTCGATGAGTCCAAAGAGGCCAAAGGCTTCCAGACGCGTCGCCCACGGGAAGATGAAGATCGCTTCCACGTCGAAGAGCACGAACAGCAACGCGAACACGTAGTAGCGGATGTTGGCCTGCGACCACATGTCACCGGTCGGATCAACACCAGACTCATACGCTTTTTGCTTCTGCTCGTTCGGTTTTTTGGGTCGGAAAATGGACCCAATACCGAGAAAGGTGCCGACGAGTAGAACGCCAAGACCGCCGAAGATTGCGACGACCAGATAACTTCTAAGAAACTCTGACACGGCAGTAGAGCCTAACTGTCGGGCAGGGCACAGCCAAGGCAGGCACCAGCGACGTTACGGATGTCACGACGCTATCGGGAATATGGTTGTTTGTGGCTGATTTGCGCACTCTTGAGGGTTACGAATTCGTCACATCAGACCAGCTACTACTCAATCCCCCGTTTGTGATACCGACAGATATGATGGAGCCACTAACTACTCGCTCTTTCAGGAGAACGACACTATGAAGGTATGGATCGACCAGGACTTGTGCACCGGCGACGGACTCTGCGAAGAGATCGCCCCAGCAGTATTCTTCGGACAAGACGACGGCCTCTTTTACGTAAAGGAAACCGCCGACAACTACGGCGAAGAGAAGCTCTTCGACGGAACCAACAACCCTGCTGGTTCTGAAGGTTTGGCTCGCGTTCCCGACAACCTCATCGAGAGCGTTATCGAGTCGGCCGAAGAGTGCCCAGGCGAGTGCATCTTCCTCGAGGCCTAGCCTCACCTGCGGGCACCACCCGCAACAAGTAGAACCAACGGACGGGCCCTCGGTAACACCGAGGGCTTTTTCGCGCCCT
>CAZBTI010000233.1:0-2188 GCA_964494395.1 uncultured Acidimicrobiales bacterium | reverse complement strand
GGAACCGACCTCTTCATCGAAATGGGCGAAGCCAAGATGGGCGCTGGCGAAGACGCCGACACCGTGCTCTCAAAGGCTGCGCTCGTGTTTGGCCAGATGGATGAGCCGCCAGGCGTGCGCCTTCGTGTTGCACTCGGTGGTGTGACCATGGCCGAGTACTTCCGTGACGTGCAGAACCAGGACGTGTTGCTCTTCATCGACAACATCTTCCGCTTCGTGCAGGCCGGTTCTGAGGTATCGACCCTTCTCGGTCGTATGCCGTCAGCTGTGGGCTACCAGCCAACACTCGCCGATGAGATGGGAACGCTCCAAGAGCGCATCACCTCGACGCAAGGTAAGTCGATTACCTCGCTGCAGGCTGTGTACGTCCCCGCCGACGATTACACCGACCCCGCGCCATTTACGTCGTTCACCCACTTCGATGGAACGACCGAGCTTTCCCGTGACATTGCTGCTCTCGGTATTTACCCCGCAGTGGATCCGTTGTCGTCGACGTCGACCATCCTCCAGCCTGAGGTTGTTGGCGACCGTCACTACGAAATTGCTCGTCAGGTCCAGGAGGTGCTCCAGCGCTACAAGGAGCTTCAGGACATCATCGCAATTCTCGGTCTCGACGAACTCACCGAAGAAGACCGCATCACGGTTGACCGTGCCCGCAAGGTACAGAAGTTCCTCTCCCAGCCAATGTTCGTGGCCGAGGTCTTCACTGGTCAGCCCGGCGTGTTCACCTCGCTCGAAGAGACCATCAACTCCTTCGAGGCCCTCCTTACCGGCGAATTGGATCACCTTCCAGAGCAGGCCTTCTACATGGTGGGTGGCGCTGACGAAGCAATCGCCAAAGCCGCACAGCTTGAGGCTGAGGCGTAATGCAGGTTGAACTCGTCTCACCCGAGCGCATCACCTTTTCGGGTCAAGCCGAGACGGTGCGCGTTCGTACGGTCGGAGGTGGAGAGATCCAGTTCCTCCCCGGGCACACGGCGTTCATCGGCGTGCTGCAGGTGAGCGCGGCCAAGGTTGTGAGCGCTGACGGAGATCAGATCTTTGCCATTCACCAGGGGTTCGTTCAGGTGAGCGGCGAGAAGATCACGATCCTCTCCGACGTTTCAGAGCGCAAGGAAGACATTGACGTTCCTCGTGCCGAGGCTGCAAAGTCCAAAGCGAAGGCTGCCTTTGAGTCTGACTCGACGAACACCGAAGCACAGTTCGCGCTTCGTCGTGCCGAGGTTCGCCTCGGCGTCGCTTCTGGCGAACTGCCTGCCTAGCTCACGCATCTCACTCGACGAAATGCCGACGAACATAAACACCTCTGGACGCCCGTCTTGGATAGTGGTTCTCACCCGATAACGGCTCATATCCTGCTATCGGTATGCGAAGAAGTGTGATTACGTCCCGAGTGCTTCGATGACGTCGACCGCTGCAGGCCCCTTCTCGACGGGCACCAGGATGTGGTCATGGAAGAAGCCGGCTATGACGTTGCAGGGGATTCCGGCTCGTCCGAGCTGACGTGAGAACGCTGCGGTCAGACCAACTGCTTCAAGGGCGCTGTGCACGTCGAGAGTTAGCCAAGACGCGACAAAGTCGTGCCCCCAGCCTTCGTGGGTAGCGCGAGACAACGTGGCGACCACGGTGAAACCCTCTGCCTCTTCGATGACGGCACCGATCTCTCCGCCGACGACGGGCACGTCGGCGTCGATGGGCAGCGAGACAATCACGTATGGGTCGGGTCGAGTGGTGACGCTGATCGAATTCAACATTGCGGAGAGGTCGGTGGCTCCGCGTTCGGGAGAAACCTGGGATTTCAACGGTTCTTCGGGCGTTTCGATCATGGCGGTACCTTAGCGAAACGGGCTGTGTCTGGGCCAAGGGCCTACAAACCAACGGGTTCGGCAGATGTGACCGTGGTCAAGCGCGTTCTGAAAGAAGTCGGAACGGATGCAGACCTGACAGAGAAACAATCCGCGTTTGCGATTCCATACCCTTCACACGCAATCGTCTTCCCCCCGGGCGGTCGCTCGAAAGGAACCCGCAAGATGAAGAAGTTGAACTCTCAGAAGAAAATGGCTGCACTGCTCGCCTCGACTGCATTGGTCGCCGCAGCATGCGGAGCAGACACCGTCACCGATTCCGCTGAGGCCGTAGTCGACGAGGTAGCCGAGGTCGTCGAAGACGAAGAGGCCATGGAAGATGA
>CAZBTI010000232.1:0-2195 GCA_964494395.1 uncultured Acidimicrobiales bacterium | reverse complement strand
AACAACAAAACCTGCCGGTAGTGTTCAGCGCCGTGCAGACTGTATGCTCCCATACAGTCATGGCCGTTACAGACTCTTCCAAACAAGCCAACACCCAATCGTCGAAGCGGTTGCACGAGTTGGACGCTCCCCCGTGGTTGCGAGTTGATCTCACAGTCCTCGCTGCGGCGAGCGATATGCGCCGCTTGTACGACGAGCGGTTCTCGGCGATCGACTTAACACTGAGCTTGGCGGGCTTGCTTTGCTATGCGAACGACTTCGGTCCGATCTCGCAGACTCGAGCCGCCGATCACCTTCGCCAAGGGCGCGCCGTCACCGGCACCCAGATCGATCGGCTGGAGAAGAGCGGGCTGATCGAACGGCTGCCCGACCCCGACGATCGTCGGGTCTGGCTGATCCAAGCCACCGCAGCAGGCGCCGAACTCGCAGCGAAGGCCGTCGAAATGGATGAAGGCATCCGCAAAGAACTGCGGGCCGGGATTCCTCGTGAAGATCGCCAAGCACTCGCCAACGTTCTCGTCCGTCTACAACACAACATTTCTTCCGCGCTCGAAACCGAGCCGGACACGACCAAAGGGTAGGTACCAACCATGTTTGAAGCCGTCATCGTCGATGCCGTCAGAACACCGGCCGGAAGGCGCAATGGCATGTTGAAGGATTGGCATCCCGCCGATCTTGCAGCACATGTCTTGAAGGCGCTCGAAGAACGCAACAACCTCGACCCGGCACTCGTCGACGATGTCGTCATGGGGTGTGTCATGCAGGCGGGCGAGCAAGCGCTCAACGTCGGCCGCAATGCCGTGCTCGCCGCCGGATGGCCCGAGTCGGTCCCGGCAACGACGGTCGATCGCCAGTGCGGTTCGAGCCAACAGGCACTGCACTTCGCGGCCCAAGGCGTGATGGCCGGGGCGTACGACGTCGTCATCGCCGCAGGTGTAGAAGTCATGACCCGCACCCCAATGGGAGCGACCATCGTCAAAGACCTCGGTTTCCCCTTCCCCCAGTCGATGCAAGACCGCTATGCCGAAGAGGGCCTTCCCCCACAGGGAATCGGCGCCAACATGATCGCCGACGAATACGACATCAGCCGCCAAGACCTCGACGAGTTCGCCGCCGAAAGC
Source organism: uncultured Acidimicrobiales bacterium (assembly GCA_964494395.1). Taxonomy (GTDB): domain Bacteria; phylum Actinomycetota; class Acidimicrobiia; order Acidimicrobiales; family SHLQ01; genus SHLQ01. The sequence continues at coordinate 1,074 of CAZBTI010000232.1, read as the reverse complement.
CAACGCCGTGCGCTGCAGGCAACCGAGGAGGGTCGCTTCGAAAACGAGATCATCCCCGTGCCCGTCGACATCGACGGCGAGACCGTGATGATGACCCGCGATGAGGGCATTCGTGAAGGCACCACCGCCGAGATCCTCGGTGGCCTCAAGCCCGCGTTCCAAGAAGACGGCAAGATTACGGCCGGCAACTCGAGCCAGATCAGCGACGGCGCCGCGGCCGTGCTCATCATGAGCCGCCAGAAGGCCGACGAGTTGGGCCTCAAGCCACGTGCGGTCTTCCGCAACTTCGCCCTCGCCGGCACCGACCCCGTCACCATGTTGAAGGGCCCGATCCCCGTCACCGAAAAGCTCTTCGACAAGGCCGACATCTCCCTCGACGACGTCGACCTATTCGAGATCAACGAAGCATTCGCTTCGGTCGTACTCGCCTGGCAGAAAGAGACCGGAGTCGACCTCGACAAGGTCAACGTCAACGGCGGCGCCATCGCCCTCGGCCACCCCCTCGGTTGCTCGGGCGCCAAGCTCATGACCACCCTCGTCAACGAACTCGAGCGCACCGACGGACGCTACGGCTACCAAGCCATGTGCGAAGGCGGCGGCCTCGCCAACGGAACCCTGATCGAAAGGATCGAAGCCTAATGCCACGTATGAACCTCGAAGGAAGCAGCGCCATCGTCACCGGCGGCGCCTCAGGAATCGGCGAGGCCTCGGCCCGCCAACTCGCCGCGGCAGGAAGCCGCGTCGTCATTGCCGACCTCAACGAAGAGAGAGGTCAAGCCATCGCGTCCGAGCTCGGCGGCTTGTTCGTAAAGACCGACGTAACGTCCCAAGAGGACGCCGACACCGCAATCGGTGCTGCATCGGAGATGGGGCCACTTCGTGCGCTCGTCAACTCCGCTGGCATTGGCTGGGCCGGACGTACCGTCACCCGAGACGGCGAACCGTTCGACCTCGACGCCTTTCGCAAGGTTGTCGACATCAACCTCGTCGGCTCGTTCAACATGCTCAGCCGATCGGCCGCGGCAATGTCGAAGACCGACCCGGTCGACGAAGACGGCCAGCGCGGTGCCATCG
>CAZBTI010000231.1:0-2201 GCA_964494395.1 uncultured Acidimicrobiales bacterium | reverse complement strand
GGCATTCTGTCGGCGGCCAAGAAGGTCGAATTCTCGTACCTACGCGACCAACTGCAACTCAGCGACTCCGACCTTTCGAAACAGCTGAAGGTGCTTACCGACGCCGGGTACGTGACCTCGACCCGTACCGGTAAAGGCAAGACTCGAGCCTCCTGGTTCTCGATCACTCGAGAAGGCTCCGTAGCGCTCAGCTCTCATGCGCGGGCGTTGGAGTCGCTACTCCAACCAGTGGTACCTGAGATCGCCGAGTCCGAACCAGAGCCCACCGAGTCGCCCGGGGTCGCCCTCGCCTAGAATTAGGCCATGGCTGAAACTCCGACGGGACAGTATCGCTCTCACGAATCGACCGGTGGTCGCAATATGGCGGGCGCTCGTGCGCTCTGGCGTGCGACCGGCATGACCGACGAGGACTTCGACAACAAGCCAATTATTGCGGTGGCGAATAGCTTCACCCAATTCGTGCCCGGTCACGTCCACCTGAAGGACATGGGCCAACTCGTTGCACGAGAGATCGAACGAGCAGGTGGCGTTGCCAAAGAGTTCAACACGATCGCTGTCGACGATGGCATTGCAATGGGCCACTCCGGCATGCTCTACAGCTTGCCGAGCCGAGAGCTCATTGCCGATTCGGTCGAGTACATGGTCAACGGTCATAAGGCCGACGCGATCGTGGCCATTTCGAACTGCGACAAGATCACCCCGGGCATGCTCATGGCGGCGATGCGATTGAACATCCCCGTCGTATTTGTTTCCGGCGGACCAATGGAAGCTGGCAAGACCAGGCTCGCAGGCGAAGAAGTTCGTGTCGACCTCGTCGACGCAATGATGATCGCTGGCGACAAAAACGCCAGCGACGAAGACGTGCTCAACGTTGAACGCTCGGCATGTCCAACATGTGGATCGTGCTCGGGCATGTTCACCGCCAACTCCATGAACTGTCTCACCGAAGCACTTGGGCTTTCGCTGCCCGGCAACGGCACCACCCTTGCAACCCATGCCGATCGCGAACGGTTGTTTCTCGAGGCGGGACAGCTCATCGTCGAAATTTCGAAGCGCTACTACGAACAGGGCGACGAGTCGGTCCTGCCACGAACCGTTGCAAACAAGTTGGCCTTCACCAACGCCATGTCGCTCGATATTGCAATGGGCGGGTCGACCAACACGATCCTGCACCTGCTCGCTGCGGCCGAAGAAGGTGGCATCGACTTCACAATGGCCGACATTGACGAGCTCAGCCGCCGTGTTCCGAACCTGTGCAAGGTGGCTCCATCGGTGGAGCAATACCACGTCGAAGATGTGCATCGCGCTGGCGGCATTCCGGCCATCATGGGCGAGCTCGCCCGCGGTGGCGTGATCGACACTTCAACGCCGCTTATTCACTCTCAGGACTGGGACGAAGCCCTCGCCAAATGGGACATCGCGCTCGACCCTTCTGAGGAGGTCAAGAAGTTCTGGCGTGCAGGCCCTGCTGGAATTCCGACGCAAGTTGCGTTTAGTCAGGCAACTCGTTGGGACACCGTCGACGACGACCGTGAAAACGGCTGCATCCGTTCGGCCGAAAACGCGTATTCGTCCGAAGGTGGCCTGGCAGTGCTGTTCGGCAACTTGGCCGAAGATGGCTGCATCGTGAAGACCGCAGGTGTCGACGAGTCGATCTGGAAGTTCACCGGCCCCGCCCGCGTCTACGAATCGCAAGAGGACGCTATGGAAGGCGTGCTCGAAGAAATTCAGAGCGGCGAGGTCGTCATCATCCGCTACGAGGGCCCTAAGGGCGGTCCGGGAATGCAAGAGATGCTCTACCCGACCACCTACATCAAGAGCCGCGGCCTCGGTGCCGAGTGTGCGCTCCTTACCGATGGTCGCTTCTCGGGTGGAACGTCGGGCTTGTCGGTCGGGCACGTCTCGCCAGAAGCTGCCGACGGTGGCCTTATAGCGCTCGTCGAAGACGGCGACATGATCACCTTCGACATCCCGAATCGCTCGATCCACCTCGACGTGCCCGACGATGTCCTCGCCGAACGGCGCGCTGCGCAGGAAGCACGTGGTGCCGACGCATTCACCCCGGTCGACCGTGACCGCGTGGTCAGCCAAGCGCTCCAGGCGTATGCGGCCATGACCACCTCGGCCGACCGCGGCGCCGTCCGCGACGTCTCCCAACTCAAGCGTTAGTCGCCACCTGCCGGCTGCATGAATCCGCGGGC
>CAZBTI010000230.1:0-2255 GCA_964494395.1 uncultured Acidimicrobiales bacterium | reverse complement strand
CTCGCATCATCGATTCCTGATAGATCATCAGGCCATAGGTGTCGCCCAAGATCTCCGACGCGTCGTCATGGAGGAGCGTCACCTCCTGACGGCCATTCTTTCGATCGGCGTAGTCGTTGTGCATGTTCGCTTCCATCGGGCCTGGCCGATAGAGCGCAACGAGCGCGGCAACATCTTCAAATTCGGTCGGACTCAGAGACTTCATCAGTGCCCGCATTGGTGTGGACTCGAGTTGGAACACGCCAATCGTGTCGCCGCGTTGAAGCAGTTCGTAGGTCTCTTTATCCTCGAGGTCGACATTATCGATGTCGACATCGATGCCTCGGGTCTCTGAAATGGCCTTCAGTGTGTCGGTAATGACATCGAGGTTTCGCAGACCGAGGAAGTCCATCTTCAGCAGGCCGAGCGACTCGACACCGTTCATCTCGTACTGCGTGACCACCGGCGCGTCTTCTGGGGCTTGACCCGACTCCGGTTTGCGCTGAATTGGAACGTAGTCGGTGAGTGGATCTTTCGTAATCACCACGGCCGCAGCGTGGATGCCATCGGAGCGACGCAAACCCTCTAGTCCCTTAGCCACCTCGACGACCTCGGCAACGATGGGTTCTGACGCCACCATGTCTCGCAAGTCGCCCGCTTGGGCATAGCCACCCTCGTACTTTGGATGCTTCTCAAAGCAATACTGCAGTGGTGTGTCGCGACCCATGATGAGCGGCGGCATGGCCTTGGCGACCTTGTCACCGACCGCATACGGATAGCCGAGCACACGGGCCGCATCGCGAACAGCGGCCCGAGCCTTAATCTGGCTAAACGTCACGATCTGGGCAACGTGGTCGCGACCGTAACGCTCTGCGCAGTAGCGGATCATCTGGTCGCGGTAGCGGGTGTCGAAGTCCATATCGATATCGGGCATCGACATACGGGACGGATTCAGAAAGCGTTCGAAGAGTAGGTCGTACTTGATGGGGTCGAGATCGGTGATCCACAAGGTGTACGCAACGGCACAACCCGCCGCCGAACCACGACCTGGGCCAACACGAATGTCGTTGTCACGCGCGTACTTGATCATGTCCCACGTAATGATGAAGTACGACGAGAACCCCATATCTCGAATGACCTTCAACTCAAAGAGCAGACGTTCCCTGATCTCGTCGGTGATCCCGTCTTCGCCCCAACGCTTCTTTGCCCCCTCCATCGTGAGGTGCAGCAGGTAGGCGTCGTCATCCTCGAAGCCACTAGGCAGTGGGAAGCTCGGCAACAACGGCTCGCCAAATTCGATCTCGACGTTGCAGCGCTCAGCGATCCACAAGCTGTTGTCGCAGGCGACTTCGACCTCTCGCCACATGTCGCGCATCTCGGCTGCGGACTTCAGGTAATGCTGATCTCCGTGGAACTGAAACCGGTCGGGGTCGCTGCGCAGCGAGCCGGTCTGCACGCAGAGCAACGCATCGTGGGCCGAGTGGTCGACACGGTGGGTGTAATGACTGTCGTTGGTGGCCAAGATCGGAGCACCGATCTTCTTGGCGATTTCGAGGAGCTGCGGGTTCGTTCGAATCTGTTCGGGGATGCCGTGATCTTGCAGTTCGACGAAGAGGTTGTCTCGACCAAAGATGTCTTGGAGCCGTCCAGCCCGCTGGACTGCCTCATCGAAATCGCCAGCGAGCAACGCCTGCAGCACCTGGCCGCCCAAGCAACCCGTGGTGGCGATGAGCCCTTCGGAGTGCTGGTCGAGCAGCTCCCAATCGACCCTTGGCTTGTAGTAGTAGCCCTCCATGAACGCCTTTGAGGCGAGCTGGATCATGTTTTGGTAGCCCTTGTTGTTTTCGGCCAACAAAATCAGGTGGTAATAGAGCTTTCCACCGCCGGCTGTGCTGCCACCAGAATCGTCGACCTTGCCACGGCGAGAGGGACGCTCGGAGCGGTGCTCGTGGGCCATGTAGGCCTCGGTGCCGATGATTGGTTTGATGCCGGCCTTGTTGCACGCCTGGTAGAAGTCGAGCACACCGTACATGTTGCCGTGATCGGTGATGCCGAGCGCTGGCTGGCCATCGGCAGCCGCTGCAGCAACGAGGTCGTCGAGGCGCGAGGCGCCATCGAGCATCGAAAATTCCGTGTGTACATGAAGGTGGGTGAAGGACCCTGGCATCTAGTGTTCTCGACACTTCCGGTCGACTTGCTTGGGTTACTCACACTAGCCGTACCCTGCGACAAATTACACAGGCGGGATTTAGGCGGGGAGCGAGGGACGAGCGGGA
>CAZBTI010000229.1:0-2310 GCA_964494395.1 uncultured Acidimicrobiales bacterium | reverse complement strand
AGTTGATTGCCTCAAGAACGTTCGTGTCATCGTTGAGGGCGAAGTACAAGTGGTGATGGGCGCGTGACCCAAGGGCGAAAATCCCGGGCTGTTGCATCATTTCAAACTCCTAGAAAAACAGTTGAAGCTAGATCAAGTCTCTACGACGCATCCAGTCGAGCGAAATCCAACCAGGAAGGATTGGGAGCCAGAAGGTGACGAATCGGAAGAGGAACACTGCGGGGATAACGATCTGCGCCTCGTCGACCGTGCTAAATGCTGCAATGAGCGCTCCGGGTGAGTCTGTGCGCGTTGACGCATCGGACTTGGGAGAGCTTTTTGGCGACTCAGGAGAAGTTGCTCTGTACCTCGCTCCTGAGTGGAGTAACCCCGATGCAATTGTCGGGTACGTCCAATGGGGAAAACCTGGCCACAAGCGCGAAGAACCAGCGATTGCTGCTGGTGTGTGGGAAGAAGGCTCTTTTGTCGTGGCTGGCGAGGCTTCAGGGCTGACCGTTGCTGGTCCGTCGGGCAACTCGGCTGAGGCGTGGTCTGCTACGCCTGCGTGAGGTAGCCATCTAGCGCTCCACGAACGTGGTTCCGGCCGCGATGTAGCGCAGCGCTAATGTCCTCGGCGCTTCGATTCAACTGCTGAGCTGCGACTTCGCGACTCGCTCCTTCAATGTCGACTAGGGCCACAGCAGCGGCATCGAACGTCGAGAGGTCTTGTAGGGCGCCGTCGACAAGCTCGTAGAGCTCATCGGTCTCGACGTCGGCTTCGGGGCTGAGCATGTGAGATTCGCCCCAAGCGTTCGGTGATTCGAGGAAGGCACCGGCGTCGATGCCTTCGGAATAGAACTGTGGGTAGAAGAGCTCCGCTGTGTCGGCGTCTGCGTCGAGGCTGTCTACTCGGGCATCAACGCTTCCGCTGTGGTCGTACACGGAGCTGACCCGACCTTCACTCGGCTCGGGGGTTTCGGCAATGTCGACCAAGATTTCGGTGAGCCGTTCGCGTGTGAAAGCCGCCGTGCCTTCTTCCAACGCTCGTACGAAGGTTGATTCGACAATGTCTTCAGCTTCGCGGGGCGCAATGGCGGCGGCGATCGAATACAAGTGATCGCCGTGCTCGGCGTATGCGGCTGCAGCGGCCTGTGCGTCATCCTTGCCCGTCAGTGCTTGGTCGATCGCCTCACGAAGTTCTTCGGGAACTTCTACACTGGGCCGGTCTGACAAGACCTTGATCGTGGTGCGTAACTGGCCCAAGTAGGTGGGACAGTTCCCGCACCCGCTCAGGTGAGAGTCGAGATTCGCTCGCTCGGTGGAATCGAGGGCATCGTCGAGAAAATCCGAGGCGACGACAACGACTTGTTCACAAGTTACAGAAGACATTTACCGAACCTAACCGACGTTGCACGTCTTGGGGCATACTCACAGACGTAGCTCTCCGCTGCATCGATTCCGAAGCCTGTTGAAAGGTCTGCGCCGTGAATGTCACCGTTGCTATCGATCTCCCATTTGATGAGGTCGACGTACAGTCCGTTTCGAACATGGCACAAGAGGGTGGGTGGACGCTTTCTTTGATCCATGTGGTGAGGCCTGTCGCGGTCGGCAGCCTCGTTGGAATCGACGGCTTTGGGGCAGTGGTGCCACCGATTGAAACCAGCACGGTTAGCCAAGTTGCCGAGCTGGAGACGGTGGCCGAGGCCCTTCGGTCCAACGGCCTCGAGGTGACTACTGAGGTCCGGGTAGGGGTGCTTCCTGACACGATCCTCGACGCTGCTGAGTCAGCATCGGCGTCAATGATTTTGGCACCGGCAACACAGCACCACTTTGCCGACCGGGTCATGTTGGGGTCGGTGTTGTCGGGCCTGATCAAGACCTCAGATCGCCCAGTGCTCGTGCTCCCGGCCCACAAGAGAGTGAAGTCCGGTTTCGATGCTGCGCTCGACCGCCTTCACCATGTTGCTGACCGTAGCGATGAAGACGTTGACCTCGATGAAGTAAATCAAGCGGTCGATGCCTGTCGAGCAGTGCCGGACTCAAAGGAAGAACAGCAAGGCCTGCACGCTGCTTTGGATCGTCTCGCAGGCAAGCATCCGGAGTTACTAATCGCGGCCAACCAACTGCGTTTTGTCTTGTTCTTCAACGGCGTCTGATAACTAGTGGCCGAGCTGACGATGGGCTCACCGAAGGTAGACGGGGGTGGATGTCTCGGCGAAGAAGTCGTTGCCCTTGTCATCGATGATGATGAAGGCAGGGAAGTTTTCGACTTCGATTCACAACAACTCGATTCCCTGACCATCGAACCATGAGCAAACACCTGCCCATGGT
>CAZBTI010000228.1:0-2389 GCA_964494395.1 uncultured Acidimicrobiales bacterium | reverse complement strand
AATGGAGTCATCATTGTTCAACCTAATGGAGGTACTGGACCTTACTCCTATAACTTAGGATTAGGTGTTCAAAATACTGGGAACTTTGGAAATCTAGGTGTTGGAAATTATACCGTAACGATTACTGATGTAAGTGGATGTTCTTCCGTAGCACAAGCGTCAATTACTGCGGTAGCTGGATTTACCGCAAGTATTCAAAATGTAGCTGACGAAAGCTGTGGTAATCAAAATGGAAGTTTTACAGTTGGAACCTCTGGAGGTTCTTCATTTACCTACGATATAGGCAATGGACCTAACAATAATGCTACATTCAATAATTTATCAGCAGGAACATATACGGTAACGGTTACTGATGGTAACAATTGTACGGACACTCAAACAGCATCTATCAACAATCTGAATGTAGCGTTAAATGCACCAACGGTTCAAAGTGCAACCTGTGGAGCGTCGAATGGCAGCATTACGTTTTCTGCAACAGGTGCTGCGCCCTATAGTTTTGATATTGGAAATGGAAATGTTTCTAACAATTTATTTTCTGGTTTAGCTGCAGGAACATATACTGTTACAGTAACAGATGGAAATGCTTGTACTGATACTCAAACTGTTACTCTTTCTGGAAGTGTGCCACCTACTGCAAGTTTCACCAATGTACAAGATGAAACTTGCGGACAAGGCGATGGTTCTTTTTCTGTAAATATTTCGGGAGGTTCGACTCCTTTTACTTTTGACATAGGAACAGGGGCAGCCAACAATGGTTCTTTTTCAAATTTAAATGCAGGTAGTTATAGCCTTACAGTTACAGATGCGAATGGCTGTTCAGATGTACAATCAGTAACTATCAATTCAACTGAGTCACCTACTTTTACCGTGGCCAATATAGTGGCTTCAAGTTGTGGACAATTTAACGGTGGCTTTACGATTACTCCATCGGGAGGTACTGCGCCTTACACTTATGATGATGGTTCTGGTCCGAGTACTAATCCTCAATTTAGCAATATTGGTCCCGGTGCATATAATGTTATCGTTTCAGATGCGAATGGTTGTACAGCGAGTCAAGCCGTGACCGTCAATCAATTAGACTTAATAGTCAACATTCAATCTTCTACCGATGCGAATTGTGGAATAGCAGATGGAAGTGCGACTATTGGTACGAATGCTGGCACAGCACCATTTACTTATGACATAGGAAATGGCACAACTTCTAACAATGTAATTTCAAATCTGTCAGGAGGAAATTATACAGTTACTGTTTCAGATAGTAATGGTTGTACAGGCACAGAATCATTTACGATAAATTCAAGTTCAGCAGTAACTTTCACAGTTTCAAATATTACCAATGCTGGCTGTGGACAACAAAATGGAGGTTTTACGATTAATGCCACAGGAGGTACTGCGCCTTACACTTATGATGATGGTTCAGGCCCATCGAACAATTCACAATTTAGTAACATCTCAACAGGTGCATACAATGTAGTGGTTACAGATGTGAATGGCTGTTCAACAAATCAAGTAGTAACAGTCAGTCAGGTGAGGATAGGTGTCAACATTCAGTCTTCTACAGCTGCTAATTGTGGTTCAGCGAATGGTAGTGTGACCATAGGAACAAATGCAGGGACTGCACCTTTTACTTACGACATAGGAAATGGTACTACTTCTAACAATGTAATTTCAAATTTGTCAGGAGGGAATTATACGGTTACCGTTTCAGATAGTAATGGTTGTACTGGAACAGAAACCTTTACAATAAATTCAACCTCAGCCGTGACTTTTTCGGTTTCGAATATTATTAATGCTGGCTGTGGACAACAGAATGGTGGTTTTACCATTGATGCCGCGGGAGGGACTGCACCTTACACTTACGATGATGGTTCGGGAAGTACTTCTAATTCTCAATTTTCAAATCTAAATGCAGGGACGTACAATGTCGTGGTGACAGATGCAAATGGATGTACTACTTCTCAAAATGTAACTATTGGAAATACAGGAGGTGTTACAGTTTCGCTTACAAATATTGCTGATGCTACGTGCGGTCAAACAAATGGAACTTTTACCGTCAATACAACAGGTATAGCTCCATTCACTTATAATATAGGAAATGGTTCAACTTCTAACAATGTATTTTCAAGTTTAAGTGGAGGAACCTACACAGTGACAGTTACAGATTCTACTGGATGTACTTCTACAGAATCGGTTACGCTTAATACTGTTGGAGGACCTCAGATTACCTCAGGAGATGTAGTGCCTGCTGATTGTGGTCAAGCCAATGGTGCTATCTCCATAACTGTTTCAGGAGGAACTCCAGGCTTTACTTATGATGTTGGCAATGGACCAACTTCTAACAATGTAATCTCAGATTTGATGGCAGGTGATTATGATGTTACTGTAACGG
>CAZBTI010000227.1:0-2409 GCA_964494395.1 uncultured Acidimicrobiales bacterium | reverse complement strand
CGGCGCGGTATGACCGCACACCCGCCTCTACACACCTACGGTAAGTAAATCTTCGAGCGCTGCGTAGGTGCCGATGAGGCGGGTGGCTTCGATGTACTCGTTCTTGGTGTGTGCAAGCGTGGCTTCGCCAGGACCAAAGTTGACTGCCGGGATGCCTTGTTCGGCGAAGAAGGCCACGTCGGTCCAGCCGAGCTTGGCTCGCACGACCAGGTTGTTACGGCCCACGAGCGACGCCATGAGTGGATGGCGTAGGTCGGGCTTTGCTGCTGGCGATAGATCGACGATCTCGAAGGTGTCTTCTTCGTCCATGAATGGTTCGATGACCGAACGCATGTGGGCTTCGGCTTCGCTACTCGATCGGTCCGGAGCAAAGCGATGGTTGATAGTTACTTTGGCAGCGTCGGGAACGACGTTGCCCGCTACCCCACCGTCGACGAAGACGGCCTGCATGGCTTCCCGGTAGGTGCAGCCGTCAATGGTTGGCTCACGATGTTCATAGGCCTCTAGCGCAGACAGAAGTCCGCCGAGACGGTGGATGGCGTTGCGGCCCATCCACGGGCGCGCGGTGTGTGCCCGCTGGCCCTTGAGAGTGACGACAGCGCGCATGGTGCCTTGGCATCCAGCTTCGACGACAGCGCCGGTGGGCTCGCCGAGGATGGCAACGTCGGCGGTCAGGTATTCAGGAATCTCCGCGAACAGTTCGCGGAGGCCGTTGTGCTCGAGGGCTACCTCTTCGCGTGCGTAGAACACGTAGGTAACGTCGACGGCTGGCTCGGTAATGTTCCGGGCGAGTTCGATCATGACCGCGATGCCGCCCTTCATATCGGACGCTCCGAGGCCGTAGAGCTTGTGCTCGCCTTCGAAACGGGCGGTGCCATTGCCGTTCTCGGGGACGGTGTCGAGGTGACCACCGATTGCAACACGGTATTGCCGGTCGAGGTTTGTGCGGGCGACGATGTTGTCGCCGATGCGGATGACTTCGAGTCCGGGGATACCGGTGAGTTCAGCGTGCAGCCAGTGTGTGAGTGCAGCCTCGTTGAAGCTTTCGGAGGGAACGTCGATCAGGTCGGCGGTGAGCTGCATGAGCGGGTGAGTCATGCGTCTAGCCTATTCGCGAGAGAGGCAATGGCTTCGTCTGATTGGACGACTGCGACTCGAATATATTCGCTGCCATCTTCGCCGTAGAACTCGCCAGGAGAGACGATCAGGCCGATGTCGGTTGCGAGGCGGGTAGCGAGGTTCCATGCACCCTCTGGCGCTGGTGCCCAAAGGTAGAAGCCGCCGCCTGGCATCGGCGCCGTGACGTCGGCCTTTGCGAGCACGGAGATCATTGCTTCGAGGCGCCGGTGGTAAACGTCGCGTTGGGCTGCGACATGGTCTTGATCGCGAAAAGCGACAGCTGCTGCGGTCTGCGACGGCCCGGGCACCAACACCCCCAGGTGCTTTCGCATCTCACGGAACCAGTGGACGAGATCGGGGTCGCCGGCGTAGAAGCCGGCACGGACGCCCGCGAAGTTCGATCGTTTGGAGAGGCTGTGGATGGCGATGACGCCGTCTGTGCCGTGGTTGACGATGGTGTCGGCCGGTCCATCCCAAGTGAACTCGATGTAGCACTCATCGGAGATGACAGGGATGCCGTGACTGCGGCCCCAGTCGGCGATCGCTCCAAGGTCTTGGATTGCTCCAGTGGGATTGCCGGGGCTGTTCACCCACAGGACCGAAGCACGTGCGATGTCGTCGGGATCGACGGAGCTGAGGTCCATCTTCCATTCGGTATCGAGGGGCACGGCGACCGCTCGGCCGTGGGACAGTTCGGCGCCCATTGCATAGCTGGGGTAGCTCACCGCCGGGTAGAGAACGGTGTCCTTGTCGGGGTTGCGGTGGCGCAGCCAATGCGGCGCTCCAACGACGAATTCTTTCAAACCAGCGGTTGCGCCGATGTGGTCGATCGAGACATCGGCACCAAACTGGCTCAGCATCCAGTCATGGGCTGCTTCGCGGAACTCCGCGGTGCCGATCGATGGCGGATATCCGCGTTCGAGGTTGGAGGTCGAGAGCGCCTCGACAGCTGCCGTCGGAGGTGCGTCGAAAGGTGCGCCGATCGACATGTCGATCGCTGCGCCAAACTTTTCGATCGCGATTCCTCGCAGCTCGTTCAAACGGTCATAGGGGTAGGGCGGCAACCCGAACTTCTTCATTCCCGCAGCCTACGACGCCAAGGGCTCCGCCCCGATTTTGGCGTCTTCGGACTGCGGGCCCATCGTCTCCTCCGGAGGGGCCGTTTAGGCCACGGAGGCCGAACGCCGGAGGCGGGCAATGCAACCGCGAAGCGATCAGACCGAGCGCTCGGGCATCGCGCACCCGCCGCTACACAGGCCTTACCACCGGCCTGGACAAACCAAGCGGCAC
>CAZBTI010000226.1:0-2429 GCA_964494395.1 uncultured Acidimicrobiales bacterium | reverse complement strand
ATCACGTCGGCACGCTCGGCGAGCTGCAAACAGATTGCGCGCTGCCAACTAATCACTCGTAACGGCTCATAAGAAGCATTGAGTAGGAGAACCGACATGTACCCAAGGTAGCGAACTCGCTGCCCATTCTGTGGACGATGCCAGCAGTCGTCCGAATTGTTCACTTCAAACAGGCCGTCGATCACGCACGAAGGGTCGAACAGCGGGGATACTCGCGAATGGTCGAGACGAAGGTGTGCGCGTCATGTGGTCGAAGAATCGAGTGGCGCAAGAAATGGGAAAGCAACTGGGATGAGATTCGATACTGCTCGGGGAAATGTCGCAGTCGTCGTCTGCGACCAGTAGACACCGCCCTCGAAGCAGCGATTCTGACGCTGCTCGATTCGCGGGCTCGTGGAGCCACGATCTGTCCATCTGAGGCAGCGCGTTCGGTGGCACACGAGGACGATCCAGAGAGCGAAGAGAAATGGCGAGCGCTGATGGAACCAGCAAGGTCAGCAGCTCGTCGACTCACCGCAGCGGGCGTCGTCGAGGTAACCCAGCGTGGGAGAGTGGTTGATCCGTCTACGGCAAAGGGCCCTATCCGTATCCGGAGTTGCAGATGAACCATGTGAAGCCGGGGTCATGATCCCACCAATGGGGTCAAACCTCATCGGCTATCCGTACCCCAATGGGGTCAAACCTCATCGGCTATCCGGCTAGTTGCTGAAGACCTCGATGACCGCCTGTTCTCCGGGGCCGAAGCTGGCGGCGATGTCGTTCGGAGCGCACGGCGTTGAGTCTCCAAAACCGGCACACCACGTCCACCGTCCGGCGTCTCCGTAGACGTAGCCGGCCACACCGGCATTCTCCGCTGCCTGCGCATCGTTGCGAACAGCGGCGATTCCAGGATTGCGAAACCTCGGGTTCACCCAGTCGAAGTTGATATTGAAGTAGCGAGGCTCTCCCTGCCACACCGGAATATCGAACGCATCGCTCACAACGGAGAGTTCTTCTTCGGTGGTCGCAGCGGTCTGGCCGTGGCCTGTTTCGGGTGAGATGAAGTCGAGCCAGGGCTCTCCGACATAGTTGAGCTGGTCGAACTCGCTGGTGGGGGTGTGGTACGTGATCGACAGTTCGTTGCCGGCATCTCGAACGCCTCGCGCCATCTCTCGCCAGACGGCCTTGTTCTCCTCGGTGTTGTTTGTTCCGGCGTCACCGCCAAACACCCACATACTCAACGCCGGGTGTCCGCCGAATGCCTCGACCAGGTGGCGACCGTAGGCATAGGCGTTGTCGTCAGTGACCGTCCCCCGTACGACGTTGCTCGTCGGATTGCCGTTATCAGCACCGCCGCCGGGCAAGTAGAGGTTCTGCCACGCGGGAACGATCCCGATCTTCATGCCGTGACGGTCGGCAGCATCGAGAATCTGACGAGCGTGTGCAATGTATTGGTCGGTTAAGACGAGTTCGCCGTTCTCGAGACTGCCCACCGGGCCGCCGCCGTTGAAGTTCGTGTTGTACGTCGCAGGGGCGTGATGGATGATCCCCGACCATGCGCCAGAGAAACCATTTGCAGCCAAGGCAGCAAAATAGGAATCGGCCTGAGCGGGAGTCGAGCGAACAAACATTTGCCACGCCGTGTCATAGACCGGAAGGTACGTCGGGGCGGACGGGGCAATGTAGCCCGCATCGTCGCGAGACCCCGGTGAGCGAGGAGGCAGTGTGCTGGCCGTCGTTGTGGTGGCGGCAGTGTTTGGAGTTGCGATCGTCGGGGGCGAAGTCGTTGGAGCTGCTGAAGTCGTGGTGATGGGAGCGAGGGTGCTCGAAGAGATAACGGCCGTCGTTCCGGAATCGGGGGAGACCGGCTCGCTGGACACCGAGTCGGTAGATCCACATGCGACTGCCAGCAGCGCAACGCTCGACACGATCGCCACGAGCATGCGAGGTTTTCCGACAAAGCGCTCGAACCTCATGGCCCGAGAGTAGTGGATGAGGTTTGACCCCATTCGGCGGGGGATAGCCGATGAGGTTTGACCCCATTCATACCTTCGAACCAATCCAGGCGCGCCCGGCTGACTATCGTCGAACACATGACAGAACATACAGAGCTTGAGAGCGCAGCATTACGCGCCTTGGATTGTGTGAAGGCCAAGGGGTTTCAAGATGTCGAAGTGAATGTTGGCGAGAACCCGGACGGTTCGCTAGCGGTCTACTGGGGCTACGCCGACGATCCTGACGGAGATGTTATTGAGTTAGCCATCCAAGAGTGTGAGGCTGAACACCTAGTCGCTGTTCAGCAAGCTCACGAGGCACCGTTCCTCGAAGCTGATGCAGGCCGCTACAGAAAACTAGCGGAGAAGCTGGAGACGGCCGGTTTGGATTTAGGCGACTGGGACGACGAGAACCTTTCCTCGGCACTTTCTGCTGCTCTCAAACAAGATAGAAGT
>CAZBTI010000225.1:0-2478 GCA_964494395.1 uncultured Acidimicrobiales bacterium | reverse complement strand
AGCATCAGAATCGAGCGCATCGTCACCAGCATTCGCCGCTGTGAGCACGAAGCCCTCAGGAAGCGTGTCGGTGTCGAACTCGACGATGTACTCACCAGGAGCAACATCGAAGAAGTACTCGCCGGCCGCATCCGTCGTCGTCGTGACAGGGTTGCCCTCGGCATCGATAACGGGCTCGCCGTCAGCATCGAGCAAGTTCACGACCACGCCAGGCGCAGGAGTTTCGTCCTCGCCTTGCAAGCCGTCGTTGTTCTCGTCGAACCAGACAACATCGCCGATACGTACAGGCGGAACAATTCCGGCATCCCACGAGTAATCGTCGAGAACGCCATCACCATTGGAATCGATGAGGGTCGCTGGATCGCTGACATCGATAACACCGGTCTGACCCGTGATCGGATCAGCATCAGAATCGAGCGCATCGTCACCAGCATCAGCCGCCGTGAGCACGAAGCCCTCAGGAAGCGTTTCGGTGTCGAACTCGACGATGTACTCATCAGGGAGCACCGTAAAGAGGTACTCGCCGCTCTCATCGGTCGTCGCCGTGACAGGATTTCCGTCAGCGTCGACGATTGGATCGCCGTTGGCGTCGAGGAGATTTACCGCGACACCAGGTACCGCAGCTTCATCCTCGCCTTGTTGGCCATCGTTGTTCTCGTCGACCCATACGGTGTCGCCGATTTCTACAAGCAGGACAACGCCTGCATCCCAGGTGTAAAGGTCCAGGATGCCGTCACCATCAGAGTCGATGAGCGCTGCTGGGTCAGACACATCGATTACCGAGGTCTGGCCGGTGGTTTGATCGGCGTCCGAATCGAGCGCGTCATCACCAGTGTCGACATTGGTCAACACGAAGTTGGCAGGCAGCGTCTCGGTGTCGAACTCGACGATGTACTCACCTGGCAGAACGTCGAAGAAGTACTCGCCGTTCTCGTCGGTGGTTGTCGTGACAGGATCACCATCTGCATCGAGCACTGGCTCACCGTCGACATCGAGCAGATTCGCCACAACGTCGGCAACCGGAGCTTCATCAGCACCCTGAAGGCCATCGTTGTCAGCATCAATCCACACCCTGTCGCCGATGCGTACCATCAGCACGATTCCGGCATCCCACGAGTAGTCGTCGACAATCCCATCACCATCGGTATCGGTGAGGACGGAAGCGTCGGTCACGTCGATGACGTCGGTCCGGCCAGTCGCCGGATTAGCGTCAGAGTCCAACGCATCGTCGCCCGAGTCAAGACTCGTCAACACGTAGTTGGCGGGCAAAGTATCGGTATCGAACTCGACAATGTACTCACCAGGAGCAACATCGAAGAAGTACTCGCCGTCAGCATCGGTCGTCGTCGTGACAGGGATTCCGTCAGCGTCGAAGACTGGAATACCTCTGGCGTCGAGGAGATTGACCACGACATCTGGAACAGGGGCCTCGTCGGCTCCCTGTAGACCGTCGTTATCCGCATCGATCCAGACAACGTTGCCAATGCGTACCGGTGGCACGACTCCTGCATCCCACGTGTAGTCATCGAGAATGCCGTCACCATCAGTATCGGTGAAGGTCGATGGATCGGTCACGTAGATCTCCGTCGTCTGACCCGTGATCGGATCAGCATCAGAATCGAGGGCGTCGTCACCAGCATCAGCCGCCGTGAGCACGAAGCCCTCAGGAAGCGTTTCGGTATCGAACTCGACAATGTACTCACCAGGAGCAACATCGAAGAAGTACTCACCGCTCTCATCGGTCGTCGCCGTGACAGGGTTTCGGTCAGCATCGAGGACAGGAAAGCCAAACGAGCCGAGCAAGTTCACTACGACGTCAGGCACGGGAGCTTCACCTTCGTCTTGCAAACCGTCGCCGTTCTCGTCGATCCACACAACGTTGCCGATCCGCACAGGCGGAACGATTCCTGCATCCCACGTGTAGTCATCGAGAATGCCGTCATCATCGGTATCGAAGAGGAAGGTAGCGTCGGTTACGTCGATGACGTCGGTCAGGCCAGTGAATGGGTGGGCATCAGAATCCAGACCGCCTTCGAAAAAGTTCTTGCCGGTCAGCACAAAGCCGTCGGGAAGCGTTTCGATGTCGAACTCAATGATGTACTCGCTAGGAGCAACATCGAAGAAGTACTCACCGTTCTCATCGGTCGTCTTCGTGACAGGGTTGCCATCAGCGTCGAGCACGGGTTCGGCGTTTGCGTCGAGCAAGTTCACCACGACGCCAGGCACACGAGCCTCACGCACGCCTTGAATCGCGTCGCCGTTCTCGTCGACCCATACAACGTCGCCGATACGCACAGGCGGAACGACTCCAGCATCCCAGCTGTAATCGTCGACAATGCCATCATCATCGGTATCGGTGAGAGTCGACAGTTCGGTCACGTCGATAAGCGCCGTCCGACCAGTGATCGGATCAGCATCAGAATCGAGCGCATCGTCACCAGCATCAGCCGCCGTGAGCACGAAGCCCTCAGGAAGCGT
>CAZBTI010000224.1:0-2515 GCA_964494395.1 uncultured Acidimicrobiales bacterium | reverse complement strand
AGCGAAGCGAACGGCTTCGACACGAATGACCAAGCCCGGATTGACGCGGCCGATTAGATGTTGGGCGCGAGGACCTCGGCCCAACTGGCACCTGAAGCCAACAACTTTCGATACTTGATGACATGTTGCGGTCGGTGCATTACACCGCGACTGCGGTCAACTTTCCTTCACGGCCCTAGATGGCCGCGACTGGCGACGGCTTCGAAGACGGCGGCGAAGGTGTGGGCGCGTCGCCGGCCCACCGGCGCACTCGACGACTTCGAAGCAGACACCACACTCGTCGAAGCCAATCCTTGTCAACCCCGGGGTTCAGCGATTCCCAGGCTCCAACTATTTCACCCATGGTGGGCAGGCAGCTTCTGACAGTGGGAACGCTCTGAGTGTTCACCAATCGTTCATTAGTATTCGCGGCAGCTACCACTAAGTTGCGCCCGGGGAAGCAATTCACGACGGGCTATGTGCCTCAAAGGGAGCAAATTGAGATGATCAACAGCCGTAAGCAAAGCAGAAAGTCACCGATATTTCGGGCCTTGCTCGCTCTTCTACTCGTAGCGACCGCAGTGTCGGTTTCGCCAGCGAGTGTCGGAGCTCAGAGCGGACTCGACGAAGCGACGGCCGGAGAGTTCTCTGATGACGGTTTGAACCCGACAGTGATTCCGATTGCGCCGGGGTCAAACGTTCTGAGTGGAAATGTTGCCGCAGGCGACATTGATTACGTGACGATCAACGTGCCACCGGGCTACGAGTTCTCATCACTGGACGTGCTTGCTTACGACTCGACCGACAACGTCCAATCTTTCATTGGTATCCAGGAAGGCACAGTACTTACTGAACCACCTACAGATCCCGACCAAGGCAACCTCCTCGGCTTCACCCTCTTCGGCGATGCCTCAGTTGGAAACGACATCTTGCAAGACATCGGCAACGGACCCGAAACAATTGGCTTCTCTGGTGCGCTCCCATCAGGTGACTACACCTTCTGGATCCAAGAGACCACCTCGCTATCCCAGTACTACCTCGACATCACCCTGACACTCGCAGACGACGCTGCACCAGCTGAGGAAGCCATCATTGAGGAAGTTCCTGCAGACGATGCCCCTGCTCCCGCTGATGATGCTGGTGATGCTCCTGCTGCTGTGCAGTTCTCGTTTGAGAACTTGCAGCCTGCTGACGGGTTCTTCTTCACCGAGCCGTGGGTTGGTCTGCACGATGGAAGCTTTGACTTGTTCAACGATGGTGAGCGGGCATCGCCTGGTCTTGAGTCGTTGGCCGAGGGCGGCAACACCGAGCTTCTTGGTTCAGAGTTCGCTCAACCCGGTCGCCTCCAAGCAACGATCGGCAATGGTGAGGTTCAATTCATCTCACCAGGAGAAGTCATCGAGGGATCGATCGATATCCGAAACGCAGCGGCGTACCGCTACTTCTCGTTTGCATCGATGATCATCCCTTCCAACGACGCGTTCTTTGGCAACGAAGATCCATTTGCCTACGAACTCTTCGATGCCGACGGCAACTTCACTGGTCCGGTCACGATCGAGATCTTTGCGTCCGACATCTACGACTCGGGCACCGAGGTCAACGACGGCCAGGGTGCTGCCGGATTCTCGCTAGGCCTCAACGGCGACGGCGGAACCTCGACCGATGACACCGAGTCAACCGTTGGCATCCACCCAGACTTGCTGGCAAACATCGAGAACTTCCAAACCGCAGCAGGAACCGTTGTTACCGACCTGTTGACACCAGAAGAACCAGTCGCTGTGATCACCGTCGATGTTGGCGACAGCATCAACACCCAGTCAGCAGTAGGACCACTCTTCGAAGGCAGCGTCATAGACGCACCAGCAGACGACGCTGGTGATGACGCTCCAGCTGACGATGCTGGTGATGACGCTCCTGCAGACGACGCACCAGCCAACCCACGAGCTGTTGCGGAAGCTGTGCAGTTCTCGTTTGAGAACTTGCAGCCCGCCGATGGCTTCTTCTTCACCGAGGCTTGGGTTGGTCTTCACAGCGGAGGCTTCGACTTGTTCAACGACGGTGAGCGGGCATCGCCTGGTCTTGAGTCGTTGGCCGAGGGCGGCAACACCGAGCTTCTTGGTTCAGAGTTCGCTCAACCCGGTCGCCTCCAAGCAACGATCGGCAATGGTGAGGTTCAATTCATCTCACCAGGAGAAGTCATCGAGGGATCGATCGACATTCGTAACGGAGCTGAGTATCGATTTGCGTCGTTTGCGTCGATGATCATTCCTTCCAACGATGGTTTCTTCGGCAACGAGGATCCGTTCGCTTACGAGGTGTTCGACGTGAACGGAGTCCCAACCGGCGACATCGAGATCACCATCTATGGCCAAGACATCTACGACTCGGGCACCGAAGTAAACGATGCTCTTGGAGCTGCTGGGTTCTCGCTTGGTCCGAACGGCGACGATGGTGGCGAGTCGACCGACGACCCAACCGGCCTTGTTGGTCTTCACCCCGATCTCTTCGACAACATCGTTGGTATCCAAACCGCTGC
>CAZBTI010000223.1:0-2529 GCA_964494395.1 uncultured Acidimicrobiales bacterium | reverse complement strand
TAACGGGCACAACCCCGCTGCCCTAACGGGCACAACCCCGCTGCCCTAACGGGCACAACCCCGCTGCCCTAACGGGCAGTGCGCCGGCGGATGCCTTCGAGCGTCTTGACCATATTTTCTTGTAGACCCGCCAAGCGGTTCTCAATGAACTTCGACTCGTCATCGGGGTGAGCAGCAATCACCTCTCGTAGCCCTGACGGCCCTGGCCCATGAACGAACCCGTAGCTCACCTCGGTGCCTCCAGGCACCGAACGAAGCTGCATCGTCCACGTCGCTGTTGGGTCTTCGACATTCCCAACAACCCACGCAAACTCGCGACCAGGCTTGGCGGTCTTGACCGTCGAGACCGTCTCCCACTCCCGGTCGCCCAAACGCTGCCGGCCACGGAAGGTCGAACCAACCGAGCCCGGCTTGCCAGTCGCCCACTCCCCCGACTGAAACTCGGTGCCAAAACTCGCCATAGCATCGAGATCACTGGCGATCTCGTACACGCGATCGGCTTCGGCCTGAATCACGGTCTCGACACTTACCGCTGGAGAATCTGACATTTTCATGCGATCAGCCTACGGGCGAAGGTTCCGTCCGGCGAGGTGGGCCGTACGGGCCACCTCACACGGTTCGAGGGCGAAACAGTCCTCGACATGATCGTTTGTCAGCCCCTCAGACTGCATGAACGCATAGGCGGTAGTAGGACCAAAGAAGCGCCAGCCACGACGCTTCAGATCCTTCGCCAGGGCCGCTGAGCGATCGGTCTTGGCAGGGATAGCTCCGCCATTCCGTTCAGGGACTTCCACCGCCCACTCCCAGATCCAGTCGACGAGCGAGCCAACTTCTTGTTTCAACTCGATTGCACGTTGCGCGTTGTTGATCGTGGCTTCGATCTTGCCCCGATGACGAATGATGCCGGTATCGGTGAGCAGCCGCTCCACGTCGGATTCGCCGTAGTTCGCAACAACGTCAAAATCGAAACCGGAAAAGACCTCGCGAAAACGGTCTCGCTTCCGCAAGATCGTCAACCACGACAACCCGCTCTGGAAACCCTCTAAGCAAATCTTCTCAAAGAGCGCGTGCTCTGAAACCGTTGGACGTCCCCACTCGTGGTCGTGGTACGCCAGATAATCCACGTGGCCGGTCGGCCAATCACACCGAGGCGCATCGAGCGGAACATCGGTCGAAATATTGGGCTCCATCGCCCCGACTCTACCCATTGGCCCACAGACCTAGCCGTCGTCGTAGGCCAAATGACCCAATCACCTCACCGAGCGGCACAAATTGGGTGAGCGCGCTTCAGAAACGCACCCGATTTGCCGATCCACTGTCTATGGCACCGCACCTTCGACTCGTACCCGCTGGCTCTGACCTCGTCGATGATGACGAGCCAACCGCAGAGGTTGAAGAGACGAACTTGGTCGACCTCGACAGCGAACGCCTTCGTCGTCGCTACCGCTATCACCCATCGGCTGGTGGCCAGTGGATCGACGACCTCTTCGACGACGATCTCGATCCAGTCTGCTGAACCAGGGTTCCTAACCCCGAATCAACTCAACCAGGAGTTCAAGGTCCGCAGCCGTCGGCTGAGCAGCCACCGTCGAACGAGTAGCGATTCCCGTTTCGAGCACTGCGAAAGCCTCGGCGAAGTCACCTGCGCCCGTCGCAAAATCTGGAGCCTCCGATGAGGGCCACCAAGGAGTGCCGTCTGGAAGCCCTCGCTGTTCAATCCAGCGCTGGCGATCCTCGTTGCTATTGAGTTCGACATCGACAACATGACCAAGTTCGTGGGTGAACACCCGCAGAAGCGAACTGACGGTGTCATCTGCGCGAATGAAGATCTCGATCCGCTTTTCAGCCGGGTAGGTCAGCCCTCGAACACCCGATCGCTCGCCGCGGAACTCGACGATCCAATTCGGGAATGCACGTTGCCAGTCGAAGTTGACCTGCGCAAGCATCTGCGCCTGGATCGTCGGTGGCAGTGTCGTTGGCGGCAGGGTCGTCGTCGGCGCAACGGTTGTCGTGGGAGCGAGCGTCGTGGGAGCGAATGCCGGTGCAACGGTTGTCGTGGGAGCGAGCGTCGTTGCAACGGTTGTCGTGGGAGCGAGCGTCGTTGCGGGAGCGAGTGTCACCGGGGCAGCCACGGTTACTGGTGCGGCTGGCAGAGGGATTGTTGCAGGAGCGGCCGGGCTGACCGGCGCTACCACTACTTGTTCTTCGTCTGTAGATGATTCGGTCGGGGCTACTGCCACGGCGCCGATCTGGGAGTCGGCGTCTGGAACCAGCGTCAACTCCGCAGCTGCGAGCTCGGTGGTTGCGCCGTCCGAATCGACTGGCGGTTCATCAGCAGTTGGAGTTGCGTCTGCTGCGACGTCAGATGTGTCCGTGGCGAGTTCGGATTCGTCTTGTGCACTGTTTACAGGAGCAGCACTGTTTACAGGAGCAGCACTGTTTACAGGAGCAGCACTGTTTACAGGAGCAGCACCGTTTACAGGAGCAGCACCGTTTACAGGAGCAGCCGATGTGGTCGTTGTTACCTCT
>CAZBTI010000222.1:0-2554 GCA_964494395.1 uncultured Acidimicrobiales bacterium | reverse complement strand
CGGCGGTACTGGACGTTCACCCTTGCGGCCGATCATCGACAACGTCCCCGAGAGCGCAACGTAGTTGATGTCGTGACCAGCGCGGTCTGCCCAGGGCCCGTCCTGACCCCAACCGGTCATCCGCCCGAAGATGAGCTGGGGGTTGCGTTCCATGCACACCGCGGGACCCAAACCAAGACGTTCACATACGCCAGGACGAAAGCCCTCGATGAGCACGTCGGCACGCTCGACAAGTTGGAGCACCGTTTCGACCCCGTCGGGTTGCTTGAGGTCGACGCCGATCGATTGTCGACCACGCGACAACACGTCGGCGGGCGGCGCATCAGCGTTGCCACCCCTCACCGAAGTTGCCCGATCGACCTTGATCACATCGGCTCCCATATCGGCCAACATCATCGACGCGAACGGTGCAGGACCAAGCCCCGCGAGTTCGATCACACGCAATCCGGCGAGCGGACCAGCCATCAAGCTCCTCCCGCCGCTGCTGCGTGCATCGTCACCCGTTGCACGATGTGAGGAAGCTCGGTGATTGGAATGTCGTGACCCATATCCTCAATCTCAATATAGGTTGCCCCAGGGATGACCTCCGCGGTCCGTTGACCGCCGGAGCTGGAGATGAGCGGGTCGATATCTCCGTGAATGACGAGGGTGGGCACGTCGAGCTTTGCGAGCGCCTCTTCGCGATTTCCCGATGCCATGACCGCCGCCATCTGCCGCTTGCCTGCGCCCGGTGACCGCGCCCGGTCCCAGCACTGAGCAAAATATTCCGAGGCCTCTTCTTCGTTCCAGGTGTCGGGGGTTCCCCAAATTCGCTTGCCCACCAAACCGCTGGCGATCGCTTCTTCGCGACTCTTTGGTTCGGGCATCGTGATCGCCTCGATCGCCTCGTCGGTCGCTCTCCCATATTCAGGGTTGCCCGTGGTCGATGCGTACGAGGTCATCGAAGCAACTGCTTCGGGGTGGTCGATCGCCATGGTCTGGACGATCATGCCGCCCATCGAAAGACCAAACACATGCGCGCGCTCAAAACCGAAATGCGCAAGGACAGCAATGCAGTCGTCGGCCATATCGGAGAGCGTGTACTCATCGCCATCAGCGAAGTGGGTGGAGAGCCCAACATCACGGTTGTCCATGCGAATCACAAAAAAGCCACGATCGACGAACGCTTCGCAAAACTCCTCGGTGTAGCTGATGAGTTGAGTCGTCAGGCCGTTGACCAACAGCAGTGGAGGGTCATCGGGGTTTCCAAAGGACTCGGCGTAGAGGGTCAGGCCCTCGCGTTCGATGTTCGCCATAGTGTTTGGCCTCGCTCTCCTTAAAATCCCTACGGCCTTCGACACTACGCCCTCGCACTGTCAGCCCGTTAGCCGGGGTTTCTCGGCGCCGATATGGAAAGCTGAACCCGTGACCCACCCGCTATCGGAAACGAATCGAGACCTCCATACCAGCGACGTTGCCCGCACCGTGTACTCGACCGACAACTCGATCTATCAGGTGCGCCCCGACGCTGTTTCGGTGCCCCGCTCCGCATCAGATGTCGCGGCGTTGATCCGAGCGAATGCCCAACGTAACGAGCCGAGCCCCATCGTCGCCCGCGGCGGCGGAACCGGTACGAATGGACAAAGCCTGACCAATGGCGTGGTCGTCGATCTCAAGCGTGGCCTCAACAACATCGTGAGCATCGATCCTGAAGCTGCCATCGCGGTCGTGCAACCGGGCGTGGTCACTGGAGCGCTGAACGACGAACTCAAAGAACACGGCTTGATCTGGGCGCCGCACACCTCAACGCTCAACCGGGCCACGATCGGCGGCATGATCGCCACCGACGCCGCTGGCAAAGGCTCGCTCGTTCACGGGCGCACTCACCGCCATGTGGTTTCGCTCGAGATCTGCCTTGATGACGGTTCGACTTTCACTGCGGCACCGATCGCCATCGAAGAGGCAGAACGCCGATCGCTCGAGGCTGACAGGGTGGGCGAAGTGTGGCGGGCACTACTCGATCTACCCGTCACCGAAGACGGCGCTTTCGGCCTACCCGAGCTGGCACGGGGCGTTAGTGGCTATGGCATCGATCGTCTCCGCTACGACGGAATGATCGACCCGCTCGCCCTCATCATCGGTGCCGAAGGGACACTCGGTATCGTCACCGAAGCAACACTCTTACTCACTCCCCTCCCGACCCACACCACACTCGTTGGCGCTGCATACCCCACGTTCGCCGCCGCGCTCGAAGATGCAGTTGAGCTGCGTTCTACTGCGCCAACGGCGATCGAGGCACTCGATCAGCGAACGCTCGACGCTGGCCGACAGTCATTGGAGTGGCCCGTGTTTGGCGCCTTTGTCCCCGACGCAGTCGGTGCCGTGCTCCTGCTCGAATACGAGAGCGAGACAGTCATCGACGACGCACAGGTACTCGACGCCATTCGTTCGACCGGCCGTTCGATCGCCAGCATGACAATCCCCACAGCCGAGGGCCGGGCGTCGGCGTGGAAGATACGGGCCGATGCCGTGGGCCTGCTCGCCAATCCAGGGAGTAATCGAGATGCGTCCTACG
>CAZBTI010000221.1:0-2602 GCA_964494395.1 uncultured Acidimicrobiales bacterium | reverse complement strand
TCACCGTGCCATCCTCACCAGTGAACGTAAACGTGCCATCGCCATTGTCGGCGAGCGTCGTGATCGTCTCGTTGAGGTCGACACTGGCACCAGCCTCGTTCGTGTAGGTGCCGATCAGGTTGCCGGTGATCGTTGCGGAGAGTGTCGTAAGAGTTTCGATATCGAGCGTGTCGACCGTCGTCACCGTGCCATCCTCACCAGTGAACGTAAACGTGCCATCGCCATTGTCGGCGAGGGTGGTAATCGACTCTTCAATGTCGAAGATGGTGCCGTCTTCGCCGATGTACTCGGCAATCACATTGCCGGTGACGATCTGGTTCACCGAGGTGACCGTCTCGAGCGCAGACCCATCAATGACCGACTCCGTGCCGTCCTCAGCAAAGAACGAGAACGTCCCATCACCATTGTCGGCCAGGGTGGTAATCGACTCTTCAATCTCGAACACCGTGCCATCTTCGGCAACGTACTCAGCGATCACGTTGCCCGTGACGAGCTGGTTCACCGAAGTCAGGGTTTCAAGGCCAGACCCATCGATAACCGACTCGCTGCCATCCTCGGCAAAGAACGAGAACGTCCCATCACCATTATCCACCAACGACGTAATCGACTCTTCGATATCGAAACTGACGCCGTCTTCATCGGTATAGGAAGCAATCGCGTTGCCAGTCACAATCTGGGTCACCGTCGTAAGTGTCTCCAGCGAAGCCGCATCGATCGTGGTGATCGCTCCCCCCTCAGCGGTGAAGGTGAACGTGCCATCACCATTGTCGACCAACGTCGTAATGGTCTCGTCAATATCCCAAACCACGCCATCCTCATCGGTATAGGTCGCAATGGTGTTGCCCGTAACCAACTGCGCAACCGCGGTCAGCGTCTCGAGAGATGCCGCATCGATCGTCGTCGTCAGACCATCTTCGTGCGTGAACGTGAACGTCCCATCGCCGTTATCAACCAACGACGTGATCGTCTCATCGATATCGAAGGCAACACCGTCTTCATCGGTATAGGTCGCAATCGTGTTACCGCTGATCGTATTGGTCACCGTGGTGAGCGTTTCGAGAGATGCAGCGTCGATCGTCGTAACCGCTCCACCCTCGGCAGTGAACGTGAACGTGCCATCGCCGTTATCAACCAACGTCGTGATCGTCTCGGTGAGGTCGAAGCTCACCGCGTCCTCATCGGTGTACGTGCCAATCAGGTTGCCGGCGGTGAGCGTGTTCGTGACCGTCGTGAGCGTCTCAAGTGCGGTTACGTCGAGTGTCGTGGCGACCCCAGCTTCGTTCGTATACGTGAATGTCTGATCGCCATTATCGACCAACGCCGTGATGGTCTCATCGATGTCCCAAACCACTCCATCCTCATCGGTATAGGTCGCAATGGTGTTGCCCGTAACGAGCTGAGTTACCGCCGTTAGGGTCTCGAGTGATGCCGCATCGATCGTGGTGATCGCTCCCCCCTCAGCGGTGAAGGTGAACGTGCCATCGCCATTGTCGACCAACGTTGTGATCGTCTCATCAATATCGAACGTGACCCCGTCCTCGTCGGTGTACGTACCGATCGTGTTGCCGGTGATTGCGCTGGTCAGCGTGGTCAGCGTCTCTAAGGACGCCGCATCGATCGTCGAGGTGACGCCACCCTCGTGTGTGAACGTAAAGGTGCCGTCGCCATTGTCGACGAGGTCGGTGACCGTCTCGTCAATATCGAACGCGACCCCGTCCTCATCGGTATAGGTCGCAATCGTGTTACCCACGATCGTATTCGTCACTGTCGTGAGCGTCTCCAACGACGCCGCATCGATCGTCGAGGTCAAGCCGTCCTCATGAGTGAACGTGAACGTGCCGTCACCATTGTCAACAAGACTCGTGATCGTCTCATCGATATCGAACGCAACACCGTCCTCATCGGTATAGGTGCCAATCGTGTTACCCACGATCGTGCTCGTCAGAGTGGTCAAGGTTTCAAGCGATGCAGCATCGATCGTCGTCGCTACGCCGCCTTCTGCGGTGTAGGTAAAAGATCCGTCGCCGTTGTCGACGAGCGTGGTGATCGTTTCTTCGATGTCGAAGCTGTCTCCGTCCTCGTCGGTGTACGTACCGATGAGGCTGCCGCCAGTCAGTGTGTTGGTAACGGTGGTGAGCGTCTCCAGCGAGGCGATATCGAGCGTGGTGGTAGAGCCGTCCTCGTGGGTGAACGTGACCGTCTGATCACCGTTGTCTACGAGCGTCGTGATCGTCTCGTCGATATCGGTCGCTACGCCATCTTCATCGATGTACGTCGCAATCGTATTGCCCGAAACCAGCTGGGTAACCGTCGTCAACGTCTCCAACGACGCCGCGTCGATCGTGGTGGCGAGACCATCTTCGTGAGTGAACGTGAACGTGCCATCACCGTTATCGGCCAACGACGTAATCGTCTCATCGATATCGAAGCTGGCTCCATCCTCATCGGTATAGGTGGCAATCGTGTTGCCGGTGATCGTGTTCGTGACGGTCGTGAGCGTCTCGAGTGCGGTTGCGTCGAGAGTTGTAGCAACTCCAGCTTCGTTTGTGTAGGTGAATGTCTGGTCACCGTTGTCGACCAGCGCCGTGATGGTCTCGTCGAT
>CAZBTI010000220.1:0-2680 GCA_964494395.1 uncultured Acidimicrobiales bacterium | reverse complement strand
CCTGACAAGCCGAACCGATGCCTAGCTCTCGCTCGACTTGGCTCACGGGTTGATGCCCGACTCGATGGCGTGCATGTCGATAGCCGCAAGCTCATCGTCGGTGAACGTCGCTAGATCGTTTCTACACCGACGTCGTCTGCCTCGGCGGCGAGCGCTTCGATGTCTTTTCGATCGCCGGTAAGCACCGTGCCGCCCGGTTCGGCGAGAGCAACGACGAGCGCGTCAACGGCGGAGCCGGTTCCTGCTCTGCGCCGTAGTTCAGCGGCCCGCTTCGCCGTTTGTTGGCTTACTTCAGCATCGACGATGCACGCCTTCACAAAACGATGGGCGTTCGCATCCTTTCGCGGGTGACCGCGAAGCGACTCGACGAGAACCATCGTGGGCACAACGGGCGGCCAGAGTTCTTGGTCGACGAGGGCACGAATCAACGCAGCAGCCGTCTTGTTTCGAGATGACAACCGGGAGAAGCCACCGCTATCGAGGATCAGCACCGTCAGCTCGCTTGATCGAGTGCACGACTTCGCACTCGGCGCGCAATCGCATCTGCATGTGCTCGCAGTCGAGAACCAGGAGAACCAACTTCGGATTCGAGTTCTGCCAAGTACGCCTCGGTTGCATCGAGCGCATCTTGTCGTTCGACTTCGGCCCGGAGCGCTACTTGCAGCAGCTCTGAAGCTGGTAGCCCGCGGCTCTTTAGTTCGGCGTAGAGGTCTTCGGGTAGGTACACCTGCACTCGTGGCATGCGCATAACTATACACACCTTATGCGTTGCGCTTTCGCTGTGCGCGCCGCTGTGCTCGATTCATGCGACTGCTGACGCTCAGGGATGCAGTTCCGTCGCTGAGGTCGGCCTGGGTGGAAGCACAGCACGGGCACGCAAGCTCCCCGCCGAGCTGGAGTTGCACAACGTCGACCGTGCCTGGTTCTTCGTCGTAGTACTCGCGCCACATGTTGAGTAGGTCTGCCTCGAGGTGGGCGGAATGCACGGGCACCGCCCGAAACTGCGTCGGGTCGAGGTCTTCGAGACTTCCCCCACGGCGCAGCTCTTCGATGACCCACGTCAACAGAACGACGGCGTCGTGGTTGTCGAGGTTTGTGATCACAAGCTCTGGCAGGCCGAAACTCTTGGCCAGCCCGATCGTGTATGTCCAAGCAATATTGTGCTTGTCGGCCATCACGCCTTGAACCGTGTAGCCGTTGGCCAGTATCCGCATTTCCATGTCGGATTTCAGCTGATCAAGATAGGTCGGAAAACGCATGTCGGTGCTCCGTTGTTTGCGCGTCGTAACCGACGCTCATTCGAAGGGGAGCACGCATTGCCGTGCGACCGAGGCAGTGATTCCAGCATCGCACATCGGTGTGACATGCGGGCCAACGGCCACTCATCTGCACTGGCGGACACTCATAATCCGAGGAGGTGGTGCTGATTGTTCCAAATTCTGTTGTGCCCGCCTAGGGGCAGAGCGAAGAGGATGGCCTACGGCGAGCTTTCGCTCTCTAAATCGGCTCGCACCTTGTCGAGAAGGCGGTTGTACGCAGGGTGTCCCATCCGGGCCATCGTGATGATCGTGTTGGCCTTGTTCACTGCTTCTTCGTAGCCCTCATGGGTGAGGGGGCGATGAGTGCCATGTCGCCACCGGTAGGCGAGCAGTGTCGGGATGTCGATTGGTTCTTTCTGAACCAAAGGCACTGTGGGAAAGACGTCTTCGCGTCTCGCCCCAGGTGGGGCCGACCACACGACATAGTTCTCCGGTTCGGGGAACTCGATTCTTTCCTCGACATGTAGCCACCCACCGCGCTTCAGTGTTTCTCGGATGGGAGCTTCAAAGATTGCGCCTTTCTCGTCATCGAGAATCCAACCCACTGCCCATCGACCTTCGCTCTCCCACGATTCGGGGCCGATGAGTCGGACCTTCTCGTTTCGCTTCGCAATCAGAATGGGCATCTGACACAAGGTATCGAGGGACACTGACAGCGCTGTTGCCTTCCGAAGGCGCTGGACTTCGATCACAGGTTGGTGCCCGATTCAGTCCGCTAGATCTGACAGTTCATTGAGGAGCGAGCTGAGCTCGGCAGGTTTGCCGGTTGAGGTATTGGGGGAGCGTGTAGCTCGCCACACGACTGGCTTCGGGAGTTGGGTCGAGCATCGGCCCAAACCACTGGTTCAAGTTTGATGTTGCATCGTCGACGGATGCTTCGGTGGCAAGCTGCAGCGCGGTCAATCGATCGCCAATGGCAAGAGCTTGTGGGCCGAGCTCGTGGTAGGGCAGTCCCGTGTATGCGGCGTAGGCATCCCATTCTGAGATGAAGCCAAGCGACGTCATTTCTGTGCGGATTCGCAGACGCGTTATCGGCCCAACGGTTGGCTCTATTGGGGAGGCCTCGATGAAACCCCAGAGCTGTTCAAGTTCGTTCGGTCGAATCATGTTGGGGATGTCGACGCCCGCAGCCTCGGTTAGCTGTTCGGCCATTGGGTTGCTCCAGGCAAAGAACACCCGTTGTTCGTCGGGGTTAGCTCTAAAGCCAACGTGCACGGCTGAACAGGTCGAGCACACGCACGGTCCGGCGTCGAGCAGGGCGTGCAGTTTGACTGCGCTTATTGGCAAGAGGGCCACTGTGTTCTCCTTTGGTGTGGTCAACCAAAGAGCACTATGGCAAAGGGGTGTGACACTGGGTGTCT
>CAZBTI010000219.1:0-2711 GCA_964494395.1 uncultured Acidimicrobiales bacterium | reverse complement strand
CGCCGTAGAAGCGGTCACGAGGAATGTTGATCTGGGTTGGGCCCATGTCGGAGATGGCACGGTCGAAGGCGCGGGCGGTGAGTTCGGCCATGCGGCTTTCATTGTCGACCTGGCCTTGGTACTTCACGAACTCTTCGAACATCGGAAGCTGGTTCGCTTCTTGGAAGCCGCCGAGGCCAATACCGCCCGAGCCGGTCTGCGGGGTGACGATGACGACTGGGGAGTGGGCCCAGAACGCTGCGGCGATTGCGGTTACGCAGTTGGAGATGCCGGGGCCGTTCTGACCAATGACCACACCGTGGCGTCCGGAAACTCGTGCGTAGCCATCGGCCATATGCGCTGCGCCCTGCTCGTGGACTACGGGAACGAGGCGAATACCTGCCGGGGCAAAGATGTCCATAGCGTCCATAAACGCCGAGCCCATGATGCCGAACGTGGTGTTGACCTCGTTCGCAACGAGCGTCTCGACAAAGGCCTCGCTGGGTGTCATCCGTGTCATGTTCGTACTCCGTTTTCGTAACTTCGATGCAATGAGGGAGCGGCTGACACGACGAGGTCAGTCGGCTCGGAGTTATAACCTATAACAAGATGTGGCGAATGGTGGTAACCGGGCTCATTGGCGGCAGGACTAGCCCTCTTCCCAGCCGTGAACGTTGAAGTTCTTGAAGTTCGTTGGGCCGGTCGTCTGCACGTGGTCGCCAATGTTCGACGAAGCGCGGGTGGGGTTGCGGTAGTTCAAGAACCCGAGCGTGATCTTGTCTGTTTCGACGGCTTCGGTTTCGGCGCTGCCTTTCCATACGGCCGCATTGTGAATGTCCCGATAGGCAGCCGATGTGGCGAGGTCTGCCCCGAGCGCTTGATCAGCCTCATACTTTGGGTCGAGCAATCTCTCGGAGTTTTCGCTGAACATGAACGAGGCCTGTGGGTCATTGGTGAGATTCACGCGCACCATAGCGACTGTCATGCGCGGGGTAGCGCTTCTCAGGCGCCTAGTCGACCAGTAGGTGCACCGGATGCGGGGTGGCCTTGCCGCCGAATCGTTGGATCTGGGAACGGCATGAATATCCGGTGGCGCTGACGTCGTAGCGGCGCACCACGTCGTTCCAACCGAGGTTCCAAAGGGCCCGAGACATTCGTTGGTTGGCCACTTCGTGACCAAACAGTCCAGCCATACCGCAGCAGCCCATATCGGGGGCTGTTGCGTCGTAACCCGCAGCATTGAGCACGGCGGCCCACTTGGTCAGATTCTCGGGGCGCAGCGACCGTTCGGTGCAGTGGCCGAGGAGGGCGATCGGGCCTGCTGGAACGTCGGAGCGCAGGGCGAGTGCCTCTCGATTCTCGTAGAGCACATCGACGAGGTGGCGCACAGCATCGGGGTAGTAGTAATCCATATTGGGGTACTCGTGTTGGTGAAGGAGAGCGGTCGCTGGCTCGATAGCGACCGGTTGAGCGCCAGTGCGCGAAATGTCCTCAACCAGTTGCCGCTGGGCTCGTACAGTATTTCGAAAGGCCGCTCGTTTTCCCTGTACGTGGTCAAACTTGCCCGACGCCACGAAGGGCGACAGAGCAACCGACATGTCGAGGCTGGTAAGCAGGTCGGCGGCGGCGATCACCGTGTCAGGTTCGAGTCGGTCGGTGAATACGTCTCGAAGCAGTACGACATCGAATGGGCCTGGTGTCTTCTTCGGGTGAAAGGTCGGGTGACGGTTCGGTCGGGTTGCATCTCTGGGGGAGGGGAGGTCGACGAGTCCGAGGGCGCGTCCGGCCTGTTTGGTGTTGTAGCGGGCGAGACCAGCTGCCCGGCCGCCGAGTGCGGCGAAGCTCTCGAACTTGCTCAGGGCCGCATGCGAACGAGGGCGCTTGCGGGTTTCGTAGTAGGCCTCAAGAAACCGGCTCTTAAGCTCGGGGATATCGACCTCGACCGGGCAGAGACCCGAGCACGCTGAACAACTCAGACACTGGTTGAGGTTCTCGGCGACCGCATCTTCGAACTCGTCGTTGCTCTGTCTGTGCAAGTCGCTGGACACGAGGGAGTGGCGTCGCGAGAGGAACTCTCGGAGCAGGTCGGCGCGTCCTTTCGGAGACATGGCGGGGTCGTTCGTTGCTTTGAACGAGGGGCACATCACGTTATTCGCCGAATGGGAGTGGCAGATGCCGTTGCCGTTACACGCAAACGCAGAACTGAAATCATTGCGGATGGAGACCGGGACCGCTCGATCGAACTGCCCCCGCATCGGCGCTTCGTCTATTCCGGTCAACTCCTTTGTGCTGTTCGTCGGCCTGTAGAGCTTGCCGGGGTTGAACATGTCGGTCGGGTCGAAGATCGACTTGACCTCGGCCATGATTGCGAGCGTGTCGGCGGTGAGGAGGTCGCCCGCTGCTGAGCCTCGAAAGCCCTGACCGTGCTCGCCCCAGAGAATGCCGCCGTGTTGTTGGACGAGTTCAGAAACCGTCGTCGTCAACGAGGTAACGAGCGCTTCGTGGGCTGGGTCGGAGAGGTTAATGGCAGGGCGGACGTGCACGCAGCCGACATCGGCGTGGCCGAACATCGCATAGTCGAGACCTGCGTCGTCGAGAGTGCGGCGGAAGTCGGCAATGAAGCCGACCATCGATTCCACTGGAACCGCGCAGTCTTCGACGAACGCTGTGGGTTTGGCGTAGGACGCATCTCGATTACTCCCTGGATTGGCGAGCAGGCCCACGGCATCGGC
>CAZBTI010000218.1:0-2734 GCA_964494395.1 uncultured Acidimicrobiales bacterium | reverse complement strand
CTGAAATGTCGATTGCGACCTACGCCGCCAGTGCAGTGATGGGCTCGTCGGTGTCTTCGAGCGCAACCGGATGACCGAACAGGTAGCCCTGCAACATGTCGACCCCCATCTGTGCCAGACGATTGGCCTGGTCGTGAGTTTCGACCCCCTCAGCCACAATGGTGAGATCGAGGAGATGGCCGGTGTTTGTAATGAGGTCGACAATCGATGACCCCTCGGTGGAGTCGACGTCCTCGAGGAACGATTGGTCGATTTTCAAGATGTCGACCGGCAATGACCGCAGGTGGGCCAAGGACATGAATCCGGTCCCGAAGTCGTCGAGGGCAATGAGGACACCCATTGATCGGAGCGCCGCGAGGTCCTGAGTCGCTGTATCAAGATCATGGAGTATTGCTGTCTCAGTGACCTCGATAATGAGACGCCTTGGGTCGAAGTGGTGTTTATCGATAATTGATTTCACGTTTTGTGCGAGCCGCCCGCTGCTGAGGTGGCGTGCGGAGATATTCACTGCCACCCGTTCCCCTCTGAGGAACTTGGTGTCGCTTTGCTGCTCGGCCACTTCTTCTAGAACCCAGCAATCGAGGTCAATGATCAAGTCGGATCGTTCCGCAATTTGAACGAATTCCGATGGATCGACCGAGTCATGGTCTTCGGGGGTCCACCGAACAAGTGCCTCCTTGTGCGCGACCGCAGCATTGTCGGCATGAACAAGCGCTTGGTAGACCAAAGAAAACTCGTCTCGTTCGAGGCCGTGCACCATTGAGTTCGCGAGTTGCTCGCGTCGATCAGCGGCGTCGCGCAAGGTGTCATCACACACCACGATTGGCACATGCGGCGAGGCCTTGGAACGGTAGAGGGCCAAGTCTGCGTCGCGAAGAAGCGCTCCCGGTGTTGTCGAAGTCTCGGAGAGCGCGACACCGATACTGGCTCGAGGGGTGATCTCGACATCCTCTAAGGGGATTGGCCGATTTACCTCGTCGTGGACGCGCTGGGCTATGACGAGAGCCTCTTCTGGGCTAGCCAGGTTTCTTGTGACCACTACGAATTCGTCACCGCCGAGGCGTGCTGCAAGCGCTTCGTTGTCGACGATGCCTCGTATGCGGTTAGCCACGGATTGGAGCACTTCGTCGCCTACTTGGTGGCCGTGAGTATCGTTGAGTGATTTGAATTCGTCGAGATCCATTAACAGCACCGCGAAGAGTTGTCCGTCCGAGTGCCGGTTCTGAAGGTGTTCAAACAACGTTCGACGGTTCGCGAGCTTCGTAAGTGAGTCATGGCCGGCCTCATATTCAAGCTTCACGTGGATCTCGTCTCGTTCCGCCACTGAATCAGCAAGTCGGTTAACGGCAATCTGTAGCGAGAGTCCAAGGTCACCCGGCGCTGCTTTGTCGAGGATGGCGTCGTCTAGTCGTTGTTCGGCAATTGCCATCGCCTGGGCCTCGACGTGGCGCAAAGATGCTGACGCATCGTTGATTGCTTTTGCGCCGACGCGGATTTCCCGCGGTCCGGTTTCGGGAAGTTCGACGTCTAGGTCTCCCTTACTCATTCGGTTCGCGGCAGCGGCCATGATTCGCATTGGTCGGCCGATGAGAACGACAGCACCGATGGCGGCAGCCGCGAGCAGAAACAGAACAGCAAAGAGGGACGCGATCGTTATTTGACGGCGTTGATCTGCCTGCGAGACGGATCCCTGGGCAGAATCTGTTAACTGGGCGAGTGTCGTCTCCGCCAACGACGCGAGCTGTTCGTTCACGGCGGCTGAGTCGTTGAACATATCGCGCATTCGTTGGACCAACGCGAGGCCTTCGAGAATCTCCTCGCCAGATAGCTCCGAGTCGATTGTGCGGGTGTTCGCGGCGAGACCTTCGGTTACCAACCGGTCGGCGGTCGTGTTGAATTCAGCCAGCTGTCGGTCGAGCTCAGCGCTGTTGTTGAGTGCATCCCAGTCTTGACGGATCCGCCCGCTATCCGGCGCGAGAGAGTCGAAAAACGCGGCTTGTTCTTCGAAGAGGAGGATGCCGCTCGTGAACCGTGGGACATCCTCGACGTTGGGAGCCAGAAACGCGGCTGACTCAAGCAAGGCCCAGAGTCCGTCGAGCTCTACGAGCGTTGCTTGAAGTTCTGCTGCGGCGGCTGCGAGGTGGGCTGCTTCGGAAACGGACACACTGTCAGTCGCTCCGGCTGCTGAGTTCAACCGCACAAGTTCGCGCTCGATCTCTGCGCTGATTTCGGAGCCGATGCCGGTGTAGGTAGCGGTGGCCTCGACCATCGAGTCAGGTTCAACGGTAACGATTTCTCGAGTCTGGTCGAGGCGCTCAGCGAGCTCCTGATCGTTGAGCTCGACGAGGAGATCATCTACTCGGATTTGGGCCTCTGCGAGGGTGGCTTCTGGCCCGAACTCGCTGAGCACCTCACCGGAGGGGACACCACCGAACGGCCCGCTTGCTCCAAACGCGATCCCTGTAGCAAAGAGCTCGTTATTCAACGCCGGTCGGAGTTGTACGAAGGTAGAAAGGCGTGACGATGACTGTTCAATTCGTTCTGCAGCCTGCACGTCTTGGCTAGCCGTTTGTAGCTGTAGTGCGCTCAGTGCAGCGAATGGAAGCACAAGCAGTAGGCCCGCCATCGCCATAAGTACAGAGATACTTGGAAGAAGAGCCCGCGTTCTTTTCACAAGTAACTATCGGTGCGAAAGTGCAGATCGATGAGGTGGATCAGAGAAAGAACAAAACTG
>CAZBTI010000217.1:0-2762 GCA_964494395.1 uncultured Acidimicrobiales bacterium | reverse complement strand
AACTGTCGACCTTCTCCTTACCATGGAGACGCTCTACCGACTGAGCTAAGGGAGCTTGTGAGAACCGTGATTCTCGGCTGTTCATCATGCCAGCTGAGCAGCCACATGAAAACCTCTCATTTTGTCTCAGATGGACTTGTCCACCTGCCGATAGGTCCCTGTGTGGATTGATCGAATTATCTCCGAGAGCCCTGACGGCCCAGTCGTCTCTGACCTTCATGAACGCTTGACGGTCATAGCGAGTTCCGACCAACAACGACGCCGCGAGGCGTTTGTCCGTGTCGCCAATGCACTTCGTGTGGTCCCCGGCTCGACGATGGAGGTCCGCACTGAATATGGCGAGACCGTCAGCGCTCACCGCACTGCCGAAGACACCGCACTGTTCGATACTCGTTCGAAATTGCCGGTTCACACGACAGACAGCAGTCTCGGAATCGTTGCGTCGTTGAACGACCCGAACCAGATGCGCTCGTACATCGAACTCTTCCACGTCGGTCCAGAAAGCCTAAAAGCTCGCGTCCAGCAGGATGCTCAGCTCATTCATCTTGCACAGACCCCGCTCGATCAGCTCTTCTCTCTCGCCAATGACATCTCGACGGC
The DNA here is from genome assembly GCA_964494395.1 of uncultured Acidimicrobiales bacterium. Classification (GTDB taxonomy): domain Bacteria; phylum Actinomycetota; class Acidimicrobiia; order Acidimicrobiales; family SHLQ01; genus SHLQ01. The sequence goes on along the minus strand of CAZBTI010000217.1, from coordinate 2,162 downwards.
CGAAGATGCACTGGCCAAGGTCCAAGACGATCGAAGCAACCTCTCGGAGTCGAGGCGAGAGCGTGAAAGCCGCGAACAGTCGCTGCACGAAGAGATGCAAGCAAATGATGAGGTCAAGCAAAAGGACTCGATCTACTCCGGTGTGGCGATTCTGTTCCTCATCGCCGGCTTGGCGATTGCGATTCTCGTAGCGCTCCCGGTTGGCCTTGGCGTGCTGCTTCTCGGCATCGTCGTTGCGTTGCTCGGCAAGCGAATTGGGGCCAAGGCCAACTTTGGCGAAACTGATGCACAAGCGTTGGACTTGCAGCTCGGTCGAGTCGACGAACTGTTCGATACCCAGAACATCACTCGAAACCGGCGTCACGCCGAAGAAGAACTCGCCCAACGACGGGCGCAGTGGCACGCAATTGCTGGCGATGCTGAGCCGGCCGTACTCATCAAGGACCGCCCGCGAATCGAAGAACTCGCGAGCCACCTGCAGTTGATTTCTCACGCGCAGGGCGAAACCCCAGGCGACACCTCGGTTCTGGTCGGATTTGCGTCCCTTCTCGCCGAACTAGCCCGCCGCTTTCCCGCAGAGCGAGTCCCGCTTCTTATCGATGATCCCTTCGAATCGGTCGCCGCCGAGTACCACCTCGTGCTTCGTGAACTGATCTTGCGAGCCTCGCACCGCCGACAGGTAATCCTTGAGACTTCGGATTTGGAGACCACGAAGTGGGCTGCAGTCGAAGCGGTCGGCAGCAATGCCATTGTGATCACCGACTACGACATCGAAACCGAACGAATCATCGACGAGGCTGTCTCCGCCGAAGACTCACAAACGGTGTAGCGTCAGGCGACGTGTATACACGTCCTGCCGAAGTACACGATGCTGAAGCAATCTCGGTGATCTATAACGCCGAGGTCGTTGGCTCGACCGCAACGTTCGACATGGTTCCTCGCACGATCGATGAACAGCGGGACTGGATTCTCGAACGCTCGGGCGCCCTCGCAGTGCTCGTAGCGGTCGATGCTGAAGTGATCGTTGGATACGCGTCGTTATCGAAGTTCCGCGATCGACCCGGCTACAGCACAACGGTGGAGACATCGGTGTACACCCATGAGGACCATCGCCGGAAGGGCGTAGCCAAACTACTGATGACCGAATTGATGGAGACGGCGAAATCCCATGGATTTCACACGTTGATTGCACGCATTTCTGACAGCCAGGATGCATCATTGAAACTGCATGAGCATCTCGGATTTCGCCTCGTTGGGGTCGAACAAGAAATTGGTCGAAAGTTTGGGCGATGGCTTGACGTTTCGGTCATGCAGGTGATCCTTTAATGCGCGTCGTCATCGTTGGTGAAGGCAAGAGCGGCACGACTGCCCTCATGCGATCCGTTGCGGACTCTCTAGATAGCCCCGTCGAACTCTTCGAGCCGCGGTCGATCACCCCAGACGACATCGCCCCCGAATCGCTCGTCATCAAGAAACTGCTCATGAACTGGCAGAGAAGCGAAACCGAGCTACTCCCAAACTTCGACAAGCGCCTGCTCATTACGCGAGACCCCCGAGACCGTCTCATCTCACACATGCTCTACGACGCGTACAACCGGGCGCCGATGATGAGCGAAAGGCGCCGTCGTCGTTGGCTCAGAACGTTGAAGCGTAAGGTCGAGCACCCACGGAAGGTTCCAATGGCGGAGCTCATCCACGTCTGGTGGCGGGTCAGCAAGGCCGACCTGCTCTCAACCCATGTGCGCGTTCTCGATCGTGGTGTGGCCTTTCACAACCACCGAGCAATCACGTCCTTTCACGTGGTCAAGTACGAGGACTACGTCGTTGGCAACTTCGATGCGCTCAACGACTACCTCGGGTTCACAATCGAGCCCGGCGTCGTCAAGGACAGCGAGCAACGCGTGAGCCGGACCAAGTCGTCAGGGGCATGGCGACACTGGTTCACACCATCGGACGTCAAGCTCTTCCGTCCAATGACCCATCGATGGCTCAAAGAGACCGGTGGCGACTCCAAAGACTGGAAGTTGGCGAAAAATCCAACGATCGACCCCGCCACCTCGATTGACTACGTCAGCAGCTTCTTCGACCAAGTATCGGCCAAGGACAGCTGATACTGGATTGGGTAGTCCCGGGAGTCGCCGGTTAGTCCCGGAAGTCGCCGG
>CAZBTI010000216.1:0-2785 GCA_964494395.1 uncultured Acidimicrobiales bacterium | reverse complement strand
GCGCCCCCGGCAGGACTCGAACCTGCAGTCGACGGGATAGAAGCCCGTTGCCTTATCCATTTTGGCCACGGGGGCAGGGCTCTTAGGGTAGCTGGACAGACAGCGCTCATCTCACCTCATCTCGGTCAGATCGCTCAATCTCGGCACCGATCTCGCCGATGAAGCACCGTGAGTGGAATTCCCCATGCAGTCACAATTCCTAGAAGCCTGCAGCGCTTTCTTCGCGATCATCCCGATACGCAAGTCGCTGTGCACGACAGCGCTACCCTCGAACGCCTCACCACATCTGAACTCCCCCCATCGCTGAGCGCACTCGAGCAATTCGATGAGTATTCGCCGTTCGGGGTCTCCAATTTTACGACAGCGATCCGGCTGGCCCGAACCGCCCGACTCGCAGGGTCTGCCCACCAGCTCATCGAGGAAGCCGGAGAGTCCTTCCATCTCAGCGTCGTACCGACCATCAACAACTCACATCTGATCTTTCTCAAGAACGCTGAGGCCGGGATCGGTGAGCACGAAGAGGTCATTTCCGAGATCAAGATCTTTCGAGGCACCTGTGCAGAGGACATGTGCATCCAAAGCCTCGACCCCCGGTTACAAAGCGAAATGGAGATCGAGCTCTCCGACGAGCAGCCCCACCGCCTGTCGTCGCTGGTGGACCGCGAGAGTCTCGACGATCTCATCGACTGCTGGGTCGAATCCACAAATACTGGTGTGAGCTCGTGCTCGGTGCAGTTGCGCCACAAGTCCGAAGCGCACGATGACTGGTATCAGGTCACCTTGTTCAACAGTGGTTCCCGCGTGGAGTTCGCCATCGTCAACACCGCTGACAACCTTCGTGCGCGTCGAGCCCAAGAGGCGCGGGATCGCCTCATGAACATTTCCGAGACCATTCCGCACGGCATTTTCCGAGTCTCCGAGTCGGGCCACGTGATCTACAAGAACAGCAAGATCGATGAGATCTTTGGCGATGCCGACGTCGTCGAATTCGAGTCGATGGAGACGGTAGACGGCGAGAAGCTCTCCGACGCAGTTCCGCGACTCTTGCAACATAACGAAGAGGCACAGTTCGATTTCCGCGCCGCTTTCGGCGATCAAGATCGGGTCCTTCGAGTCCGCGTTCGAGCAGTGGAAGCTGCAGCGGGTGGTCAGGAGTTCATTGGTTCACTCGAGGACGTAACCAACGAGGTCGAACGCTCGAACCAGCTCGAGTTGTACGCACTCACCGACCCAATGACCGGTGCAGCGAACCGACGAGCCCTCGAATCCACCCTCGCTGGACTTCTCGAAGACCCAGACGTTGAGAGCTTCGCCGTGATGCTGCTCGACCTTGATGGCTTCAAGCAGGTCAACGACTCGCTCGGTCATGGCGCAGGCGATCAGGTCATTGCCGAATTCGGTAAACGCCTGATGGATGCCTGTCGTTCTCGGGATTTGGTTGCACGTCTTGGCGGCGATGAATTCGTGATGGTCGTGCAAGACGTGAACGACTACGAGGCAGCAATGACGTTCGCCGAGCGATTGCTGCCGATTATGCGAGCACCGTTCCAGATCGATGACACCACGATCGAACTCAGTGGCAGCATCGGCGTTGCTCTCGCCGAGTTCGGCTACTCGGTGCTCGGCCTCTTGCAGATGGCAGATCACGCCATGTACGAGGCAAAGCGCGCTGGCCGAAATCAGGCCAGCCCGTACCATTCGGCCGACTCGGCCAATCCCGTCTCGCCGTTGGCTCTTCGTCGAGACCTTCGCCGAGCGATTGGCAATAACGGACTTGACCTCGCCTTCCAGCCCATCTTCGCGATCGATGATCTGATCGAGCCGCAAGCCGCCGAAGCGCTCCTTCGCTGGGACCACCCCACCCTCGGTGCGGTCGACCCGGCCACCATGATCTCGATCGCCGAGCAGAGCGGTCTCATGAGCGAGCTCGGTCAGTGGATTGTGAATGAAGCGGTGTGCGCCGCTGCCGAGATCAACAAGGAACTCGAAGAGGGCCAGACCCCCATCTCGATCAACGTGAACGTTTCGGCTCTGCAGGTCGGCCGGCCAGATTTCGTCGAGTCGGTGGCAATGGCACTCGACGCGCATGGATTGGCCCCGCACCTACTCACCGTCGAGCTGACCGAGAGCTATCTCATCGATCAACTGAGCGACGGCCGCAAGGCCCTCGACGAGGTCACCGACATGGGTGTTCGCCTTGCGATCGATGACTTCGGTACCGGCTTTTCGACGTTTGAATACCTCATCACCATGCCGGTCTATTCGGTGAAGATCGATCCCTCGTTCACCCAACGGCTCGCCGACCCGCGTGGCAAGGCCATGCTCGGCGGTCTTGGTCAGGCGTGCCGAGAACTCGACATGTTGGTGATCGTCGAAGGCGTGGAGACTCCAGAACAACTCCTCGCTGCCCGAGAAGCTGGCGCAACCCACGCTCAGGGATACTTGCTCGGCAAGCCGGTCCGCAGTCGCAACCCCATGCTTCAGCCAGCAGAGGGCGGCTTCGAAGCCGCATGAGCTTCATCTCACGTGGCTAACTTGCCCGTGGGCCTCTATATTGAGGGCTGCTTAAAAGCATGGTGGCTGTAGCTCAGTTAGGTAGAGCACCGCGTTGTGGTCGCGGCGGTCGCGGGTTCAAATCCCGTCAGCCACCCCAAGCTTTCTGAAGGTGCCGGTCCACCCGTGGTCCGATACCATCAGGGAGTCATAACAAGCGCCTCTAGCTCAGTTGGTAGAGCATCGGACTCTTAATCCGCAGGTCCTCGGTTCGATCCCGAGGGGGCGTACA
>CAZBTI010000215.1:0-2787 GCA_964494395.1 uncultured Acidimicrobiales bacterium | reverse complement strand
AGGTGCCCACTAGCCCGTGGACCATGCTCAGCCCACTAGCGCACGAAGAAGAGGTGCGAACCGTTGTCGGTAGCCGTCGAGACGTTTCCAGCGCCATCGAACCCACTGAGCTGGATTCTGAAAGCTCCCACCTCGTCATGTTGGACTCCAGATAGCTGCCAGTTCCCGCTGCTGTCAGGGGAAACATCGAGCCATACCGAGGAGGAAACCCACTGACTGCCATCCCAGAACGCAAAGCCAGAGGCGGCTGTCCGTCGGATGCGAACTCGAACGAGGTCAACTCCTGAAGGGTCCGACGAAGTTCCGGAAATGGACATCGGGGCCCCACCTACCCCAAAGATTTGCCGTTCGGTCGGCGCGGTTACCTCCACCAATGGACCCTGAGAATCGGAGCTGACTACATCAAACCCCCCTATCCCATTGGCAGTGGCGTTCGAGACGTTGAGGAAGCTGTCTCGCCCAAGAAGGTGAACGACGTACGACCCGCTCTGGGAGAGATCAACATCTGGCAAAACCCACGTGCCGTCGGCGGTGACGGTTGCGAATGGGCGTTGCACGCTCGACACCCACGAACCACCATTCCAATACTCGACCCCGGCGGACGTCAGCCGACGGATGCGGAGACGAACGAAATCGATCGCAGATTGGTCCGTCACGGTACCGGTGATGTCGAATGCACCGTCTGGTGCAATGTCTGCTCCATCCAATCCTGGATCGAGAGACACGACAGGACCGGTGTCGTCGGCGGCTGCGACCGAGAAGTTTACGAATGGATTCTCCACCGCAGTCGAAACATTCCCCACGCCGTCTCGACCAATGGTATTGATCGTGTAGCTGGCAATAGTCGAAAGGTCGACGCCACCCAACGACCAGGCGCCGTTGCTATCTGGGGTGACATCATGCCAGACGATCAATCCCTGCCAGTCCGAGCCGGACCAGAACTCGTTGCCGGCAGTGGTGGTGCGGCGGATGCGGACTCGGGTAAGGGTAATTACAGACACGTCGTCGGTGGCCGTCCCGGAGATGGTTGCCGAAGCGTTCGGTGTTAGCACATCGCCATTCGTTGGAGACGTGGCCACCACCACTGGGGCCGTCACATCAGGCCCCATCACGGTGAACGAGAAGCCATTCGGTGCTGCGGAGTTACCGTCGTTGTCTACTCCGGAGAGGGTGACGGTGTAGACCGCGTCTTGGTCCAAATTCACGCCGCTCAAACTCCAACGATTATCACTCAGAACTGGAACGATTGAGGCTTGATTGCCCACCCATGAATTGCCGTTCCAGTACTGAGTAGCTCCACCGGTGATCCGAGTAACGATCGCGGTCATCGCCGCGACGCCAGAACCTGGGTCGGCGGCGTTGCCGGTGAGCGACACGACGCCGGAATCGATGGTTGAACCGGGCGTCGGCGTCGTGAGCGTCAGCAACGGAGGTGTCGTATCCGTCGAATTTGGAGGCGTTCCCGCCAGCGCGTTCAAGACTGCGGTGTGGCCGGGTGCGCTAAAGCTGGCTCGCACGGCGTTCCACCCACCGTTCTGGCCACCGAGTGCCCCATGACCCCACTGCCATCGGTCGTTGTGGCCGTAGACGATTCCCGCTGCGCCGGCGTCTATCGCCGCAAGCGCATCAGCTCGAACCTCGTTGGCACCAGGGATCGGAACTGCAGGGTTGCACCACGTAGCGTTGATCGCCTCGTAGCGCATCTCCCCTGCCCAGACCGGAATGTTGGAGAGGTTGACCACTCGGCTGATTCGTTCATCGATGAGGTCAGGGGTGCCGCAGTGGCTCGTCTGCACGAACTGGCCTTCGTTCCATGACGAGTTCAGGTTGTTGATACGACGTTGCGGAGCCGAGCCGGTGCCGTAGCCGATCTCTCCGGTAATGCCTGCGTCGCGTAGTCCTGCGGCGGCGTTGTTCCACAATGTCGTGCGTGGGTTGTCCGTCTCGGCATCCCCGCCGAGCAGCCACGTCTGGATAGCCGGGTGGTTACCGAATCTCGTACCCATCTGGTGAGCCCAGTTATAGGCGTTGCCTTCGTTGATGAGCCCGAACTCGTCTACTGCCTTTCGTTCCCAAATGACGAAGAGCTGTACCCGCTGGCCTTCAGCGTGGGCCGCGTCGAGGAACTGTTCAAAGCGATCCGCATGCGCAGCGCCGAGGATCAGGTTGTCGGTGGCCGCATCCCATGTCGCAATCGGGTTGCCGTACGGATCCGGCCGGGTGAAGAAATTCGGCTGATCATCGCGAACCGCCGGCCGATGGATAGCGCCGAGGTAGGTGGTGGCAAAGCCGGAGAAACCCTCGTCGGCCAGCCAGGCGGTGTACTCCTCTACTTCTTCAACCCGAGCGCTGACACCTAGATCCCACACGGTGTCATATACCGGCACGATCGTTTGCGCATTTCCCCAATGGCTCGGGTCCAGGCCTTCGGGCCCGGTCTGCGCCACGGCACCTTCTCCACCTATCACGAATGCCAATGCCGTGATACCTAGAGCGAGCAGTACAACCGCGAGAAGTCGCTTTACTATCATGATCCGCCTCCAATAACGCTGAGAGTAAACCCAATCGGCAGATATATAGCGAATTGGAGAACAAAGCACTTCGGGCGCGAACGAGCCGCCCGGAGAAGGACCCGGGCGGCTCGTGACGTGAGGTCCGCTGTCTACGTTCTTTGTTGACCCTTCGCTAGCCGATGGGGATCGACGTCCAACTGGCGAGGTCAGCTTGGTCATTGAAGAATTCGTCGATCGCTGCTTGCTCCTCTTCGGTTGGATCACGGCCTTCCTC
>CAZBTI010000214.1:0-2806 GCA_964494395.1 uncultured Acidimicrobiales bacterium | reverse complement strand
ATGCCCCAATCGCCATACCCATAACTTAACGATGGGGTATGACAACGAACTTTGGCGAGACTCTCAACCGGAACGAACGGGCTAGACCTCCGCCGAGCAAGTGACGCCCATTGAACACGTCTTCGGTTCCGTTCGAATCTCGGCGAGGTGATGTTTCACCGCTCTGAAGTTCACATGGAACCTTGAGGAGATCTTGAGTCGAGAGTTGTGGGACCTGCACCGAATGCAGTGATATCCAATTCCATTCAAGGAGATCTCTGTGTTCCCCAAAAGCATCTCTATCCGCTCGCGCTCTGGGGCGTTGACCTTTGTTGTCGCACTCATGGGCTCGACGCTGGCTGCGACCCCGCTGACCGCACAGGTCAGGGGCGATACGATTGCCTGTGATCCTGGTTTCTATCAGGTCATTGCGGGCCAACTCGCCGAGCTCGACCCGGCAAACAATGACTACGCCGTCATTGGAGCAGATGGCCCCAGCTATAACGCCATGGGTTATCGCATTGCTGACGGCTTTCTTTACGGCGTGCAGGGCGCCAATCTCATCCGCGTTGATGCCGCCGGGGTTGTGTCGCTGGTGGCGACACTCGACATCCCATCGGGCTCCTATACCGGGGATTTCGGCGACGATGGTCTGCTCCATATCAGTCGCGGTGGCCGTAACTGGTACGCCGTCGACGTCGATACAACAGAAGCGACCGAAATCCCGGAACTATCGGGCAATGTTGGCGTGGCCGACATCACAAATGTGTATGGCAAGTTCTACGGCGTGTCGACAAGCGGCGAGCTCATCCGCATCGATCCTGTCGAGAGGACAGTATCGAACGTGGGTAGCGTGTCCGGCCTGCCGGGCGGCTCGATCGCTTTTGGTGCCGCCTGGTCATCGGCCGGAGGCAACCTGTACGTGGGGCGCAACTCCGGCGAGATCTTTCAGATCACGGGCTATTCAACCGGGTCGCCGCATGCGACGCAGGTCGCTACTGCGTCGGCTACGAACTCCAATGACGGAGCCTCCTGCGCGCTCGCGTCAGCGCCGGCCGGCATCCCAGATGTCGACGGCCCACAACCCGAAACACCACCATCAACTCCCCAAGGACAAGCTGCTGCAGAGAACTATGCCGAGAACGAGTACGAGACCTACACATTCCCGACTGCGCCAGGTCCTGCTGGTCCCTCGTGTACGAGTGGCTTTGATGAAGATCGCCCCGAGCGTCTCGTCATCGATGCCGATGGTGTGACCTCGCCGACTCTTCTGTACCCGAGTGGTCAAGGCGTATCGCTTACCGACTTTGACGTGTTAGGCGGCTTGTGGGCCGGAGATGCTGGATCGCTCCAACAGACTCACGACTGCGGCTATGACTACACCGCATTGCTCCGCGCTGAACCGCTGAACAACTACCGCTGGGAAGCCACGGTCTCTGGCGTCGGCGGGATCAACCAAGGTGGTGTGGTCGTAAACCAATCGTCGCCTCTGACCCGAAGCGGTGCAGCACTGATCGACCTTGCCGATGCCGGAAACGTGCTTCGTTGGGGACAGTACGACGACCGTGGCTACTACGAGTTGCTGGGCGCGGTCGACCTCGAACCCCCGGCCGGCGATAGCGCACGATTCTCTGTCGAGGTTTACGGCAACGAGATCACGGTCCGAGCGGACGGTCAATTCATCACCGCATTCACTTCCAACAGCGCTGGCGGCCACGTCGGCCTTGTCACAAGCCGTGCTGCGGGATCATTTTCCGACCTCCAGCTGACCGCACTTCCATCTCCCGGTGCGACGTCATGAGTATTCGACTGGAAATGGTGGCACTCCTTCTGCTCGTACTCGTTGCGTCGAGTTGTGGTGCGGTCCGTGGTGAGCGGGTTGAGTCGGCAATTTCGACACAAGGCGAGCCCACCCACGTTGTGGAGACCGATCTACTCGCTGACGGTGGCCCGTCCAATGGCACCCTCGTGGACGAGGTTGAAGGCAATGGGGCATTCACGTTCACCGCCGTCGAACTGTCCAGCCGAGATCCGCTCCTTGGAGAGGACCTCGTTCGCAATGGTCAGGTGATCGTCACCTTTGTGGTGCCGTCGTGTCCGATCTGTGTTGCAGAAGGCCCCGAATTGGCTCGCAGTGCAGCAGCAAACCTCGATGTCACATACGTCGTGGTGCACTCAGGTGGCACCGTCGAGGACTACGAGCGATACATCGAGTCGTCAGGCTTGCTACTCGACAACGTCGTACACCTCGACGATTCGCGCGGGCTGTTGTGGTTGCGGTTCGGAATCGTCCAGCAGCCCTCAAACATCTTCATCGACGGCGACGGGGGAGTGTCGCAGTCGTTCGGAGCGCTTGGCGAATCAGGGCTCGAACGAGTGGTGTCGGAAATGTAGTTGCTGTCTTGAGGAGATCTTGAGGTTCGCTTGATAGCTAGGTGAGGTGCTGAGTCGACAACGTGTCTATGGCTCAGCACCTCACCACGGCCCCACGTTCACGCCCATCACCGCATGTTGGCGTCTCGGTCGCGCTCGCCGTGCTCATCCACGGGGCACTTTTGGTTGCCGGGTCTTTCCGTGGCACCTACGACGCCTACGTGCATATCTTTCTGGGCGATCACTACGCCCGCGATTGGTTCTCCACATGGGAGACCCGCTGGTACACCGGCTTTACCACCGTCAGCTACCCGCCGGGTACGCACCAAATCATCGCGCTGTTGTCAAAGGTCGTCGGCCTTGAAGCTGCGTTCGTGGTGGCCCAACTCAGCGGTGTCGCGTTGTTGGTCGTTGGAGTGGCCCGGATGTCTCGACTTTGGGTAACTCCTCAAGC
>CAZBTI010000213.1:0-2856 GCA_964494395.1 uncultured Acidimicrobiales bacterium | reverse complement strand
CCCGACAAGTTAGGGCAGTAGTTGTTCGGCGGGGGCGAAGTTGTCGGTGAGGACGATCGCGTCATCGCCGATGTAGGTGTTGATGTTGTCATCACCGGTGAACAGAATGCCGTCTTCGGGGTCGATGTCGACGTCGGGCAGATCGACATGTGAGGCCAGGAAGATCTGGTTGACGAGGAACGAGGGGATGCCGTCTTGCGGTTCGATCACCGCCAACTCTTCGAAGTGCTCACCAATAGTCGCCAGCTGTGACCTGGCGAATCGGTTTTCGTCGCCGTCGATGAGATTCATGACGTAGAGGCCATCGTTCGTCAGGAGACGATCGAACTCGCCCATGACCTCACTGGTGGTGAGATGCCATGGGACCGTCGAGCCGCCATAGGAATCGCCGACGATGAGGTCGAAGCTGTCGGTCTCGAGGTCGGCGAGCTGAATGCGGGCGTCGCCGGTTCGGATGTCGAGGTTATCTTCGGCGCTGAGGCCGAGTGATTCTTCGGCGATCGTCACGAGGTCCGGGTCGATTTCGAGGACGACATTCTCTGAGCCGGGGCGAACGGCGTTGATGTAGCGGGGGAGGACAAAGCCGCCGCCTCCGACGTGGAGGACTCGCAAGGGTTCGCCCTCGGGCGTGGCGTTGACGGCGTCGGCGAACAGACGCATGTAGCGGATATCGAGGAAGAGCGGGTCGTTGAGGTCGACGTGGGCGTGGCGCAGGCGGTCGAGCCAGAGGCTGCGGCCGCCCTCGCGGGCATCGGGGTCGTTGATGAGATCGTCGGCCACAATGTCGACGCAAGAGTAGGCAGTGGTTACTTCGCAGGGCGATGGAACGAACAGCCCGGCGAGTACTGCAAAGACGGCTAAGCCAATGTCGGGGCCGGCGGGGCGCGTCTGCTTGGTGGTGATGAACATGATGATGCCGCCGAGCACGAGCAGCGCACCGACCCCGAGGATGATCGTTCGGACGGGGAGGAGCGTGATCAGGATGAAGCCGGTACCGAATGTGCCGAGTAGGGCGCCAAAGGTGCCTGCTGCGGATAGTTTTCCGACGACCGAGCCGGTCTGGTCGAGAGATGCCAGTTCGAGCTTGGTGACCATGGGGCCGATTCCGCTGAGGATGGTGGCGGGGATGAAGAAGGCAGCGGCGGTGAGCGTAACGATGGCGGCAGGGCCCGTGCCGAGGTTGGGGCCGAGGAATGTCGCAATGGGAATCGACAGCCACGTGGTGACGCCACCCCAGAACAGTGCACGAGCAATGAGCCTCACCGGGTCTTGTTTGTCGGCAAGTGAACCGCCTGCGGCAGAGCCGATGGCGATGCCGGCGAGAATTGTGCCGATGATCCCAGTAAATGTGTCGAGAGAAACGCCGATATAAGGAGCGAGAAGTCGCCCAGCGACAATCTCTAGGACGAGTACGAGGCCCGAGGTAGCGGTTACAAGAAACAGCGAGGAGTTGGCGCTGAGGCCGCCGGTTGCTTCTTTGGATCCTTCATCCGAGGGAGCGCCTGTAGTCACCCCTCAATTCTGCCCCATCAACGCATGCTTTCACCATTCAGGTAGGGAACGTGTGCCCGATTTCAACAAAGGAGTTATGGTGCCGGCCACGGCAAAACAGGAGTCGATCATCTCCGATGATCGTTACAAGCCCAGCGCGTTCTCGATGATCGCCTTTATTGCCCTCGGTGCGTTCTTCATCGTGAGGGGCATTGGCGATGGTGCGTGGCTGACGATTCTCGTGGGCGTCGTGTGGACCATGTTCTGTGTTGTTGGACTGATCGTCGTATCCACCGACAAATTCGGCGTACTTCCAAGCTTGATGCTCGAACCAAAGACCGAGGAAACCAAAGCAGCCACACCTCCGCGAGACCCGGACTGATCAACTACTCCCGTATCGTGTGGGTATGGCGGAGCGATAACCCGTGAATTCTGGAAAGCGTCGTGAGCCGGTGCTGCTCTATGGCGTCGCACTCACTGCAGGGGGTGTCTTCTTGACGGTGACGGGTGTGCGCAACGGAGACCCGCTCAGGCTGGTGGTCGGCATTGTTGGCGTGCTCTTCTTCGGGTTGAGCACCGTTGCGCTGCTCGCGCAGAAGTTCGGGCTACTTCCGAACCTGCAGCAGCGCGCAGTATCTCGATCGAGAACGAGGAAGGCCAGGGCTGCATCGACGTTCGTGTATGAGGCCCCCCGGCCCGAACTCAGTAGCGAAGCGAAAGAGAAGCTCGGTAATGCAGTTTCCCTCTTGGCTTTCTACGGGGTCTTTGGGCCCGAGGTTCCGAGTGTGGAACAACTCGAGGCAGCGGCGGCCGACCATGGCGAACCGATCGTGATTGATTCGGTGTTGAGCAGCGTCTTCTCTGCCCCGTTCTATGGCGTCGACTTTGCGATCGGTCGCTACACAGCCAATCTCTACATGCATTCGTGGAAGGTCGAGCAGACTGCGGAGGTGATCGAACGTCAGGTCACCGACCTTGTCGAGCTCTGTAATGGTGAACTCACTGTCGACGATCTTGAGATCGATCTTTCTCAGAGTCCGCTCGTGACGGTGTCGGCCACGGTGAATAGCGAGCAGTTCGAATCGGTGTACACAGGTGCGAGTAAGTGGGTTAGCACTGTTCTCATGAACGACCTCGCCAAGGTCTACGAACGGCTCCAGCTTCCAACCCGACTCGCCGCACTGACGCCGGGGTCGAGCCTCTACCTGACGCTGCTTGAGCGCGGCGCTGTGGAAGAGCTCGAGCAAGCCTTCAGCCTGACCGAGGACGTAACTGGACAAATCGCATGGATCGACGACGAGGCCTTCCGCTTCGAAGCAGGTAATCAGCACTGAGCCGGCAGCACCGCCTCCGGCGCTCAGCCTG
>CAZBTI010000212.1:0-3099 GCA_964494395.1 uncultured Acidimicrobiales bacterium | reverse complement strand
GGGAGCGAGGGACGAGCGGGAAATTCAGCTCAGCGTGTGGAGGACAGGGACCAACATCTCGGCTTCGGTGAGCGAGCCGTGGCGTCCAATGAGCTTCGATGCGTGAGGTTCGCCGGGATCGTCGAATCCAACGGGGGCGTGAGCCACGAGCGCCACATCTCCAAGACGAGCCGCAGCTTCGGTCGAAACAGTGGGGCCGAACCAACCCTCGTCAATGACTTGTTCTCGTGTTCGGACCCATGCCTGATCGCCGTGGGATTCACGGGCCGTTGCCGCCAGATCTTCGGTGGCCCCGGGCTTGGCGTGGAGCCAGCGAAATCGTGATTCGCCTGAGCGGTTCGTGACCAGCTGCATCGTGTCGGGTGAGACGCTGACGATTTCTGGCGCATCGATCTGACCGTGATCAGCAGTAACGACCACCGCTGTCCCCGTCGGTACACCATCGAGCATTGCGCCGACGAGCCAATCGCAGAACGCTAACTCGTGGTTGAAGTGCTGACCGTTGAAGCCGTAGACATGAGCAACGTGGTCGAGGCCGTCGTAATACGCATAGACCCGCTTTTGCCCCTCATCGAAAAGGCGTCTTGTCTCGGCGACCAGCGAAGACGGATGCCAGACACCGTGGTACGGCCCCTCACCGAGATAGGCAGCGGTGAAACCTGAGCCTTTGAACTGCCGGTCGCCCACAATGTCCCACGCTCCCCCTCCCAGCGGAGGTACGACCTGCACCGAGCTCGGCGAAACCGTGCCCCGGTGATCTCCCGATGCGGTGGTCCAACGAAGAGCGTTCATGACTTCGCCGCCGGCCGGAAAGCGATAGCCGATTATGCCGTGTTCGCCAGGGGCGACACCGGTCGAGATCGACGTCAGCGCCGACGCGGTCGTCGATGGTGCGGTCGTCGTTGCTGACCCACCGTTCATCTTGGAAAGGTTTGGAATGAGGTCGAGTCGCTCCTGCATCTGCACCCACCCGAGTGAGTCCAGCACGAGGATGACCACCCGCTCAGCGCTGGCGATCTCGTCGGGAATCGTCTCAGACGGCACTCCCCATGTAAGAGCTGGCATCACCGAAATCGTCGACCGGCCTGAGAAGTCGGGCAGAACCATCTCGGGGACCGTCGGCGCGCCGCTCGAGTCTGGCGAAACATCATTCGGATTCGTCATGTGGGCAGAGTTCCCTCGTCGGGCGGACCGAGGAAATCGAGGAGCTCGCGTATGTCACTTGGCAGCGGGGACGAAAATTCGAGCCAATCGTCGGTCTCGGGATGAACAAATCCTAGCTCTGCAGCATGGAGCGCTGGACGCTCCAACCCGAGTGTGTCTCGCCCTCCGCCATAGCGAGCATCGCCGACGACGGGGTGGTGAATAGCTTCGAGGTGGACACGAATCTGATGGGTGCGTCCAGTGTCGAGTTCGCAGGAGAACAAGCTGATCTTGGGCTGCGCCCATGAGCTCACGACCGAGTACGCCGTTCGAGCGGGCTTGCCGTCCTCGCGCACGACCATCCGCGTCGGGTCTCGCACCGCCCGCCCAATCGGCGCTTCGACCACACCTCGCCGTGTCTGAGGATGACCCCATGCCAACGTCAGGTATCGCCGCGATACCGAACGGTCTCGCAGTTGGCCAGTGAGCGATTCATAGGCCTTTGCGGTTCTCGCCATCATGAAGACGCCCGAGGTCCCTTTATCGAGGCGATGCACAACACCGGGACGGTTGACTTCGCCCACGTTACGTACTTCGGGGAACTGCGCCAGTACACCCTGGGCAATGGTTCCCGTGGAGTGTCCAGCACCGGGGTGCACGATTTGTCCGACCGCCTTGTCGATCACCAACACGTGTTCATCGACATGCAGGAGATCGAGTGCGACCGAGGGGTCGGCGGCGATTTCATCCTCAGGATCCAAGACCGAATCGTCGACATCCAACTCTTGGCCTGTAGCAACCCGAGTAGATGCTTTGGAGATCGACACTCCGTCGAGGGAGACCAAACCAGCCGTTACTGCATCGGCCGCTGCGGATCGAGACAGTCCAAGGAGCATTGCAAGGACCCGGTCGACTCGCTCGGAGTCGAGTGGTTCGGGGATCAGTTCACGCACGAGAACTCAATAATGCGACCATGATTCCGCCGACAACAATTGCAACGTCAGCAATGTTGAACACCGGCCACCAAGCACCGATCTCGAGAAAGTCGATTACCGCTCCGCCGAGAAAGCTATCGCTGCCATCGCGGAAGGCCCGGTCGATGACGTTACCGATCGCGCCTCCCCCGATCAGGCCGAGACCAAACACGACCACACGACTCTCGACGCTACGAACAACCCAGAAAAGGGCAATAGACACGATAATGGCGAGAACGCCGAACACCGGTCCGAAACCCTCGCCTAGCGAAAAGGCTGACCCGCGATTGAAGATGAGGCGAAACGCCGACCCAAACGGGCCACGAATCGGCCCGTCCATGAGGGTCTCGAGGGCGATGATCTTCGTGATCTGATCGACGATGACCACGACCGCTGCGACCACGAAAAGGATCTTGCGGCGCGCTCCTACCTGTTGGTTGGTGAGGAGAGGACCAGAGGACGCCTCGGTCGACTCATCGACGTCCAAGTCCACCGACCTTGACTTCGACGCGTTGGCTCGCCCACGGGATTGCTTCGAGTCGTTCCTTCGGAATTGGAAGTTCGGACTCGACGCAAACGCCGTAGATGCCGTTCTTCAACCGATCGAGTGCAGCGTCGATCTCCTCGACTGCTTGTTGCGCCTGTGCGCTGAGGGCAAGGTCGCGTTCACGTTCGACCGCCAAGGTGTCACCCTCGCCGGATTCTTCATCGAACTGCACGTCACCGGGTTCTCGGTCCATGACCAACGAATCGGCTTCCTCCCTGTAGGACTTTGCCGACCGGGTGTACTTCTCGCGCTCGCGAAGCAATTCTTCTTCCTGTTTCTTGAGGAATGGTTTCGTGAAGTTCTTCTTCGATATTTTCTGGTGCTCGACCAGCTTTTTCGCTGCTGCGGCCTGGGCCTCGTCGACCTTGGCTACCTCTGAAATCACTTTGGGTTCCTTTGCGGCTGCCTTCTTCTTTGCGGGCGCCTTCTTTGCGG
>CAZBTI010000211.1:0-3101 GCA_964494395.1 uncultured Acidimicrobiales bacterium | reverse complement strand
GCTCGGTCGACTGAGTATCCGATGTCGTTGTTGAACTTGAGGCCATAACCATACGATCGGACGTTACCTAACGATCGTTAGGTAGGCAACTATTCCCTAATTAGTACCACCCAAGTACCGATGTTGAGCCATGGCGAAATAGCGAAAGGTACATCCAATGGGCGGAAGAGCTTGGATTCGAATCACGGCGATCGCACTTGCATTCTTGATGTGCATGACGGCAACGGTTTCAGCGCAAACCAACGACGTCGAGCTCACCCTCAGGGCCCGCGGAACGACCGGCGCGGAGATTCTGCAAGTCAGGAACGCAAACGCGATCCTCGCCGAGTTCACACTTGAAACTGACTGGAACGAGTTCGACGTGTCCGTCAGCGCGTCGACATCTTTTGAGACGCTGTCTGTTGGCTTCATCAACAACCAGCACGAGCCGGTAGATCGAAATGTGCTGGTGGATTGGGTTGAGCTCGGTGGCGAGCGCCGTCAGGCTGAGTCCGCAGACGTCTGGGCGACGGGCAGATGGGGTCCGGAGACCGGGTGTACGAGCGGACCGAGTTCATCGGAGACCCTCAACTGTTCGGGATTCTTTCATTTCGGTGGACAACCCACGGGATCGACGATCGTCGCGCACGCTGTTGGCGCGACCGGAACCGAGAACCTCGAGCTGCTCATTGACGAGATCGCTGTCGCGACTCAGCGAGTGACTGCCGTCGGCAACGTCTGGTCGAGCCGAACAGCGACCGAACCATTCGTCTTTACCCTGCCTGCGGGCGTCAGCCACGATCGTCTCCGGGTTGCGTTCGTCAACGACGGGGATTTTGAGGGAGCGGACCGCAATGTGCGCATCGACCGGATCGAAGTCGATGGCGCCAACTATGAAACCGAAGACCCCCGGATCGAATCGACGGGCACATGGGGCGCCGGCCGCGGCTGCTCGCGAGGCTTCTTCGAAAGCCAAACGCTCGCCTGTGACGGCTGGTTCCAGCTGCCGGGCGGTCAGGGTGTCGATGAGGACCCTTCGGACGTGCCGCCAGCGACCGATGAGACACCGTCAGCGCCGGTTGCACCCGCAGCGCCGCTGCCACTTTCGGTTGAAGTTGTAGCGGACGACCTCACCAATCCATGGGGGATGGCCTTCTTGCCGAGCGGTGAGTTGCTGTTCGCTGAGCGGCTCGGCCGCCTGAACCTCCTCACCGACTCGGGGGTCACGCGGATCAGTGCCGACTTCAGCAATCTCGGCGCTGGAACGTCGGGGCTGCTCGGGCTCGCGATCGATGCAGACTTCGCATCAAATCGACGCTTCTATACCTGCCAAGGTCAGCAGTCGCCAGGGCGTCAACAGATCGTGGCATGGGAGCTATCTGAAGATTTCGCAACCGCAACTAGACTGGAGACTCTGGTCGACATCGGTCGAACCGGGGCTCACTCGGGATGCCGGCTGGGGGTCGATGGCGACGGCTATTTGATAGCGACCTTCGGTGACGACTTTGTCGCAACTACCCCTCAGGACGCGACTTCCCTCCACGGCAAGATCCTTCGTATTGATCCCTTGACCGGCGCTGGTCACCCTGACAACGGCAGCGCTGGACCTGACCGAGACGCCCGGATCTTCACTTTGGGACATCGCAATCCGCAGGGGCTTTCGTTTCACCCCGAGACAGGTCAAGCCTGGATCGTAGAGCACGGTCCCGATCGGGACGACGAGATCAATGCGCTGCAGAACGGAGGCAACTACGGCTGGAATCCAATTGGGCCGGGCGGGCCTGCGATCTACGACGAATTGGGTCGGACCATGACCGATCCCAACATCGCCGGGGCAATAGAAGCGGTGTGGAGTTCAGGCTCGAGCACGATTGCCCCAGGTGATATCGAGTTCTTGGTCGGCGAGCATTGGAACGACTTCGACGGTGCAATCGCCATGACCACTCTCAAAGACGAACGGCTTCACCTCGTCCGAATCGATGACGGGGGAGACCTCGTCGATCTCACGACACCTCCCGAGCTAGACGAGAGCGAATACGGGCGCTTACGTTCGGCGACGCTGGGTCCAGATGGTGCGCTCTATGTGAGCACCTCCAACTCAGGATTTGGCAACGAAGACTTTCGACGAGATTCAATTCTCCGAGTTGCTCCGTCGGGATTTGCCTCGCCAAGTGAACCAGAGCCGGTCGATCCTGGGCCGGTCGAGCCACAACCCGGCGCTCGAACGATTGCGATTGTTTCGCGCGGCAGCACAGGTACCGAGCGGTTACACCTCGATATCGACGGAATCGAGGTCCACGCGTGGACTCCGGGAACCGACTTCGCTGCAGTGACGTACACCCATGACCTCGCCGTCACCGGATCGCAGGTTCGGGTTCGCTTCAGCAACGACGGACTGGACGGCGGGCGCGATCGAAACGTTTGGGTCGACAGCGTGCAGATCGGAAGCGAACTGTTCGAGAGCGAACACCCAACCGTCCTGTCGCGAGGAGCGTGGGCCAACGGCGCCCGCTGCCGACAAGGCACGTTCAACACCGAGTTCCTTGCGTGCAATGGTTGGTTCCAATACGCCGATGATGGCGGCACCGCCACAGCACCAGTCGATCCGGTTCCTGAGCCGGACCCTGCACCAGTCGATCCCGTTCCTGAACCCGATCCCGAAGCGTCCGACGTACGCGTTGAGGTTCGAGCGCGAGGGACAACGGGCGAAGAGATACTAGAACTCCAGATTGCTGGTGAGACAGTGCAAGCCATCGAGCTGACGACCGGAATGGCCTCCTATGCGTACGACTTTTCCGGAGCAATCGGCCAAAACGATGTTCGGTTGGTGTTCACCAACGACGGACGTAGCGCGTCCGGCGCGGATCGAAATGTCCGCGTCGACTACCTGCAGCTCGGCAGCGATAGGTACCAGACCGAAAGCCCCGATGTACTTTCCACCGGCACCTACACCTCAGCAACTCGCTGCGCACCGGGAAACAAACAGAGCGAATGGATTCATTGCAGCGGCTACGTGCAGTACTCGGTGGCGCCCGTTGTTGGATCTTCGACTTAAGCCTGTTTGTGGTGCTGGATGACTTCGTCGACGATGAAGCGCAGAAACTTCTCGCTGAAGACCGGGT
>CAZBTI010000210.1:0-3155 GCA_964494395.1 uncultured Acidimicrobiales bacterium | reverse complement strand
AGCAGCGGCACCATCAAGTTCAACGGCGACACGGTTACGGGCAAGCCACCCGACGCGATGCTTCGTTCTGGCCTTGCGCTCGTGCCCGAGCATCGCCGCCTCTTCGGCGACCTTACCGTCAGGGAAAACCTCCTTGTCGGAGGTGTGAGTGTTTCAGCGAAAGACCGCGAAAGACGCATTGCTGAAGCGTACGAGCTCTTCCCGATCTTGGAAGAGAAAGCTGACGTACGTTCGGGCTTTCTTTCCGGCGGGCAGGCTCAACAGCTTGCGATCGGGCGAGCGCTGATGAGTAATCCCGACCTCATCTTGATGGACGAGCCATCGCTTGGGCTCGCTCCGACCTTGGTCGATGTGGTGTTCGAACTCATCGAACAGCTACGGTCCGAGGGGCGGACACTCCTGATTGTTGAACAAAACGCAACTCGTATGCTCAACGCCGCCGATCGGGCATATGTCATGAGATCTGGCGGAATTGCGGTATCTGGAACTGGCGAAGAGTTGCGCTCCCGTGCCGACATTTTCGACGAATTCGTAGGGAACTCATGACCTCAGAAATAATTCAACAGCTCGCTGACGGCCTCGGGCGCGGAAGCGAATTTGCTCTCATTGCATTGGGCATCGCTGTGATCTTTGGCGTGATGAATTTGGTGAACTTCGCGCATGGCGAGCTCATTACGGTGTCTGCCTACATTGCCTTTTTTCTATTCTCGCAGAACCTGAGCTGGTGGTTCATCGCCCCGGCGGTGATCGTGACATCGATCGTGGTGTCCCTCGGCATCGAGTTCGCCGCGTTCCGGTGGGTGCGAGGGGCGTCACAATTCACACAAATGCTCACCTCGTTCGGTGTGCACTTCGCTTCCCAAGCGTTGTTCATTATGTACGTGTCGGCGAGCTTCAGGAGTTTCGACCGTCCGACGTGGGTAGCCAACACGGTCGAGTTCGCTGGTATCCGCTTTGAGGTAATCGACCTCGGCATCATCGGTGTCACCATCGTTGCGCTCGCCGGTACATGGTTCGTGTTGAACCGCACCCTCTTCGGGATTTCGATGCAGGCTGCCGCCGAGGACTTTGATGCTGCTCGGTTGATGGGCATCCGAAGCGACCGTGTGATTCGGGGAGCCTTTCTGCTGGCCGGTGCCCTCGCAGGTATCGCAGCAGTCTTTGTGCTCATGCGCACTGGACGCGCTGACCCAACCGCTGGCCTAACTCCACTTCTCAACGGAGTGCTCGCTGCCCTTATCGGCGGCTTGGGCAGCTTGAGCGGCGCAGTCATCGGCGGTCTCGCTCTCGGACTTATTGAGGTGTTGCTGATCGCGAACCTCCCATCAGGGCTCGTCGGGCTTACAAACGGCTTTGTGTTCGTGCTGATCGCGCTGCTGTTTGTCTTCCGACCCGGTGGGCTCTTCGGCGTTGAACACGCGGAACGAGTATGAACGAGCTCCTGCGTCGGTTTGGCGGCCCGCTCCTTAGCGCCTTTCTGATCTATGGGGTGTTGTTTATTGCGACGACGTTGTACGCGTCGGGCGGAAGCGCCTCTCGCGACAACATCGTGACCCAGATGTTCATCAACGCAATCATCGTGATCGGTATGCAGATCTACATCGGGAACACCGGCGTGCTCTCATTTGGCCACGTTGGCTTCGGTGCGGTCGCCGGCTACACGTTCGCTGTGCTCGCTATCTCGGTCGATCGAAAAGCGGTGACGATTCGCAATGCTCCATTCGGCTTGAGCGACATCCAATGGGATCCAATCCCGGCAGGTATAGCAGCGGTGGTGGTCACGGTCATTGTGGCCATGATCGTGGGGATTGGGCTAGCCCGAAGTGCTGCAACCTCGGGCGCGATTGCCGCGACCGTGATTACGTTGGCCGTGTTGTTCTTGGCCCACGAGGTCGCCGTGAACTGGGAAGACCTCACCGGTGGAGACCGTGGTGGCTTGTCCTTCTCGATCGGTGGAACGCTCGACAGTGTGGTTCCCATTCACCTCGGTCTGTTCGGTTCGATTCTCTTGGCAAGGCTGTATGGGACGTCTCGGTCTGGGCGAATAGCCCAGTCGGCACGAGAGGATGGACTGGCCGCGGTCGCGATGGGCCATGAGCCTGGAAGGCATCAAACGATCGCTTTGGCGGTCTCGATGATCCTCGTGGCTGTGGGCGCTTCGTTGCGTGTGTTCGAGCTCGGCAGTATCACGCCCCGGTTCTTCTTCTTCGAGTTCACCCTTCTGACCCTCACGATGTTGATCGTTGGGGGCCGAAACAGTCTGTCTGGAGCGTTGCTGGGCGTGGTCATCATCACCGTTGGCAACGAACTCTCTCGATTCCTCGCTGGGTCCAGTGTCGAGGCTCTGCCGTTCATCTTCCGCCCGGGCCTGTCCGGGCTGTTCCTCGGACTGGCGATGATCGGCTTCATGATCTTCCGTCCGAAGGGCATCCTGCAGGATTGGGAGTTGGACGACGCGCTGTTCTCGCGCTGGCGCCGTTCGCGCGAAGGTGACGCACCGGAGTTTGTTCAACGCCCCACCGAAGGCGATCAACCGCAGACCATCGAGGTCGAGGACATCGTTGTACAGTTCGGCGGGTTCCGGGCGCTCGACAACACGACGCTCGAGATCAACCGTTCCGAGATCACCGGAATCATCGGGCCGAACGGTGCTGGCAAGACCACGCTGCTGAACGTATTGACCGGCGTTGTTCCACCAACATCGGGTAAGGCCTTTCTGGCCGATGTCGAGGTCACCGGGCTCTCGACCCAAAAGATCTCCCGTGCGGGGCTGACTCGAACCTTCCAGAACTTGCGACTGTTTGATTCGTTGACCGTACGGGAAAACATTGCCACAGCTGCGCTCCGCAACATGAGTGGTGCAGAATCTGCCGAGTTCACCAAGCAACTCCTCGGCGCTGTCGGCCTTTGGGACCTGCGAGACCGTCGAGCGTCCGAGCTCGATTACGGCAATGCTCGCCGCCTCGAGCTGGCTCGTGCCGCCGCGGTGCAGCCCCACTTCATGCTCCTCGACGAGCCAACGAGTGGCATGAACGAAGCCGAGTCCTTGGTCATGGCCGACGACGTCCGCAACATCGCAACGCTGATCGGCGCTGGGGTGGTGGTGATCGACCACGACCTCGGGTTCATCTCGGGCCTCTGCGACAAGGTGTTCT
>CAZBTI010000209.1:0-3218 GCA_964494395.1 uncultured Acidimicrobiales bacterium | reverse complement strand
CCACCAAACCCCGGCCCCCTACCGATTCGCTCCACGGGTGCATCCCAGGCGCTCGCCGGGCACAGGGCCGCTGTGGCCGCGTGTGCAACGGCGGATTTCGTCGCCGATTGCACCGCCGAGGGCCTCCTGCATGCCCCCGAGCTGGGCGACATCTTGGGTGGCGGCGCTCGCATCTTGATGATTTCTGCCGAGCATCCAGAGAACGCCGAGCGATGGGCGCACAACCCCAAGCTCAAGGACGTGGTCGACCATGGAGTGGGCCTTATCTCTGCAGCGTCGGAGATGACGATCACGTCGAAGGCTGGAACCGACCTCCGGGTCGACCTGACCGATGCCTTTCGAGCGGGGTCCTATGGGTGGTGCACCGAGCCCGGCTCGATCGCCCACTGGCCAGGCGGGCTCGTGCTCGCGTTCCCGGCAGCCAACAAGGTCAACGGCACCGTTGTGCTCGACCAGAGCGACATCAACCTGACCTTCAACGAATACCTGCGCGACCCGATCACGCTCACGTTGGAGAACGACTACGTGGTCAACATCGCGGGCGACGGCCACGATGCGGAGCTGATGCGCTCGTACTTGGCTGCCTTCGACGAACCCGAGGCCTACGCCATCAGCCACATTGGTTGGGGCATGAACCCTGCCGCTCGGTGGGAGGCGTTGGCGATGTGGGACAAGTCGGCGCTCAACGGTACCGAGCTTCGGGCTTTTGCTGGCAACGTCGTGTTCTCCACTGGAGCCAACGAGGTTGCCGGCCGGTTCTGCCGGGGCCACTTCGATCTGCCCATGCGTAATTGCACCGTCGCGCTGGACGGCGATGTAGTCGTGAACGCTGGGGTGCTGCGCGACGATCTGCAGTGCTAAGCGAGTTTGCACAGACCGGCCCGACGCGGTCCGCTACGTTGCGGCCCTTACCATGCGACACCCACGAAATATCGCCATGCACCCGCTCGGAGCTCGGTAGAGATCCTCGCGAACGTCGTACGCGCCTCGGCCGCGGGCCAATCGTCAGGAACGTAGCAAGCGGGGATACCGGGGTCGATGAAGGGCAACTCTCGCCACGCGTGAATGTGCTGAACATAGGTGACGAACGCAGTCTCATCGTCGTCTGGCGTTCCGTTTGCGTCGAGGCTCGCCGCATGGTCGAGGTACTCACGGTATTCGGCTTCGATCATGGGCAGGTCCCAGGCCGAGGCCACGACGTCCTCCATTGCCATGAAGCCAATGTGTTGGCTTTGCCAAAGATCGACGTACTCGGTGAGGTCAGCCCGTTCGAGCGCTCGAACCGTTTCGTCGAGGATGGCGGCGGGCGCGATCATGAGCCCTCCCGAGACCTGGCCGAACCCGAGGTCGCCGAGCCGTGTCCGGATCTGGTAGCGGAGCTTGCGGACGTCCTCGGGCACCGTGAACGTAGCGAGCACCCAGAGGTCGTCGGGCCGTGCGGGTGCGCCCTTCATGATGCGTTCCGTGCCATCGGCGAACCACTGCTCGGAGGTATCGGTGAGCGAGTAGCCGCGGACCGAACCACGGCTTACGGCGTCTATTTCGCCCTGGCGTTTCATGCGAGACAGCGCCGAGCGGCCCGACGTTTCAGCCACACCAAGGCTCTGCAGCAAAGCGAGCAGGTCGGCGACGGCCACCCATCCGCCGTAGTCGCGAACGAACGACCCGAAGAGATCCAAGATGTAGTCGCGCGGCCCCGATTCGGTCCGCGGGGCTCGCAGCGAAGCCGCCAGATTTTGGTTCGAACTCATGTGTAGTAAGACCCTCGCGCAAACCTCGCCCTACAGGCGAACCGAACAGCGAGTTGCCAATAGTTTCTGCGGCAACCGCGTAGACAGTCGTTTGGGACCGAACTAATTTTTTTCGTAACCGCCTTCACCGCCAACACAGCCCGGAGAACCCGCCATGTCTGAGGACACTTACAGCCAGTACCGACGAATTCGCTTCATGTGGCCAGATCATCTCGGGCTGGCTCGCGGCAAGTACCTTCCGTCAGCGTTGGCCGACAAGGGCTCGGCATTTTGTGTCACCACGTTTGGCCTGACCTATGACCGAGACATCCTCCCGGCCGAGGGCGGCCACCTGCTCGATGGCCTCAAGGATGTGCACGGCACGCCGGTGGCCTCGACGTTGCGCCCGTCGTGGGAAGACCCGACGATCGGTGTGGCCGTTGCCGACCTGACCTTCGACCATGGCCCATACGACGTGTCGCCGCGCTGCACCTTGCAACGAGCGATCGACGATTGGGCCGAGCTGGGTTACGAGGTGAAGTTAGGCATCGAATTGGAGGGCTATCTCCTGGAGCCGGACGGTGAGGGCGGTTGGCGCAAGTTCAACAATCCACGTTCGATGGTCTATGGCACCGGTTCGCTCGGCGACCCTTCGGGTTTTGTCACCGCCGTGCTCGACGCCGCCGATGACTGTGGCTTCAATGTGGAGTCCGCCAACGTCGAGT
This sequence comes from uncultured Acidimicrobiales bacterium, assembly GCA_964494395.1. Taxonomy (GTDB): domain Bacteria; phylum Actinomycetota; class Acidimicrobiia; order Acidimicrobiales; family SHLQ01; genus SHLQ01. The sequence continues at coordinate 763 of CAZBTI010000209.1, read as the reverse complement.
TCGACGAGTCGCAATTCGAGTTCACCCTTCGCTACGACGACGCCATGACCCAGTGCGACGACGTCTTCTTGTTCCGCACTATGGTGCGCGAGGTAGCGCTGAGCATGGGGCTCGACTTCACGTTCTTGGGCAAGCCCTTCCCCACCGTTTCGGGTTCGGGCCTGCACTACAACATGAGCCTTGTCGGCAAGGACGGCGAACTGTCGCTGGTCGACGACTCCACATCGCACGGAGCGAGCGAGCTCGCCCTGCAGTGCATCGCCGGGCTTGTCGAGCACCACAATGCTTTGGCCGCGATCTGCGCGCCCACAGTCAATGCCTATCGCCGCCTTCAGCCGGGCACCCTCGCCGGTTGCTGGGCCAACTGGGGTGTCGACCACCGAAACGTGGCGTGTCGACTTCCGGCCGACAGTGGCGCAGCGATGCGTGTTGAGCATCGCCTAGCCGACGGAGCGGTGAACGTGCACCTCGGTGCCGCAGCGCTGCTGCAGGCTGCGCGACTAGGTGTCGTGAACGCGATGACCGCTCCCGACGAGTACACCGGTGACGGGTTCGGAGACGGCGGTGAAGGCGTAGGCCGCTGCGCCGACAATCTATCCGGCGCACTCGACGACCTCGAAGCAGACACCGCACTAGTAGAAGCCATCGGCCCCAACGTCGTCTCCAACTACATCACCCACAAGCGCAACGAGGTCGAGGCCTTCGAAGCCTCCGGCGCAAGCATCGACGGCGACGAACTAAGCGACTGGGAAGTCGCACGGTA
>CAZBTI010000208.1:0-3294 GCA_964494395.1 uncultured Acidimicrobiales bacterium | reverse complement strand
TTGAGGTTCTCGCGGCCATCGAAGATCACCCCTCGCGAATCGACGCCGACCACGTGGCCCACCTCCGCGCCGAGGAGGATCTTGCCGATGGCCACGCCAGCTGCTCCGACACCGGAGATCACGACCGAAACATCTTCGATCTTCTTGCCCGCAACCTTCAGGGCGTTCTGCAAGCCTGCCAAGGTGACGACGGCGGTGCCGTGCTGGTCGTCGTGGAACACTGGAATATCGAGGCGGCGCTTGAGTTCTTCCTCGATGTAAAACGCGCCGGGTGCAGCGATGTCTTCGAGGTTGACGCCCCCAAAGGTCGGGGCCAGTCGCACGACCGTCTCGATGATCTCATCGGGATCGGTGGTGTCGAGGCAGATGGGGAATGCGTCGACTTTGCCAAACTCCTTGAACAGCAGTGCCTTGCCCTCCATGACCGGCATGGCGGCCTTCGGGCCGATGTCGCCGAGTCCGAGGACAGCCGTGCCGTCGCTCACGATTGCGACGGTGTTCTTGCGGATCGTCAACTCGTCGGCAAGTCGTTCGTCGTCTGCAATGGCCATGCACACTCGGGCTACACCTGGGGTGTACGCCATGGAAAGGTCGTCGATATCGCTCACTGGGGCGAGGGGCAGAACTTCGATTTTGCCACCCTCGTGCATGGCCATGGTTCGGTCGTAGTAGCTGAGAACCTCGATGTCCGCAAGACCCTCGAGCTCCTTGACGAGTCGACCCTGATGCTCGACGCTCGAACAATTGACGACAATGCTGCGCTCGAGGAATGGTCCGCGAGCCACGATGTTTTCAATGGCGAAGATGTTGCCGCCAGCGGCTCCGATAGCGGTGGTGAGCCTTCCCAAAACCCCCGGCACGTTGCGAAGGCGAACGAGTAACGCGATCGAATATTGGGTGGACGTGGTCTGGACATCGCTCATGGCCGCACCGTACCTACTCAGAGAAGGGGAAATAGTGTTGTTTAGGAAATAGTTCGGTTCTACCGGCGGGTAGGCCGCCTACTACGCTTCGATCATGTTGCACCCAGACCTGTGTTTGTACGAGACCGCAAACGGCGTTGCGACGCTCACGTTCAATCGGCCCGACCGGCTCAACGGGATGATCGGCAATATGGAGCACGCGTATTTCGAGCGGCTCCAACAAGCTGAAGCCGACGACGACGTGTCCGTCATCGTGGTGACGGGAGCCGGAAAGGGCTGGTGCCCGGGCGCTGATCTTGCATACAAACCAGGCGACGGAGACTTACCGTTGCCCAACGGTGTCATCCCAAATTTCATGCCGATGCAGGTTCGAAAGCCAACGATCGCTGCGATCAACGGAGCCTGTGCTGGTGCGGGTTTCGGGCATGCGATGATGCTCGATTTTCGGATTGCGTCGTCGACGGCGAAGTTCACTACCGCTTTCTCAAAGAGAGGGCTCATTGCCGAGTACGGGTTGGCCTGGCTCCTCCCACAGATCGCTGGACGTCAGGTCGCTACCGATCTGCTGTTGACCTCTCGTGTGGTCACCGGTGCGGAGATGGCCGACCTTGGCCTTGTGAACCAAGCCGTTCCCGTCGAAGACGTGATCGATACCGCTCTCGAACTCGCAGGCCACCTTGCGAAGAACGTGTCGCCAGGATCGATGGCGACGATCAAACACCAACTTCTCATTGAACCAGCCATGGATCGAGAATCTGCGTTTGAATCATCTAACCAACTTATGGTCGAATCTTTCGACGGCGCCGATCTTGCCGAGGGAGTCACGAGCTTCCTAGAGAAGCGCCCAGCGAACTTCGCTCCGCTCGGCTCCGGGTCGATGTTCAGTTGGATGGAAGACGAGGGGGAGTAGTGGATACGACGCTCACAACCGAAGAGAAGGCGGCCTTCGCTGAACGCTGTCGCGACTTCCTTTCAGAGAACACCGGGGACGGCCGGAGCGTCGAAGCCGGCAAGGCTTTTTGTGCCGCAGCCGCAGAGGCTGGCCTCGCTGGTCTGACGTATCCGACCGAGTTCGGTGGAGCAGGCCTCACCAAAGCTCACGACAAAATCTGGCGAAGCGAGAAGGCGCGGTTCCCACTCGTCGACACCGAGTTCATCATCTCTCACGGCATGTGCCTGCCCGTCCTCAACGACTTCGGTACCGACGAACAGAAGAAGCAGTTCATGCCGGCGAACATCCGCGGCGAGCAGATGTGGTGCCAGATGTTCTCCGAACCAAACGCAGGTTCCGACGTGGCCAGCCTGCGCACGAGCGCGATTCTCGATGGCGACGAGTGGATCATCAACGGCCAGAAGGTGTGGACCACCCTCGCTCACCGCTCCGACTATGGCGTCCTCATTGCTCGCACCAACCCCGAGGTGCCAAAACACGCGGGCATCTCGATGTTCATCGTCGATATGAACGCTCCTGGGGTCGAGATACGCCCCATCCACCAGATCGACGGCGGCAAGCACTTCAACGAAGTCTTCTTCACCGACGCGCGAATCCCGAAGGATTGGCTGCTCGGCGAACTCAACAATGGGTGGAACCAAGCAACCGCGATGCTCATGTACGAAAGGGTGGCCATCGGCACCGCCGGTGCGGGCAACATCACCCGTCGAAACTTCGACATGCTGGCCAAGCACGCCCAAAAGAACGGCCGTATTGCCGACCCTGTCGTTCGGGACGAACTCATGAGCCTCTACGCCATGGAGACCTGCAAGTCTCTCGTGGCGATGCGCACCCGAGCCGAAATGAAGGCTGGCAAGGCTCCTGGGCCTGGTGGCTCGTTAGGAAAGCTCGCCGGATCGGTGATTTCTCGCCGAGTACGAGCAATTGCCCAAAACATCGAGGGGATGGACTCGATTGCGTGGCAGTTGGAAGGCGATGAAGGCCAGCAACTTGCCCGCCACGTGTTGTGGAGCTTCCAAGATGGGATCGCTGGAGGAACCGACGAAATCCAACGCAACATCATTGGCGACCGAGTGCTGGGGCTGCCCCGGGACATTTCGGTCGACAAGGGTGTACCTTTCAACGAAATCAACGCATCGTAGAAGGCGCAAAGAACGCCATCGCGAGATATCCTCGTCAGAATGTATGCCGTGATTAAGACCGGCGGTCGTCAGTACCGCGTTGAAGAGGGGCAAGTCCTCGACGTCAACCGCGTTGGCGAAGTCGATGCAACCGATTCTCTCACTCCCATCCTCGTCGTCGATGGGGGCAGCGTTCTCGCCACTCCCGACCAGCTCTCCGGAGCTTCGGTCGGCATCAAGGTTGTCGAGAACACCCGTGGACCCAAGATCAACGGGTTCACCTACAAGAACAAGTCCA
>CAZBTI010000207.1:0-3346 GCA_964494395.1 uncultured Acidimicrobiales bacterium | reverse complement strand
GGAGCGAACTCGCCAAGCTTGTGGCCGACCATCGACTCGGTGACATACACCGGGACGTGCTTACGCCCGTCGTGCACAGCCAACGTGTGGCCGAGCATGTCGGGGATAATGGTGGAACGACGTGACCAGGTCTTGATGACCTGCTTTTCGTTCTTCTCGTTGAGTGCGTCGACCTTCTTGAGCAGGTGCTCATCGACGAACGGGCCCTTCTTTAGGCTGCGTGGCATATCTCAGTACCCCTAACGACGTGATCCGCGCTTGCGGCGTCGACGAATAATCATCTGATCGGACTGCTTCTTATCTGAGCGGGTGCGTGCTTCTGGCTTGCCCCAAGGGGAAACCGGGTGACGACCGCCGGAGGTCTTACCTTCACCACCACCGTGGGGGTGATCGACCGGGTTCATTGCAACACCGCGGGTCTGTGGGCGAACGCCCTTCCAGCGGTTACGACCGGCCTTACCGATCTTGATGAGCTCATGCTCGGCGTTACCAACAACACCAACGGTTGCGCGGCCATCGATTGGCACACGGCGCATTTCGGTGCTGGGCAGACGAAGGATGGCGTGTGGGCCGTCCTTTGCTACCAACTGCACACTCGAACCAGCTGAACGGCTGATCTTGCCGCCGCCACCAGGTGCGAGTTCGACGTTGTGGACGGTAGTACCGACCGGGATGTAGCGAAGTGGCAGAGCGTTACCAGGCTTGATCTCACTGCCTTGACCGTTTTGCAGGATCTCGCCAACTCCGACGTTCTCGGGGGCCAAGATGTAGGCCTTGTGTCCGTCGAAGTAATGGAGCAAGAGGATGCGACAGTTGCGGTTCGGGTCGTATTCGACCGCTGCAACCTTTGCTGGAACGCCATCTTTGTTCCGGCGGAAGTCGATCTTGCGATACTGCTTCTTGTGGCCACCACCGCGGTGACGGCTGGTCTTGCGACCGTAACTATTGCGGCCACCGGTACGGGACTTGCTCTCGAGCAACGACTTTTCAGGAGTCGTCTTGGTGATCTCGGAGAAGTCCGATGACGTCTGGAAACGACGTCCGGGGCTTGTGGGCTTGCGCTTACGAAGAGCCATGGATCATCACACCTCGAACAGGTCGATTTCGTAGCCATCGACGAGCGTGACCATTGCTCGTTTGGCATCGGGGCGCTTGCCGAACGTTCCGTCACGGCGGTTGCGCTTGCGCTTTCCCTTACGGTTCAGCGTGTTCACCTTGTAGACCTCGACCTCAAAGAGGGTTTCGACGGCCTTCTTGATTTCAGGCTTCGTCGCATCGGGAGCAACGGTGAAGGTGTAAACGTTCTCTTCGAGAAGGGCGTAGCTCTTCTCGGAAACGACAGGGGCGATGAGTACATCGCGGAGATCAGCTGCCATTACTCTTCCTCCTCCTTAGTAGGTGCGGCCGACGTTCCGGCCTCGATGAATCCAGCGGCAATAGCTGATTCGGGGGTATCGAACCAGACCTCGGCGACAGTGTTTTCGTACCAACGGCCATCGGGCTGGTGGAACTTCATCGAGTCGTCGTTGCCCTTGATTGGGTAGCCGGCAGGCATTGACCCATCGTCGAGCGGTGCGTGCGAGCCAGAACCATGTGGTTCAGCTGCAGGAGCAGCGGCCTCGTTCGCTGCAGCGGCTGCGGCCACGGGAGCTGCGGCTGGAGCTGCGTCTTCGGTGGGAGCCGGAGCGGGGGCTGGTGCCGGTGCGTCTGCTGGCTTCTTCGCCTTTGCCTTTGCCTTTGGGGCAGGTGCGGTTGGCACAGCATCTTGGCTGAACACGACCGTGTCAGAAACCAACACGTCGTATGCGTTCAATTCGCCCGTTGGGAGAACATGCACGTTGGGGATGTTCCGGAAGCTGAGCGCGGTGTTTGCGTCGCCGTCACTCAGCACAATGAGGATGCGTCCCTCATCGGCGAGACCGAGCTCCGAGATGGCCTTGGCCGCATCGGAAGTCTTCGGTGCATCGAAGCCGAAGTTGTCGACGACCATGATCTTGCCGTCAGCTGCACGATCGGACAATGCCGATGCGAGTGCGAGCTTGATCATCTTCTTTGGGGTCTTCTGGCTGTAATCACGGGGCTTCGGGCCGTGAGCAATACCGCCACCACGCCACTGAGGCGAACGAATCGAACCCTGGCGAGCTCGGCCGGTGCCCTTCTGGCGCCATGGCTTTGCGCCACCGCCACGCCGTTCAGCGCGGGTCTTGGTGGAGTGTGTGCCAGCACGACGGGCCGCAAGCTGTGCGGTGACCACCTGGTGCATGACTGGAATGTTCGGCTCGATACCGAAGAGCTGATCGGGAAGGTCGGCGGTTCCCGACTTCTTTCCCGCAATGGAGGTGACGTCTACTGATGCCATTAGTTCGCTCCCTGCTTCTTCTTCGCTGCATTTCGAAGCAACACCGTTCCGCCCTTGGGGCCAGGAACGTTGCCCTTCACGAGGATCAGGTTCTCCTCGGCGTTGGCTTCGACGACGGTCAGATTCTGCGTAGTGACCTTCTGGTTACCACTGCGACCAGCCATCTTCTTTCCCTTGAAGATGCGCCCCGGTGTGGAGGCTTGCCCAACAGAGCCGGGCATACGGTGCACTCGGTGTGCACCGTGACTTGCACGTTGGCCCTTGAAGTTGTGGCGCTTCATAACACCGGTGAAGCCTTGGCCCTTGCTGACGCCCGTGGCATCGACGAGTTCGCCCTCGGCGAGAACATCGGCGCCGATTTCCTGGCCGACCGTGAATTCGCTGACATCGTCAAGACGCAGCTCGATGAGCTTCTTGCCCGGATCGACGCCGGCCTTTTCTAGATGGCCAAGTGCTGGCTTGCTAAGTCGGTGTTCCTTCTGGGTGCCTACGGCGACCTGAACAGCGGAGTAGCCGTCGGTCTCAGGGTGCTTGATCTGCACGATGCGGCATGGCGTAACCTTCAGGACAGTCACGGGCACGACCTTGTCGTCCTGCCAGACCTGCGTCATTCCCAGTTTTTCACCAACGATGGCTTTGGTGGCCATAGTTCTCATTCCTTTGGGCTCTGCGGCGAGCCTTGGTGTGAAAGTTCGTACGGTTTGGCTCGTGGACCGTAGCCCACTCACGCGAACGCTCCGCATGGCATAGCCAAGCGGAGCGAAGATTCGGTTTTGCTCACTGGTTTCCGGAGGCCTTGTGAGACGTCAATTGTGTTCTGAGAGACTCAGTTGTTCGGCTATCGATGCAGTCGACCCGAAGGCCACCCACACTGACGTCGAACGCACAGCTCGCTAACTCTAACCACGTCGCGCGTAAGGTCCAACTCGCGATGACGGAATCGATCTTCGGCTCCGCCGAAATTTTGATCGATTCGTCATGCTCGCC
>CAZBTI010000206.1:0-3497 GCA_964494395.1 uncultured Acidimicrobiales bacterium | reverse complement strand
GTTCCATCCAGTCCATGGTGGCGCCACCGTCGTGGACCTCGCCGATCTTGTAGTTGACACCCGTGTAATAAAGGATGCGCTCAGTCGTGGTGGTTTTGCCGGCATCAATGTGGGCCATAATCCCGATGTTTCGGGTCTTTTCGAGAGGCACTCGCTTTGCCATGATCTCGTTCCTCAGTAGGGGTTCAGTGGTGCAGACACACCACGACCGGGCCTACCTAGCCCGGTCCGCTGTGAGTCTAATGCAGCCAATTTTAAAAACCGGGGGACCTGGTTGGGTTCTCCGGCACAGCTGATCAGTCTATGAGTGCTGCCACAACGCGCAACGCGCGGGCAACCAACTTGTGGGTAATTTGTCTCCGGTACAGACACGCCCGCGAAGGCAACTTTCGGGCACTGTGCAGCCGGTATCGTTGGTTGTGAACAGCCGATTACGTCAAGTATCAAGGTGTGTTTTAGTGCTAAATTTAGGTGCTAAGATTGTCGAAGTAGTTAACCGAGGTCGGCCCGACCTCGGTTTTTAGATTTCTCAGAAAAGGAATAGCGGATTACACGTGGTAGCGAAACTCATCGAGGGCATACGTAACTTCAAATCAAACGTCGTCCCAGATAAACAGGCACTCTTTGATCAACTCGCGACCGGGCAAAGCCCAGCGACACTCTTCATCACCTGCGCCGACTCTCGCGTCGACCCATCGCTGATCACCCAGACCGACCCGGGCGACATCTTCGTTGTTCGTAACGCCGGCAACATCGTTCCCCGTCTTGAAGCGGACGGCACCTCGCCAGATGGCAATGCCGGCTCGATCGAATACGCACTTGTAGCTCTCAATGTCACCGACGTTGTCGTATGTGGCCACTCAGGATGCGGTGCAATGGGCGGGCTCATGGATCTCGATGCCATTGCCGACGCGCTGCCGTCAGCTCGCCGTTGGCTCGAACACTCCGAATCGCTGCTCGAGACCGAGGCTGCATCAAGCCTCGAGTCACTGATCGATGCCAATGCACTTCTGCAGCTCGAGCACCTCAAGGCATACCCCGGCGTCCAAGCAAAGCTCGACGCAGGCGAAATTACTCTTCACGCATGGGTGTACGACATTGGCTCGGGCGATGTCCGTGGCCACGACGGTTCTGCGTACGTTTCACTCGTCGAAAGCACCTGAAATGACTGAAAGCGGGAAAGTCGCAGGACAGTCCACTATGCGCGGCGACATCTTCGGCGGGATAACCGCTGGTGTTGTCGCCCTCCCTCTCGCGCTCGCCTTCGGTGAGGCGTCAGGCGCAGGCCCCATCGCCGGCCTCTGGGGAGCCATCATCGTTGGCTTCCTCGCGGCCATCTTCGGGGGAACCCCAACCCAGGTCTCTGGCCCGACCGGGCCAATGATCGTGGTGTTCGCCGGCGTCTTCGACTCGCTCGACGGCGACCTCGGGCTGATCTTTGCCACGGTTGTGCTCGCCGGCCTGCTTCAAGTCGCCATGGGCGTTTTGCGCCTCGGCAAATACATCAACCTCGTGCCGTTCCCCGTTATCTCGGGCTTCATGACCGGCATTGGTGTGATCATCATCTTGCTCCAAGCCTCACGCCTCTTCGGTGGAGAGCCCGACGGTGGCGGCACGATTAACGCCATTCGAGCAATTCCGGGTGCCATTGCCGAAACAAACTCCTCGGCTTTGATCTTGGCGGGCATCACGTTGGCGATCGTGTTCCTGTGGCCAGCGAAGTTCGGCAAGATCGTTCCAGCCGCCCTCGTCGCACTGATCGTCGGAACCGGTCTCGGCCAAGTCATCACCGGTGCTCCGCTCCTCGGCGATATCCCAACGGGCTTCCCCGAGTTCGTGCTTCCAGCCTTCTCGACAGACACGATCAACATCGTCCTCGAAGGGGCGATCGTCTTGGCGCTTCTCGGTGCGATCGACAGCCTGCTCACCTCGTTGGTTGCCGACAACATGACCCGCACTCGACACAACTCGAATCGTGAGCTGATCGGCCAGGGCATCGGTAACTCGGTCGCTGGCCTGTTCGGTGGCATCCCAGGCGCCGGTGCAACGATGCGAACAGTCATCAATGTTCGCAGCGGTGGCCGCACCCGAGTATCGGGCGCAATCCACTCGATCCTTCTTCTCGCAGTGGTGCTCGTCCTCGGTCCGATCGCCTCCCAGATCCCTCAGGCGGTGCTCGCCGGCATTCTCGTCAAAGTCGGCTACGACATCCTCGACCTGACCTTCATTAAGCAAGCCATCAAGGGTCCCAAGCTCGACCTCGGCCTCATGGCCATCGTCCTCGGACTCACCGTGTTCGTCGACTTGATCACCGCAGTTGCTGTGGGTGTGGTTCTTGCGGCACTCTCGTTCGTCAAGCAGCTCGCAGACCGACAGCTCGACGAGCTCCACATCACGAACCGGATCGACTCGGCCGAAGAGAAACAGCTCCTCGATAGTGCCGACGGCCAAATAGTGGTGTTCGAGTTCAATGGCCCCCTGAGCTTTGGTGCAGCGGCTGAACTCTCACATCGAGCAGCCCAGAACGTCAACGCCGAGACCTCGGTGATGGTCCTCGACTTCACGGCGCTCCCCTACCTCGACGCGTCGGGCGCTCGGGCTGTTGGTTCGATCGCTACCTACGCTGATGCAGCTGGAATATCGCTCGTCGCCGCTGGCCTAAACGAGAGCTGCTCAACCGTCCTTGCTGCATTTGGCTCTGACTCCGGGCTTACGGCGAGCTACCCAACGCGCATCGAAGCCATCACCGCTGCGGCCGCCGAAGCCAAATCGCTCGCCGTAGTCGGAACCGAGAAGGCCGAAGCATAAACAAGGCGCTCGTCCGGTTGAAACAATGCCGACCGACTCTGAAACAATGAGCGACCATGAGCAACGACCTTACGATCGAACGAACCTTTGAAGCACCAATCGAGCTGATCTGGTCGATGTGGACCGAGTCGGAACACTTTGCGAACTGGTACGGGCCAATGGGTGCCACTATCCCAAGTGCGGAGATGGACGTCACCGTTGGCGGACGCCGCTTCATCAAAATGGAAATGCAGACACCTAACGGTGATATGGCGATGTTCTTCCTCGGCGAGTACAAGGAGATCACCCCAACGAGCCGTCTCGTGTACACCGAGCAGATGGCCGACGCCGAAGGCAACGCCATGACCGCAGAGCAAATGGGAATGCCAGCCGGTCACCCAATGGAAACATCGGTCGTCGTTGAGCTCGAAGACGTCGGCGGATCTACCAAGATGGTGATGACCCACCAAGGTGTTCCAGCCGACTCCCCCGGTGGCCAGGGTTGGGCCATGGCTATCGACAAGATGGCCGAGCGGGTCGCAGCCTCATAGCCCTGCGGGACAGCGTCCTCGCTCCTATAGAACTTTGTCGGGGTCACCCCGGAAGACTGCGAAGCTCGCCGCTTCGATGGCGCTTTGCCGATCATCGAACGAGAAGTGTTCGGGCACGTCGGCCCGAGTGAGGGCGGTCTGTACTTCCTCGTTCATCCG
>CAZBTI010000205.1:0-3515 GCA_964494395.1 uncultured Acidimicrobiales bacterium | reverse complement strand
CGACATCTGAGTCCGCTCAGCGACATCTGAGTCCGCTCAGCGACATCTGAGTCCGCTCAGCGACATCTGGGCCCGGCTCGGGAAGGGAAAGTTATGAAATATGCACTGCTAATCTATTCGTCAGAGGACGCCGGTCCGCAGTCCGAGGAAGAGATGATGGAGGAGATGTCCCAGTGGTTTGCCTTCACCGAGGAACTGGATCAGGCCGGGGCGAACCTCGGTGGCGAAGCACTGCTTCCCGCTGCGACCGCCACGACGGTGACCGTTCGAGATGGTCAGCGCATGACGACCGATGGTCCGTTCGCCGAAACCAAAGAGGTGCTGGGAGGCTTCTACATCATCGAGGCCGCTGACCTCGATGCTGCCTTGGCCTGGGCGGAGAAGATCCCGTCGGCACCATACGGTTCGGTCGAGGTTCGACCGGTCATGGAGATCCCGGGCGAGTAGGGGTTCGGCGAGCCATGTTTCGTTCCGCGGATCTCGACCGTGAGTATCGAGCGTGATATCGCTCGACGAAGTGTTCCGCACAGAATGGCCACGATTGATGGCTGTTCTGATGCGGGATTTCGGCGATCTTCAGTTGGCTGAAGATTGTGCTCAGGAGGCCTTCGTGGAGGCGAGCGAACGGTGGGGTACTGATACGGATCCCCCCGACCGCCCAGGAGCGTGGCTGACGACAACGGCGCGACGCAAAGCCCTCGACAAGGTCAGGCGATCATCGAACTATGAGACGAAGCTCGCCGAGCTCGATGCGTTGGCGAAGCGTGGTCCGGCCGCTTCATCGGAAGGGGAGCTGGTTGACGAGCAGCTGGTGCTTCTGCTCGGCTGTTGCCACCCAGCGCTCAATCTCGAATCGCAGGTGGCACTCACTCTGAGATTGGTTGCCGGTCTATCGACCGAGCAGGTCGCACGAGCGTTTCTCGTCGAAGAGTCGGCAATGGGCAAGCGAATCACCCGCGCAAAGTCGAAGATTCGCGATGCGGGTATTCCATTTCGCCCGGTCGACCGGGAGGTGCTTGTCGAACGGCTCAGGGCAGTCCGTCATGTCATCTATCTCATCTTCACGGCGGGGCACGCCAGCCGAACCGGCGACGAGTTTGTTCGGGGCGACCTCTGCGATGAAGCTGCCTGGCTGGCTTCGCTCGTGACGACCTTGGTGCCCGACGATGTCGAGTCACATGGGCTCCTCGCGCTGATCCTCCTCACCGATGCTCGCCGGGCGACCCGCGTCGACGACGATGGCATTCCGGTCATGTTGGAGATGCAGGACCGAACCCAATGGGACCGCGACAAGATCGCCGCAGGCATCGAATCGCTGGGCCGAGCTCGAGAGACCGGATTGCTTGGAGCGTTTGGATTGCAGGCAATTCTGGCTTCGTTGCACGCCACAGCATCGAGCTTCGAACGGACCGACTGGCAGCGGATCGTGAGTACCTACGACCTGCTCATCAACCTCGACGGCAGTGCCGTCGTCAGATTGAACCGAGCTATCGCATTGAGCTTTGCCGAAAGTCCCGATGTTGGGCTGGCTGCAATCGAGCCGCTGCGAGATGAGCTCGATGGCTACACCTACCTCCACAGCGCTCGGGCAGAACTACTGCGTCGGGTAGGCCGAGAAATCGAAGCCAACGAGAGCTACAGGAAGGCGCTCGCCTCCGGGCCACCGGCAGCCGAGCGACTCTTCCTAGAACGACGACAGGTTTCGCTAGCTCGCGAATCCTGACCGAAAAATTCGAAGCCTCACCCACAACCAGTGTGGGTGAGGCTTCAAATTTTCACGACAAAACAGATGGCTTCGGGTTGCAACCATTCGGTCAGTCTCGAGAGCCGCTCGAGCCCGGTTGCGTACTCGTTGGTCGACAGTTCATCGGCGCGTCGGGTCGTGCGCTTCACGATGTCGGTCATCCCGATTTTGTGATGGCGAAGGAGGTGGTCGGGGTCACGGTCGACCGACGCAAGCCCCGCCTCTAGCATCGCCGGCCAAAACCGGTTCCCAGGTCGCGCAAACGGCACTCCGCCATCGGCGGAAGCGGGGGACGGATTGAGCCCACAGATCAACAAATCCATGCCTGGAGCGACGGTGTCAGCGAGGGTCCACAGACGCTCTCCGGACACTGAAAACCCGGCCCCTATGACAACGTCTGACCAGCGACCGTCGCTGTATGTCGAGGGCTGTTGTAACTCGGCCACAGCACCCACTGGGGTCGCTCGATGGAGGGCGCGAAGTCGGGCTGGGACGAACCGCGTCACGGCGACTTACGCAGGAAAGAATTTGCGCTGGAGGCGTCGCATTGCGTCGAGCCAGCTCTCGATGTCGGCGCCCTTGTGCTTCACGTATTCGGCGACCTCGGGGTGGGGGAGGATGAGGAACGATTCCTGCCCGAGGCCGGCCAACACTGCATCGGCGACATCTTCGGTTTCGATCAGCCCCTGGGCGACAACATTGGCAACAGCCGGATCGTCGCTCGCGGTCATGGCTGTTCGAACACCTTGCGGACACAGGACAGAAATCTTGATGCCGTCGTCTGCGTGGGTGATGGCGAGCCACTCGGCGAACGCCACGGCTGCGTGCTTAGTGACTGTGTAGGGCGCAGTGCCGAGGTTCGACAGTAGACCGGCCGCTGATGCGGTGGTGAGGAGATAGCCACCGCCGCGTTCCTGCCAGCGGGGAACGAGGTGGCGTGCTGCCCAAATGTGGTGCATTACGTTGATCTCCCAGATCCTCTGCCATTCATCATCTGGGACTTCCGCTCCACCGGGTTGACCGCCGATGCCAGCATTGGCCACGAACAAGTCGATGGGTCCGAATTGCGATTCGGTTTCGTCGATCAACGAGATGATGTTCGCTTCTTGAGAGACGTCGGCACGGATGGGGTGAGCGCCTATTTCAGCCGCTACGTCCGCTAGATCAGAGGTTATGTCGGAGGCGATGACCGCCTTTGCGCCCTCGGCGACGAACCGTTCGGCGAGTGCTCGTCCAATTCCAGCCCCTGCGCCAGTGACCACAACGATCTTGTCTTGAATGAGCATGTTGATCTCCTAGGTAGGTCTACGGTTCTTACCAAATTAAGCCGTATGCGCTGTTCTCGCGGGCCCGGTCGCGGCTACCGTGAGAGTACGTCATAAAGGGAATGTCAGCCTTGCCTAGTAGGTTGCATTCAGTACACAACGTTTTCGTTCCCACCACCCCCCGGAAGGGCATCTCATGACCGGCACCGTAGAAGTCAACATCAACGAAGCCCTCGCTCTTATCGATCAGGGCCTTGGCCTCACGATGTCGCGTGAATTGATGAGCACCACCGAGGTTGCTGACCTGCTCCTCGACGTTCGCACAATTCTTGCTGCGGCTCTCGATTCAAGCATCGAAGAAGCTCTTTCCGAAGCAGTTCCTGCAGCGGTCCAGTAGCTGTCAGCACCGGCGTACTCGCCGGCGCTTCTCGGCGTACTCGCCGGCGCTTCTCGGCGTACTCGCCGGCGCTTCTGGCGGGCTGTTCTAGCCAACGACGCTCGGGTCG
>CAZBTI010000204.1:0-3527 GCA_964494395.1 uncultured Acidimicrobiales bacterium | reverse complement strand
AGCGTGCCGCCAGCGTTCGTCCTGAGCCAGGATCAAACTCTCCGTCAAAATCACAGATTTGCCATCCGTTCCAACCCGAAGGTCAGAGCCGCAAATGACAAGCCTTGAAATCATTGGTCTCGATGAGCAAGCTCACCGAGTCGAGTGTGACCTAGCCGGAACCGGTGCTTTGCCGGTTCCTAGTTAGGTATGTCCCCGATTTCCTCACACGTTAGAAATGAGTTCCTCAGGAACGGAATTGTGTCTGAAGTCGTCACCGAAGTGACAGTCTCAAACGGTTGCTTCGTATGAATTACGTACCGATCGACTCGAATCGATCATTGGTACGAATCCGCACTGGCTTTTTCGTTCTCTTCTCCGTTTTCAAGAAGCGCATGACACTCGGGAAGAATCGAAACTCCGGCCCGGTGGTGCCCTTCGCCCCATTTGCTCTTCCGAGCGGGGCGACTCACTAAGCTACAGATGCGGTTCGAAAGCAACAACCAGTTTCGGAAGAAATCCGAGATATTTGAGCAGAAATCCTTAGGAACTGACTTCTCCTTCCGAATCCCTACGCACCGCGCGACTAGCACCCCTGAAATCAACACAGCGTCTGAGGAACGGGCCACCCGACGCTGACGAGGCACGGTGGTCTCGGCGGATCCGTTCTGGAAAGACGGCACCTATGCAGGATCGGCGGTCGCCGCGCTGGCAGGATTGGGCCATGTCGGGGATTACCGAGACTCGTTGGAACACGCAGTGGACGGCGGTGGAGACCCTTCCCGGCGAGTACGCGATCACCGCTGGCCTCGACCGGACGATCGATCTTTCAGGACTGAGCTCGGCACTCGGAGCGACCCTTCTCTCGTGGTCGAACGGTGAGCCGGTCGCGCCCCACACTGCGGACGCCGCGACACTGGCTGCTCGGCTCGCCGATCTCGGAGCCGTTCTCGGCCCGGACGTGATGTCGGTCGCGTTCGTGGGAGACGAAGGCTTGTGTCGAGAACTCCGGCCGATCGTCGAGGCAGCCGGTTTCGCTACAGCGGACCACGAGGATCACGCGGACCTCGCTGTGCTCCTGCGAACAGCGGACGGCTGGCCCAGTACCGACCTCCCCCACCTCGCCGTAGATGCTCGGTTCCATCACACCCTGACCATCGGGCCGTATGTACTGCCCGGGCTGACCACGTGCACCGACTGCCTCGACCGGCGGGTCGAGCGAAGATGGCCAAGGCTCGAGGAACCCGAGCAACCAGCCGGCCTTTCTCGACCGGCACTCATCAGCGAGTTGCTCATCATCCAACTCAACCTGATTCGCTCCGGGACTTCGCGCCTGTCGAACGGACTCATCTCATGGGACCTTGAAGCAGGCGAGTGCACGCACACGACCGTGCTGATGTTTCCCGGCTGCGCTACGTGTGATCCCGGGGCCACCAACGCCATGATCGAACTGCCATGACCAGTGACCCTCAGAACCGTGAAGAGGAGGCACCCAGTTTTGTCGATCGGGCGCTTGACTCGCTGTGCGGGATCTATGCCGACGTGCTGACATTGCCCGCTGCAGCAGCGGATCCCGCAGGCGTGTTCCATGCGAGCGTCGCACGCGAGGACTATGAATTCGCGAGCGCCGGCGGGGGCGTGGCCCGAAGCATCGCCGGGGCGCGAACCGCAGCCGTGGGTGAAGCTCTCGAACGGTATGCCGCGTCCACGTCGCAGCTGCCCTTGACCAACGTGGCCGACCTCGAGCACAAGGCGAACGTTCTTCCCGCTTCTGCGTTTACTCTCCACAGCGAACGCCAGCGCGAAGACCCTCAGTATCCACATGGCCGGTACTCCGCCGACGGCGATCGATGGTTCACCGCAGCGTTCGACCTGGCGACGAACGAACCCTTCTTTGTCCCAGCAGCTCTGGTGGGTCTGACGAACGAGTTCGGTGCGTACTCCACCTCGTCAGGGCTCGCCCTCCACAGCGATCCGTGGCTTGCGCTTCTGCGGGCTACCGAAGAGCTGATCGAACGCGATGCCTTCATGACGACCTGGTTCCACCAGCTCGGGGGCAAACTCGTCAACAGTCGTCCCGCCGATGACCGGCTAGGCGGAAGACTTCGGGTCTTCGATATCACGCCCGACTACAGCCCCCACCCCGTCGCTCTCGTCACCGGCACACTCCCCCTCGCCGGAGCCCCTCGCCACTCGATGGGAGTCGCGTGCCGTCCAAACTGGGGCGAGGCAGTGGAACGAGCCGAGCTGGAGTGCCTGCAGGGCATCACCTTTGTTGGACAAAAGATGGCGAGAGAGCCAGAGCTCGGGGCCCTTACTCCGTCGCAGACGAGAAACTTCGACCATCACGCCGTGTACTACGCAGCAAACCCAGACCAGTGGGAAGAGCTCCCGCTCCACAAATTCGCTACCTCATCGCCCGCACCGGTCACCGCGCACGATGGACGTTCCGGAACGTTGCTACGCAACCTGACCGACCACCTCGGCGATTTCGGTGTCCGAGCCTTCTACCGAGATCTTTCGACCATCGATCTCCGGCAACTCGGCTTGACCGCTGTACGGGTCCTTTCCCCGGACCTCACCCCAATTCATCACGACCATCAATGGCCGTTCCTGGGAGGCCGGGCCTCGGACCTCTCCTTTCACTACGCCGACGGCCGAGCTCGCTCTGGGGGCCGCGCGTACCCGTCACCGTTCCCACATGGACTGGGGTAAGACATGACCAATGACGGCGAACCTTCTCCCCTCGAGGACTTTTGGACTGTGAGTTCTCTGGGGCAGCACAATGCGGCCGCGTTCGGGGCGGCGGTGCGCAACTTCGAGCCCTTCGATCTTCCCGTGCATCCAATGACACCACCGGGTTCCTTCACGGCGTTGCCTCGAACCCGCGACGATCGCACGCAACGCCTACTGTCTTCTCGTCGTTCCGGCCGACAATTCAGTACGCGGTCGATGGAAACAAAGACGCTTAGCCGGGTCCTTGCGGCAGTCGGTCATGGCTCCAACGGCGCGCTCGTGCCTGCCGCCGGTGGCGTCGAGTCGATCTTTCATTACGTGTTCGCCCAACGCGCCGAAGGCGAGTTCGATCGAGCCGTCCTTGCCTACTCGCCACACCACCACGGCCTTGCGGTCATTGCGGAGGCTCCACCGATGGATGAGGTGAGACGACTGTTCTCGCTGGAATGCAGTGGAGACCCGCAGATCATCGTCGTGTCGGTCCTCCATCTCGATGAACTCCGAAGAAAGTACGGAGACCGGGCGCTCCGATTCGCTCTACAACAAGTTGGCCATGGCCAGCAGAACCTCGGCCTTCGAGCAGCCGAAGACTCACTCACGGCCTACATCCTCGGGGGTGCACTAGATCGCGAGGTCCTCGACGTGCTCGGTCTCGGCCATACGAGTGCTCTAGTTGGCGGCGCCATGGCGATCGGCTACGGCAAGTGAGATCAACTCGACGGCAAGATTGCCGATATTGACATCATGGAGTTAGAACTCCGTCCACGGCGGTCACCATTTGAATCCGGAAGCTCAAAAGCATCACTGGCGAC
>CAZBTI010000203.1:0-3638 GCA_964494395.1 uncultured Acidimicrobiales bacterium | reverse complement strand
TATCTCTCGGCGATGGACCAACGCCGTGCTGCAAAGCGGTCACCAACTGACGAGTATGGGTATGTCATCGATCTGGTCGATGACCAACTCCCGGTTCGATAGGAAGCCAACCGGATAGGCCCGTTGTTGGCCGTTGATGTCGACCCCGATCACGATCTCGTCGTCAGGCCATGGAACTTCACTGGCTCCAACGAAGGTCGGCTCGTAAACGGGAGTGATTTGGTCACGGCCCCACGAGAGGAAGTAGCCCTCCGGAAGCGGCTCACTACCCGACTCGGTCGGGTCGAAGAGGTCCGGCGGAAACGCATTCGCGGTTCGAACCTGGGTGAACCCCTGCCCACAGGCGGCGAGAACAACACTAGAGAGCGCAAATAAGCCGCCCTTTCTCAAGATGTCTCGTCGGAATCTGTCGACCATGTCATAACTAACACCCGACAAATCGCCTTGCTTCCCGATGTCTGATCAAGCGCGAATCCCCATAGCGTGCAATGATCTTCTGGGCCGTGTCATCGGCAACGCAAAAAAGGAACCTATGACGGGCAACGCAAGCTTCATATTTGATGACCTGGGTATTGTTTCGCTTGAGGCCGAACACGCCCCAGAGGTCATCACTTCGGATGCCATTGACGAGCAGCTCGCACCCTTCTACGCAGCGACCGGAGCAGAGCCCGGATTGCTCGGATCGCTCGCCGGAATCCGAGAACGCCGCATGTGGCACGAAGGCACCTCTTTCATGGATGCTGCTGCATTGGCGGGCGAAAAAGCGATTCAGAGTTCCGGTATCGACCGCAATCGCATCGGCCTCATGATCGACACAAGCGTGTGCCGCGAACGGCTCGAACCGTCGAGCGCCGTGGCGGTCCATGACCAGTTGAAGCTGTCATCTTCGTGCACCAACTTCGACCTCTCGAACGCCTGCCTCGGCTTTCTCAATGGCATTCAAATCGCCGGCAACATGATTGCATCTGGCCACACCGATTACGTGCTCATCGTCGACGGTGAAGGCACTCGTGAAATTTATCAAAACACGATCGACAAGCTCACCGCCGAAGGCGCATCGATCGACGACCTCTTCGCAAACTTCGCCACGCTGACCCTCGGCTCAGGCGCCGCAGCGATGGTCCTCGGCCGTCATTCGGATAACCCCGGCAGCCACAAGGTGGTCGGTGGCTTCTTCCGTGCAGCAACCCAGTATCACGACCTCTGCGTGGGCAGCCTGACCGGCATGCGCACCGACACCCGAGGCCTCCTCGAAGCTGGCACCGAAACCGCAAAGCTCGCCTGGGATGATGCTGGCGATAAGCCCGGTTGGTTCGACATGACCTACTACATCCTTCATCAGGTCTCTGAAGTACACACACAGGCGATCATCGACACGCTCGGCATCGAAAGCGACCGCGTACCCCGCAGCTTCCCAACGCTCGGCAACATCGGCCCCGCAGCGATCCCGATCACGCTCGCCACGGTCGCCGACACGCTCGTTCCTGGCGACGGCGTTCTCTTGCAAGGCATGGGTTCGGGCCTCAACACTGCGATGCTCGAAGTTCGTTGGTAGGTCCCGAGTCGCTCGAAGCGGCTCGGCTCCCTCCAGCTGGCCTCGCCGGCCTCAACCCTTCATGGTCACGGCTTGAGACCGTCGAGATCGACGGCACTAACCGCACGTTCCATTTCCTCGATACGCACGCCGGTACCGACGAAGAATTCGACCTCACCCTGCTCTGCGTTCACGGCAACCCGTCGTGGTCGTACCTCTGGCGTGATTTGCTGGCAAAGCTGCCGTTGCGCATTCGGGCAGTCGCTATCGACCACCTCGACATGGGGTTCTCCGAGCGCACCGGAACGACCCGTCCGCTCGCCCAACGCGTCACCGATCTCGTCGCCCTCACCAAGCACATCGACCTGAGCGGCCCGGTCGTCACCATCGCGCACGACTGGGGCGGCCCGATCTCGCTCGGCTGGGCGCTGCGCCACCTCCGCCAACTCCGCGGTGTCGTGCTCACGAACACCGCAGTCCATCAACCGGCCGATGCCACCGCACCTCGCATCATTGAGTTGGTCCGATCCAAGCGAGCAATTCGCAAGACCACGGTCGACACGACCGGATTCATCACCGGCGCCTTCGAGATGTCGAAGCCGCGCATCCCCAAAGAGGTACGGGCCGGCTTCCTCGCTCCATATCAGTCCGCCGCTCGCCGCGAAGCTATTCAAGACTTCGTCGAGGACATCCCCCTCGAACCAAATCACCCCAGCGCCGAAACACTCGACGCCATCGCTCAGGGCCTCGAACACCTCGAAGACATCCCGTCGCTGTTGCTCTGGGGAGCGAAAGACCCCGTCTTCTCCGACCTCTACCTTCACGACCTCGAAGATCGCCTCCCCAACGCCGATGTGCATCGCTGGCCCTACGCTGGCCACTTCGTCACCGAAGACGCTCCGGTCGCCGATGCGATCGTCGACTGGCTCAGCACGATCGACGCTCCAACGAAGAAGCCGAAGCCGTCCGACCCAACCACCCTCCTCGAACGCATCGCCACCGCCGACAACACCGAACGCACCGCAGTAGCGGAGATGACCGGGATGCAGAAGAGCATCTCGTTCGGCGAACTCGGAGAGCGAATCGAAGAGAACGCTGCAGGCCTCGCTGCCCATGGTGTGAACCCCGGCGACCGAGTCGCCGTATTGGTGCCTCCGGGAATCGACCTCGCAGCGATCACGTATGGATGCTGGCGACTGGGTGCCGTTGTGGTCCTTGTCGACGGAGCGCTCACTCCCCCACAGATGACCGCAGCGCTCAAGGCCGCCAACCCCAAGTACCTCATCGGCATCGAGCGAGCCCTCGCAGCATCGCGAACACTTCGCTGGCCCGGCGTTCGTATCGCCCTCGCACCATTGGAGGCGACCCAAGCGCAATTGTTCAAGGTCGCAGGCGACCTGCAATCCCTGAGCCGCAACGCCACGGTCGACCCATCTCGACCACTACCCACTGAGAACGACGAGGCAGCGGTCATTTTCACCTCTGGCTCGACCGGCCCCTCGAAGGGCGTGCGCTATACCCACGGCCAGATCGCCGCCCAGCGAAACATCATCACCGGGCTCTACAACATCACCGCCGACGACAGCCTCGTCGCAGCGTTTGCGCCCTTTGCGCTCTACGGGCCGATGCTCGGCATCACCTCGGTCGTCCCCGACATGGACGTGTCGGCTCCGGCCAGCATCACCGCCCGAACACTCGCCGCTGCAGTCGATGCGGTCGACGCCACCTTGGTCTTTGCCTCACCCGCAGCCTTGGCGAGCACCCTTCGCAGCTACCACGAGGTTGCCCCGAAGCACCTCATGGCTTTGGAGAACGTCCGTCTGCTGTTGTCGGCCGGCGCGCCCATCCGCACCGACCTGTTCGACCAAGCCAAGGCAATCTTTCCGAACGCAATCGCGTACACGCCATACGGCATGACCGAGGTGCTACCCGTCTCGACGATCAGCCTCCCCGAAATTCACGAGGCTGGCTCCGGAAACGGCGTGTGCGTAGGCAAGCCCGCCCCCGGTGTTGAAGTGCAGATCGACCCCATAGAAGGTGCCGACTTTGGCGAGATCGTGGTGCGCGCTCCGCACGCCCGCCTCGCCTACGACCGCCTCTGGCA
>CAZBTI010000202.1:0-3655 GCA_964494395.1 uncultured Acidimicrobiales bacterium | reverse complement strand
GCGCGAGCGCTCGACAGCGTTCCCGCTCTTGTTCGCTGCGCTCACGTCAGCTCGGCATCGAAGGCCCGCTGGTAGTACTCGCCAATGAGCGTTTGTTCAGCGTCATCGCATTTGTTGACAAACGCCAAGCGGAACGCTGTGGCCGGGTCACCGAAGATCCCTACGTTCTCGGCCCAACCAATAACCGTGCGAGGCGACATCACTGTCGAGAGGTCGCCAGCAGCGAAGCCATCACGGGTGAGGCCCGCGACGGCGACCATCTTGTCGACCATGCCTGGGTCGGCGCCGGGGACTTGGGCCAACACGATGGTGGCTTCCTTCTCTGGAGCGAGATAGTTGAGGGTGGCGACCACGTTAAAGCGGTCGATTTGGGCTTGATTTAGCAACTGCGTGCCGTGGTAGAGCCCGGTGAGGTTGCCGAGGCCGACCGTGTTGGCAGTGGCAAACAGGCGGAACGATGGGTTGGGCGCGATCACTCGGTTCTGATCGAGCAGGGTGAGCCGACCGTCCTTCTCGAGTACTCGCTGGATAACGAACATGACGTCGGGTCGTCCAGCATCGAATTCGTCGAAGATCAGCGCGACGGGATTCTGGAGGGCCCACGGCAACATGCCTTCGACAAACTCGGTCACCTGAGCGCCGTCACGAATAACGATGGCGTCGCGACCGACGAGGTCCATGCGGCTGATGTGTCCATCGAGGTTCACCCGAACCGCAGGCCAGTTCAATCGTGCAGCGACCTGCTCGATGTGGGTCGACTTGCCCGTGCCGTGCGCACCTTGCACGAGTACACGCCGGTTGTGGGCGAACCCGGCCAAGATCGCGAGAGTGACTTCGGGGTCGAACGAGTACGCCGGATCGATAGCGGGCGTCCACTCCGAAGGCTCGGCAAACGCATGCACCTCTAGGTCCGAAGAGAACCCAAAGACCTCTTCGATGTTCACAGCAACACTGGGCGATTCGTTCACCCCCGCAACGGTATCGTTCACCGCTGTTTCTCCCGGGGTTGGAGGAGAGAAGACCTCAGCTGTTGTCCGTCGGTTGAAGAATCTCGCTAAGCATTCCATCGAGGAGCTCACCGAGGGTTGTGGTAGCGCTCGCAAAGTCGTTCCCGAGTTCGAGTTTGTCAGCGACGGCCGGCCCGCCGTTCTCGATGCCGAGCGCATAACCCAGCAAACTCCGCCCATCGAAGTCGACCGATATCGTCTGCTGCTTCTCGTAGGGATGTACGTGGATGTCCCAGCACTGATCGGGGCTCGGCTGGTCATGCCACTCTTCTATCTCGGGATCGGCGTTGTCTCTGACAAAGCGATCGCTCGTGGCGCCCGTACGCCACTAGCCGTCTACCGGCGCCAGATCTTCAACTCGTCGGTGGTCGCAACGACTAACGAACGGCCATCGGGGGAGAAACCAGCGGCGCGAACCTCCCGCATCGATCCCGGCAACTGGGTGAGCCCCTTGAACGAGTTGTGGATGTTGGCGTCGGGAGCTTGCAGAACAACTCGTTCGTTCGGCCATTCAATGCCACACCGAAACAGCCACCAGTTGTCGCTCGTACACGTAGCCAACCCTCCGCCAAAGAACCCACTGATGGGGACGAGTTCACCGCCGAGCGGGCCGATTCCAACGATCTGCTGACGAGATTCGGTCAGGTGAGAGTCGAGGTTTTGATCGGTGTCTTCGGCGAGCGTCTCTCCCGTGGCGACATCGAGCACCGAGCGCCCGATACCGCCGATGACGAGGAGTTGTGCCCCATCGGCGGAAAAGCCGACTGCGAGCAAGTGGTGCATTCCGTTGTCGACGACCGATGTCCATGGTTCGGGCGCGGGTGCAGTCTCTAGGCCAGCAACTCGGCGCCGAATCTCGAACCCTGTCTCGAATTGTGCGTAGTCAAACGAGATGTGTTCGCCGAGGACCGAGCGGGCATGGTGCAGAAGTCCGCCGAGGTTTCCCGCCTCGATGTACTCCGGTGGGAAGTCCGCGACCCCTCGTTCGGCAAAGAACGCCAGCGCTTGGCTGAACCTTTCGTCAGCGTAGGGGGCTTTCTTCTGGAGCTGCCATCGCATGTCGGCGTCTGCATAATGCTTGTCGTAGCAAGCTTGATCCGGGGGGCCTGATGATTCGCCCGGCGGTGAGTCGTCGGGGATTGCGTATTCGAACATCTGATGCTCAGGGTCGAGCCCGCGCTCGACTATTTCCACACCCGATTCATGAAGGCATTCGACAAACCGCCGGTACGCCGCCTCGTACTCCTCAAAGGTAATTGGCTCCATGGCGCACCATACCTCAAGACCGCGACAGCGGATCGGGCTGGCAAACCACAGATTCTGGGTTAGACGTAGTCCTTGTACTTGGCGAGGTGACGGACGGGCTTTGAGAGCGCATCTTTGCGGAACGGGTCGCCCAGTTCCTTGGTGCACATGATCTCGATGACCGTGGTCTTGCCCTCTTCCATCTGTGCCTTGGTCGCAGCCTGCAACGCGGGGCCGACCTGGTTGATGTCGTCGACGCGTACACCAAGAGCGCCCATCGACTCGGCGATCTCGGCGTAGTTCTCGCCACCGTCGAGTTCGCCGGCGACGAAGCGCTCGCCGTAGAAGTCGACCTGGTTCTTCTTCTCTGCGCCCCACTGGCGGTTGTGGAACACAACGGCGGTGACCGGGATGTCGTGGCGGACAGCGGTCATGACCTCGACCATGCTCATTGCCCACGCGCCGTCGCCGGCGTAGGAGACCGCTGGACGGTCAGGAGCTGCAGCCTTCGCGCCGATGATGGTCGGCAGTGCATACCCGCAGTTGCCCCAGCTCATCGCAGCGAAGAAGCTACGTGGCTCCTCAAAGCGGAGGTAGCTGTTGGCCACCGAGTTGATGTTGCCGATGTCGGTCGAGACCATCACTCGCTCGGGCATGTGCTTCTCGAGTTCGCGGAGCACCTGGCGTGGGTGGAGCCAGTTGCTCTCTTCGGCTTCAGCTTCGGCGATCATCTGCATCGAGAAATCGTCCTTCTCGTGCATCCACTCGTCGAGTTCCGCTTCCCATGCATCCTTCTCGGCTTGGGTGGTCGCCATGCGCTCGTCCTTGGTGGCATCGCACTTGAGGGTGCGGTCGTTGAGGCGTTCCAGCAGTGCGGTTGCGGTCTGTGCCGCGTCGCCGTGGATGCCGACGGTGACTGGCTTCACGAGCCCGAGCATCGTGTGATCGGCGTCCACCTGGATGATCTTGGCGTCCTTTGGCCAGTAGTCCATGTCGTGCTGGGGGAGCGTGCCGAACGGGCCGAGGCGGGTGCCAAGTGCCAGCACCACGTCGGCCTTGTTGATGAGCTTCATGGCAGCCTTCGAGCCCTGGTAGCCGAGCGGGCCCGTCCACTGCGGATGGCTCGCGGGGAAGCTGTCGTTGTGCAGGTAGGTGTTGCATACCGGACCGCCGAGGCGCTCGGCGAGCGCAACGCACTCCTCCATTGCTTCGCCCATGACGACGCCGCCACCACTGAGCAGCACTGGGAAGTCGGCTTCGGCGAGTAGGTTGGCTGCCTCGTCGAGGCTCTTCGCTCCGCCAGGTCCGCGATCGAGGCGAGTTGGCTGTGGGACCTCGACGTCGATGTCGCCGTAGAAGCGGTCACGAGGAATGTTGATCTGGGTTGGGCCCATGTCGGAGAT
>CAZBTI010000201.1:0-3693 GCA_964494395.1 uncultured Acidimicrobiales bacterium | reverse complement strand
CTGTTTGGCATCGCGGCGCTCTGGGTCGAACGGCGCCCCAGTGAACCCCAGCTCTAACTATTGGCCGTGTCTCCGAGAGCTTGGTTGAGGTTTCCGCTTCGAAAGCCCTCGAGGTCGACGGTGACATAGCGGTAGCCGGCCTGCTTTACCGCAGCGATAACTACCTCGCGATGTTCGAGTACTCGGGGCAGTGCTGGAACCGGCACTTCGATCCGGGCGATATCTTCATAGTGACGCACTCGAACTTCGGGGAAGCCCAGTTGCTTCAATGCGAGCTCGGCGCCCTCTACCGACGTGAGCCGCTCGATTGTCACCGGCGTTCCGTAAGGAATGCGAGAAGCGAGGCAGGCCGCTGCGGGCTTATCGGCTGTTGCGAGGCCGAGGTGGCGGCTGGTCGAACGAACTGCATCTTTGTCGAGACCAGCATCGACAAACGGAAACTGCGCCCCGCGTTCTGCCGCTGCATGTTGGCCCGGCCGATGATCGCCGAGGTCGTCGAGGTTGACGCCGAGCACGACCGTGGCATCGAGTTCGTCTGCGATGGGTTCGACAACGTCCATGAGCGCGTCCTTGCAGTGGAAGCAGCGGTTACCGTCGTTGATTTGGTAGGCCGCGTTCTCCATCTCGTGGGTTTCGACCTCACGCCAGTCGAGTCCCCAGTCGGCAGCGAGCACTTCGCAGTCGTGGCGTTCCACCCCTGCGAGCGATGGTGAAACCGCAGTCACTGCAACGGCGTTCTCCGCGCCGAGCGTGTCGGCAGCAACGTAGGCGAGCAGAGCGGAATCGACTCCCCCGCTAAAGGCCACCACCACGCGTTCAAGCTTTCGGAGTTCGTCTTGCAGGGCTTCAAGAACTAGCACTCCCCCAGTTTGCTCAGGTTTGATCAGTCCCCCACAGTCGGCGACGAACTGATTAACTCATTTCATGAACACAGAAGGCACATTTGTAGGAGCCAATGCCCTCATCGTTGGGGCGAGCGGAGCGCTCGGATCGAGAATTGCCGAGCAGCTCGCGGCGGCTGGGGCCAACCTGACCCTCGTTGGCCGTCGAGAAGACGCCCTCACCGCTGCTGCCTCCTCCGCACCGGCCGGCCGCGTGCGACGGGTTGTTACCGATCTTCGAGATCCGGCGATGATCGACGCTGCGGTGGCCGAGGCATGCGGGTCTACCGGAAAGCTCGATCTGGTCGTCAACGCCATGGGTATCGTTGCCTTCGGCGCAGTCACCGATCTCGACACCGACGTCGTCGAAGAACTTTTTCTCACCAACGCCTTCGGCGCCATCTTCCTCTCGAAGGCGGCACTTCCGGTGATGAACGAGGGCGGCACCATCGCCTCGATCTCCGGGGTCATCGCCGAGCAAAACATGCCGGGCATGGCCGCCTATGGCGCATCTAAGGCAGCCCTCCGCTCGTTCAACGAGGGCTTCGCTCGCGAAGCTCGACGCCAAAAGGTTCGCGTCCTCGACGTTCGACCACCCCACACCGAAACCGGTCTCGTCGATCGGGCGATCGCTGGTACCGCGCCCAAGTTCCCCGCCGGGCTCAACCCCGATGCGGTGGCGACGACCATTGTCAATGCCCTCGCTGACCCTTCGGTGAAGGACCTGCCCGCCGATCAGTTCTCATAAGCGCGCCGTCACACCCAACCGTCCAGGAATCCGAGTAGGGCTGCCCGAGCACAGACCAGATGATCGACAACGCCTAGCGAATCCTCGGGATCGCTAGGTAGTGATCTGGTAGGGAATCAAGCGTTCATAGGCCGCTAACGCCTCCGGCAGTACCGCCTCAGCTGACGCAAGGAGCTCGGCCTCCTTCGGTGTGTATTGCTGCCACCCAGTCGACTCCCAAACGCTGTCGTACCAGTGCTCAGCCCAGACTCCATCCTCGGGCTTGGGGCCTGCTGGCCACGACAACATCGCCTCGTCGAAGCTCAGCCCGACACGTTCGCATAGTGCTCCAAGCACACCGGACGGATTCTGGAGCAGAGTCTTTGTTTCGACCACGATCGGGGTCTCGCCGGCATCGATTACCGAGTCGAGAATCGAACACAGCTCAACGAAGCCCGTGTCATCGATCGTCACGTCCGGGAGCTGAATTTGGAGCGACGACAACATGTCGTGGGGTTCGCGAGTGAGCAGAATGTTCGGGCCCCGACTGAGGAAGCCACGGTCGAGCCCCACGAGGTGCTTCGCCATCTGTTTGAAGAAGACCACTTCGGCGTCGTATGGAGCGAGAAGGACATCTTCGACGACCGCAGCGCCATCAAGATCTTGCGATGCCAACACATCACCGTTGCCGGGATGCACCCGACCGGTGGCAGAGAGGTAGTGGGCGTAGAGCGGTTCGTCGACGACAGACGTATCTGCGCGCTGACGCCACGAGTACATCATTGCGGTCGAGAGGTTGCGTGGACTCGACCACATGTTGATCCGGAGAGTCACGTCACGAGGTGAGCGTTAGAGCGGGGACTTCTCGCCAGCGCTGTACTTAAAGATGTTGCGCTCCACCGGTCCAATAGAGGCGACCGCCTTCTGGAAGACCGCCATGTGAGGAGCAACGAAGTGCGCTTGGAGGTGCTCTTCGCTCTCCCACTCTTCGAAGAGATGGATCTTTGTCGGGTCATCAAAGCTGCTCGTCATGTCGTACGACACGCATCCGTCTTCCTTAGCCGTCTCGGCCATCATCTCGGTCATCGCCGCAATTGCGGCCTCTCGATCCTCTTCTTGAATTGTGAACGTGCCGGCAATCAAGATCATTATGCGTCTCCCGCGTTTTGAGTTTGTCGCGCCACATCAGCGTCGATCGCTCCACGATAGAGCCCGATCAGCCGCTCGGTCATCGGACCTATCGTTCCGCTGCCGTCGCCGATGCTTCGGCCATCGACCTCGCGCACCGGCGTCAGACCGCCGAACGTTCCAGTAACGAATACTTCTTCTGCGGCATATACATCGGTGAGCGAGAAGTTCTTCTCGTGCACGGTGATGCCATCGGCCCGAGCGGTCTCGATCACCAGCGCCCGGGTGATGCCGGGAAGGTTGTACATCCCGGTCGATGTCCACACTTCGCCACGGCGAATAATGAAGAAGTTCGTTGCGTTGCACGTGGCCACTGCACCATTCACGTCGAGCATCAGCGCTTCATCGGCTCCGGCGCCGACCGCTTGGATGAGCGCAATGACCTCGTGAAGTTTCGAGTGGCAGTTGAGGTTCTGGTCGAGAACGTCTGGTCCGGGGCGGCGCACGGTAGCGGTGAACAGCGAGATGCCTCCTGCGGCAACGGTCGGGTCGGCTTTCTTGTGCTCGGCAATGATGACGACGTTCGGGCCACCGACCGTGTTCGACGGATGCTGTGACGGCGTCTTCTTGTTCCCCCGCGTGATCATTAACCGAACGTGCACGTGATCGTCCATGCCGTTCGCATCGACCGTTGCCCGGAGCGCAGAGACGATGTCGTCACGAGTGCCGATGTCGAGGTCGATCGCCTTGGCTCCTGCGAAGAGTCGCTCGAGGTGTCGATCGAGAAACGCGAACACACCGTGGTGCAGCCGAATGCCCTCCCAGATGCCGTCGCCCACGAGGAACCCGCTGTCGAATACCGAGATCTTGGCATCATCTCGGTGAAAGAACTCGCCGTTGATGTAGACCTGCACGTCGGCGTTTCGTTCGTCGACGACGGCGGCGTGCGTGCTTTTC
>CAZBTI010000200.1:2103-3729 GCA_964494395.1 uncultured Acidimicrobiales bacterium | reverse complement strand
TTTGCGAAGGGCCACCAGGCCCGCCGCAATACCTTTTGCCTAGCGGCAAAACGGAAGTATGTAATGACAACCACTCGCCAGAGCGTTTTCTGGAGCGGCCGGATACGGAGCGATGAATTAGTCGGTACGTTCCGAGAGCTGGTTCAAGATGCTGGTGAAGTTCTCGACGCCTTGTGCACCCGTAACGAGGTGCTTGCGGTCAAAGACGACAGCTGGTACCCCGCTGATACCTTGCTCAATCCAGAACTTCTGCTCTTCACGCACGGCATCGGCGAAACGCTGATCCTCGAGTACAGCGACCGCTTCGTCAGGATCGAGGCCGATCTCGGCGGCCACATCGGCGAGGACGGAGATGTTCGACATGTCTCGACCGTCGGTGAAATGCGCCTTGAACAACGCCATCTCCATGTCGTTCTTGCGACCTTGCTCGTTGGCCCAGTGCAACAACTGGTGGATGTTGAACGAGTTGTGCATCTTCGAGCCATCATCGAGGTTGAACTCAAAACCCAAACTTGCGCCGACGTCTTTGTACATCTGCATGGTTTCTTTGGTCTTGTCGGGTGGGGAGTTGTACTTCTGTTGAAAGTTCTCCGTAATGCTCTGGCCCTCTGGGGGCAGCTGTGGATTCAGTTCAAACGGGTGCCACCGAATCTCATGCTCGGTGCCGGTCGCCTCCAGTGCCTCTTCGAGCTGGCGGTAACCAATAATGCACCACGGGCACATCACGTCGGAGATGATGTCGATCTGAAGTGGCTCGGTCATGGAGAATCCTTGCGTTCGAACTTGTGACCTTGAACCATTCGGTCCCGCGGTGTATTCCCACTCGAGCGTCAGGTCGGCGAGATACGACGGCGTCAGCCCATAACACTCTTGCTCCCTTAAAGTTCGGGCCGACTTCCGCCGACGACAAGGTGTGGACAAACTCCCTCACCGAAAGAACGCAACGATCGCGCTTTGCGTGCTCGTCTTCAGCCTCCTCATGATCGCCGGAGGAGCGTATTCGTTGAGCCAGTCCGATTCCGACGTGGCTGCAGACGAAGACCTCGACACCACCACGCTCACGCCGCCCCCTCTTGCCATCGAATCAGCTGCAATCGAATCAACAGCAACCGACAACGTTTCGACAACCGGGAGCGACACTCCACCGGTAGCGCTCGCCGCGGTCGAGACGTCGGACCCGCCTGGCGACGACTCGACAGCCAGCGAACCTACCGACCATGCTCTGACCGCTAGCACCGAGCCCACACCCTCATCTTCGACCCCAGACGTTACGGAGGTATCCGCCGAGACCGATGTACCTGTCGAAACCGACACATCCACCGAAACCGATACATCGGCCGGCAACACCGCTGGTGTCGCTGGGCCAACGCCGACCCGGACAACCACCTCGACCGAGCCGACCTCCAGAAGCAGCACGACAACTGCCGCACCGGTGAGAGAGCAGGTCGCGAGCAACACCCCCACCACCGCTTCTTCCATTCGACGATCCAACGACACCGCAACCGAAGACGTGAACGGTGGCCCCAGCACCACAAGACCCACTCGTCAGGCAACTCCAACGAGCCAGGCTCCGCCGCCAACGACAGCGCCGCCAACGACAGCGCCGCCAACGACAGCGCCGCCAAC
>CAZBTI010000200.1:0-2003 GCA_964494395.1 uncultured Acidimicrobiales bacterium | reverse complement strand
CAACGACAGCGCCGCCAACGACAGCGCCGCCAACGACAGCGCCGCCAACGACAGCGCCGCCAACGACAGCTCCGGCGGCCACGCTCCCGCCGACGCCCGTTCAGGTTGCTGGGCAACTCTTTGTCGACCCGACCAACGTCGCGGCTCGATGGGCATCGAACAACTCGAGCGACCCTCGGGCAGCGACGATCGCATCGGAGATTGGCTCGCAACCACTCGCCCGCTGGTTTGGAGACTGGAACGGCAACGTCGCAAGCGATGTCGCCGACTACGTGAACCGAGCCACAGCGTTAAATGCTGTGCCAACCCTCGTTGCCTACAACATTCCCGATCGAGACTGCGGCCAGCACAGCGCTGGGGGCGCGGCAAACTTCGCCCAGTACGACGCGTGGATTTCGGCTTTCGCAACCGGTCTCGGAAACTCAGCTGCGATCATCATCCTCGAACCCGACGCCTTAGCGCTCAACGGCTGTGCGGGAAGCGATCGAAATGATGCACTTAGCAACGCTGTCAACACGATCAAAGCCTCCTGCCGTAGTTGCAGCGTCTACCTCGATGCGGGGCACTCAGACTGGGTCGCTCCAGCCGACATGGCCGACCGGCTTCTCGACGCAGGTGTGCTCAACGCCGATGGCTTCTTCACCAACGTATCCAACTACAACGCCACTGGTCCCGAGCAAGCGTTCGGCGCCCAGGTGCTAAACGCTTTGGGAAACCCAAGCGGTCTCGGACAGGTAATCGACACTAGCCGTAACGGCAATGGCGCCAATGGCGAATGGTGCGATGCGGCGGGACGAGCGATCGGAAACGACCCCACCCTGCAAACGGGTTCGGCAAGCGTTGACGCGTATCTGTGGGTCAAAGTTCCGGGGGAATCCGACGGCTGCATCGCCAGCGCTGGCCATTTCGTACCCGACCGGGCATTTGAACTCGCCAACGGATAACCCGAACTCCCGAAGAAGCCGCTCTCGGTGTCTCGACGTGCGTTGAACTAACCAACGGTGTTTTTTGCGAGCACTTCTACGGTCGTGTTTATGGCGCTAAAGCGGTCCGCTAGGGCTGCTAGCGCGGCTTGATGAACCGACTCTGCGTCGATCGCCGAGCCACCATGAACACCGGGAAGCGCCCTTGTCGCCGTGGCATCGGAGACCACGGTTGTCTCGTAGCCAAGGTCGAGCGCTGCGCGTGCGGTCGAACTCACACACATGTGGGTCATGAAACCGCAGATGATCAGGTGCGGTCGGCCGATCTCTGCGAGGTGGTTCTGCAAACCCGTGTGCGCAAACGAATTGGGTAGTCCTTTAGCGAGGACTGTCTCTCCTTCGAGAGGCGCGACTTGTTCGATGATCCGACCGCCCTTGGCCGGGTCGAAGGCCCGACCCGCAGACCCCTCGTGAGCAATGTGCACGACGCGTGTGTCTTGCTTTCGAGCTGTCAGAAGCAGAGCCATGATGTTGTCCACTGCCGGTTGTAAACCTGGCAGCGCCAGCGCTCCCTCGTCTGAATATTCCACCTGCGCGTCAACCACGATGAGTACCGCATCGCTCATCGGACCGTAGAACGGTGGCAGTCCTGCAGCTGCTCGAAGCGTAAAGAGCTCATTTT
The DNA here is from genome assembly GCA_964494395.1 of uncultured Acidimicrobiales bacterium. Taxonomy (GTDB): domain Bacteria; phylum Actinomycetota; class Acidimicrobiia; order Acidimicrobiales; family SHLQ01; genus SHLQ01. The sequence continues at coordinate 398 of CAZBTI010000200.1, read as the reverse complement.
TCTCACTCATGCCTCGACTCTACCGAAGTGGCTGAATTCACCCCCAAATCCCTTCAAATACCGGCGATTTCGTCGATTGGCAGGCAACGAAAGAAGTCCCTCTTTCGAGGAATAGTGGGCCAAACAGCTCATACAAACCAAAAAACATGCTTTACCTTCGTGGTAACCCCCCGGCTAGCAAACCCAAAGGCAATGAACATTATGAACACGAAATCCACCAAGCTCGCAGCCTTGCTTCTGTCGTTCGGTCTCGTAGCGGCCGCATGCGGTAGTTCCGTCGATGATCTCACCGACGCAGCGGGAGATGCTGCCGGAGGTGCAGCAGAAGCCGTCGAAGAGACCCTCACCCCGGCAGAAGATGACGAGGCCATGGAAGACGAAGAAGCCATGGAAGACGA
>CAZBTI010000199.1:0-3736 GCA_964494395.1 uncultured Acidimicrobiales bacterium | reverse complement strand
ACGACTGCAGCTCCGACCACGACTGCAGCTCCGACCACGACTGCAGCTCCAGCAACTGGATCGGCAGCTCTAGGAACCGACGCTCCAGAACTCGCCCTCACCGGCGCTAGCTCTGAGCTCATCGGTAGCATCGGCGCAGCAACCCTGCTCCTCGGTGGAGCAATGGTATGGACAGCACGTCGCCGTGACGACGAGGACGTCAACGCCTAAAGCGTTAACACCCCCGAACAGAACGCAACCCCGCCTAGGCCCGAAAAGGCCTCGGCGGGGTTTCGCCGTTTTCGCTGATAGCGGTGACTCGCCGGCGCCGCCAAGCTTGCTAGGCCACGACCGCTCGCGACTGGTCTCTTTGTCGGATGCTCTTCCAGCCAATGAGGAACATCAACGCTGCGAAGGTTCCGCTCAATCCGAATGGGCCGAGCGGACCGTCGGTGAGGTCGTAGAGCACTGGGGCGATGAGCGCCGAGAAACCTCCAGCCAACGACCCGGCAGCGTCGAGTAGGCCGGTGCCGCTCGCGGACTGCTCGGCGCCAGTCTCGTTAATAACGACTCGTGCGGCCGAAGGGAACATCGTGCTCTCGAGAATCGTTTGGACGAACGTAAGGCCGACAAAGATGAATAGGCCTTCCCAGATTCCTATCGTGAGAACGATCGGGACGAAGAGCGCGAGCGCAGCCAGCATGATGTTGGCTGGCCGGGGTGCCCGGTCGACGTACTTGCCAGCGAGACGGGGGATGACCAGCAGCGGAAGCGCAACGATGGCGATGACGATGCCGACACCGATGTTCGAGACGCCGAGGTCGGTCAGGTACTCATCGACCGTTGCATCGAAGACCCCAATGTTGAAGAAGACTGCGATCTGTGCGACAACAGCTGCTCGGACACCGGGCACGGTGAGCAACGACACCATCGAACCGGTTGCTGCACGCTCAGATACGGCGATCGGCACCGTCGAGAGCCACCTCATCGTGGGGTAGGCAACGAGCGCGAGAAGTACCGAGATTGCGATGTACGGAGTTGGGATGCCACCGAACTCCGATAAGAGCGAACCAAAGATCGGTCCAGCGATGAAGCCGGCAACGGCGGCAGAGAGAAACTGGCCGATCTTCTCGCCGCTATCGCCTGTTTCTTCGCCGATCAGCGCCTTTCGTCCGACGATCGAGAAGAGCCCGACGCCGATGCCGGTGAGTGCCCGACTCGCGGACAGCGTCAGGAGATCGCTCGAGAACGCGAACAAAAGGTTGCCCAAGATCGTCGTAGCGAAGCCGAAGAATCCGAGCGATTTGATGTGCCCGCGATCGCCGAAGGGGGAGATGGCCACCGAGGAGATGACAGCGGTAAAGAACCCGAGAGCAGCGATGAGGCCGATGCCCCAGGCGGGGAGTCCAAACTCGGTCTCGAAGTCCTCGAGAAACACAAAGGTGACGCCGGTCGACCCAATCATGAGCATGTAGGTCAGATAGACGAGCCGATGCATCGGCGCAGCCTACGGCTATGTCAGCGAGGTCTCGTCCCCGAACAGCGTATTTGCGTGTTTCGAGATATCTCCGAAGAGCGACCGTAGAAAGCTGCGTTGATTGCTGGCGCAGCTGCGGAGCAATGTCCGCTGCTCGAGCGAGACCGCCACCGCGGCCGCAATCGCTGCGACCTTCCAAATCGTCTTGATGATGTGACGCGAAGACGGTGACCACTTCTTGAAATGGTCAGGCAGCGTGGCGTCGTGGAAGTCGAGATGTCGAAGTTCGTCCTCGTGCAGGCGAGTGAAGATTCGCGAGAGCGTCGGATCGCCGACGCCTACGGCAATGGTTTCGTAGATTTGTGACGAGACCATGCCGCCAATAACCACCGCCAGCATTTCGGTACGAAAGCCTCGGAGGTATCGGGTCTTGCGAAAGAGGCGCTCGGTCCAGTGCTCGTCGAGCATCTCAATGTCGAGCTCGGCGCACACCAGGGCGAGGATGCGGGCGTGCTCTTGGGACTCGATGATGAAGAAGCGGAGCGCTTGGAGGTGATCCTCTGTCGCAACGCCGACAGCAGTATCGAGGAGGTGTCGGCCAGCGCCGATCTCGCCCAGTTGGAAGATGGGCAGTGCGTACGAGAGTGCCTCGTGGACCACGGGAGCGAGTACCCACATACCCGAGGTGGTGAGTGTCGCGTGTTGATCGGCGTGTACCTCAAAGTCGGCGCGCCACAGTGTGTCGGGGGAGCGATTGGTGAGCGAAGACGCTGGAGCGTCCGGCGTCCAACGTGATGGATGGCGGCGGCGGGAGCGGGCCGCAGCCCAAGCTCGAAAGTCCAGCGAGTTATCGGTCATAGGAGATCACTTTGAAGAAATGAGCAGAAAGCGCGGGTAAAGCTTGACCCGAACAACTGTTCGCAATTACATTCATGTCGTTCGTTCGAACCGTAGCACTCGGACTCGGTGTCACACCCCATCCCTAGTGTCTTCAACAACTACCAACCCGCTGGAAACAGCGGCCGAAGAAACCCCCCGCTGCAGAGCGGACAACATCGCAGCAGCGGTGAGAAGGAGAAATGCAATGGAGCGTGAAAAGGCACTCGATATGGCTCTCGGTCAGATCGAGAAGCAGTTTGGCAAGGGCTCGGTCATGCGGATGGGGGAGAAGGGCTCCATGGCGATCGAATCGGTTCCGACCGGCGCTCTCGCACTCGACCTCGCCCTCGGCATAGGCGGTTTGCCCCGCGGCCGTGTCACCGAGATCTATGGCCCAGAGTCCTCGGGTAAGTCCACGCTGGCCACCCATGTCGTTGCCGAAGCACAGCGCAACGGTGGGCAGTGTGCGTACATCGATGCCGAGCACGCAATGGACCCGGTCTACGCACGTTCGATCGGCGTCGACATCGACAGCTTGCTGATCTCTCAGCCCGACACCGGCGAGCAGGCGCTCGAGATTACCGACATGCTCGTACGCTCCGGCGCACTCGACGTCATCGTGATCGACTCGGTTGCAGCACTTACGCCAAAGGCCGAGATCGAAGGCGACATGGGCGACCATCACGTCGGTGCCCAGGCACGCCTGATGTCGCAAGCGTTGCGCAAGCTCACGGCCAACCTCAGCAAGACCGGCACGATCTGTATCTTCATCAACCAGTTGCGCGAAAAGATCGGCGTCATGTTCGGCTCGCCCGAAACAACCCCTGGCGGTCGTGCGCTCAAGTTCTACTCCTCGGTCCGCCTCGACATTCGTCGTATCGAGTCGATCAAGCACGGCGCCGAGGTCGTGGGCAACCGCACCCGCGTCAAGGTCGTGAAGAACAAGGTGGCTCCACCGTTCCGTCAGGCCGAGTTCGACATCATGTACGGCCAGGGCATTAGCCGTGAGGGTTCGGTGCTCGATTTGGCTGTCGAATACGACGTCGTGAAGAAATCTGGTGCCTGGTACACCTACGAAGGTGAGCAACTCGGGCAGGGTCGAGAGAAGGCGAAGGACTTCCTTACCGCCAACCCTGAAGTCATGGTCGAGATCACCGACCGGGTCACGAAACTCGTTATGCCCGATCCCGAAGAACTCGAGGCTGAACTCGAAAACGAAGATGGCTTTACCGAGGCCGACGACGAGCCAATTTTGCTCGACGACTAACCAAAAATCGTTCGACTCGCCCGGTCTCACTATGGTGGGACCGGGCTTTTCGACCTTTTCTCCGCCTTTCGAACTACATCGATGTAACACCTAGAGCGCGTGCAAATGCACCATGAGCGCGAACTGTTGGTGGT
>CAZBTI010000198.1:0-3824 GCA_964494395.1 uncultured Acidimicrobiales bacterium | reverse complement strand
TGTCGAGCTTCTTCTCTTTGCAGATGTTGACGTCCATGTCCTCGTTGCGAGGGTTTTGGCCAATGACCATACCTTCGTAAACATCAACGCTCGGTGCAATGTAGAACGTTGCACGCTCCTGGAGATTCTGAATCGCGTTGGTGGTGCTCGATCCGGTGCGGTCGGCGACGATGGAGCCGTTGTTGCGCATGCGGATCTCGCCCTGCCAAGGAACCCAGCCTTCGAAGACGTGGTTTGCGAGGCCGGTGCCTCGGGTTTCGGTGAGGAACCCTGTGCGGAAACCAATGAGCGCTCGTGCGGGCACGATGTATTCGAGTCGCACCCAGCCGTCGCCGTGGTTGTTCATGTTTTCCATCTTGGCTTTGCGCTCGCCGAGCATCTGGGTGATGCCGCCCACGTGCTCTTCAGGAATGTCGATGGTGAGGCGTTCGGTCGGTTCGTGGATGGTGCCGTTGATCTCCTTGGTGAGAACCGCTGGCTTGCCCACGGTGAGTTCGAAACCTTCTCGGCGCATGGTCTCGACGAGAACGGCGAGTTGTAGCTCGCCACGGCCCTGGACCTCGAAGGAGTCCGGGCGATCGGTAGGCAGGACTCGGATCGAGACGTTGCCAACCAGCTCTTTATCGAGGCGGTCTTTGATCTGGCGGGCGGTGAGCTTGTCGCCGTCCTTGCCAGCCAATGGCGATGTGTTGGTGCCGATAGTCATCGAGAGCGTTGGCTCGTCGACCGTAATCGTTGGCAGAGCTTGCGGGTCAGCAGGGTCACCGAGCGTGTCACCGATCATGACCTCTTCAATGCCCGAGATCTGGACCAGCTCGCCGGGGCCTGCTTCATCGATATCGACGTTGTCGATGCCCTCTGTTGCGGTGAGGGTGACGACCTTCTGGTTGGTGACGCTGCCGTCTCCCCGCATCCACGCAACCTGTTGGCCCTTCTTCACAACGCCCTGCATCACACGACAAATCGCAAGGCGCCCCACGTAGGGAGACGCGTCGAGGTTGGTGACCCAAACCTGGGTGGGTTTCTCCTCGTCGTATTCGTAGGGAGGGATCGTTTCGATGAGCGTCTCGAAGAGTGGCGACATGTCGGTCCCCTGCTCGCCGTCCATATCCATCTGGGCGTAACCATCTCGCGCGCAGGTGTAGACGATTGGGAAGTTGATCTGGTCGTCGTCTGCACCAATGTCCATGAACAGTTCGTAGACCTCGTCGACGACTTCCTCGACGCGAGCGTCGGGGCGGTCGATCTTGTTGATCACGAGGACGACCGGAAGGCCCCGTGCCATTGCCTTGCCCAGCACAAAACGGGTCTGCGGCAACGGACCTTCGCTCGAGTCGACGAGCAGGATGACGCCATCGATCATCGTGAGAGCGCGCTCGACCTCGCCACCGAAGTCGGCGTGGCCTGGGGTATCGACGATGTTGATCTTCGTGTCGCTGCCATCACTATTTTTCCAATGCATCGCTGCATTGTTGGCGAGGATCGTGATGCCCTTTTCCTTCTCAAGGTCGGTGTTATCCATCACGCGTTCGACGGCTTCACCGTGATCACTAAACACACCACCTTGACGAAGCATGGCGTCTACGAGGGTGGTTTTGCCGTGATCGACGTGGGCGATCATGGCGACATTGCGGAGGTCTGTTCGCTGCTGCACCCCAAAACGGTAACGGGCTGCGGTTCAGGGCATGCGCACCACGCCACAGTTCACACCAACGGCGCTTTTCAGGTTTTCCGGGAACCGAGGCTGAATTGTCGTCGTATCAGGAGCACAAGTCTCCAGACAAGATCGGGAAATCACATGTCTACAAACCGGAAATTCCACCAAATTTGGCTAGTTCTACTCCTCGTAGCCCTCATCGCTGCGGCGTGCGGCAGCAGCGTCGACTCTGTGACTGACGCAGCGTCCGGTTCGGCCAACTTCGCTGAAGATGCGGTTAGTGGCGGCGTCGTTGAAGCGTCCGGCGACGAAGAAGAAGTCATGGAAGACGAAGACTCGGAAGAAGAAGCCTCAGACGATGCCGGCGACACCGTAGACATTGCCCAAGGAGGTGATGTTCCTGCAGCCGAGCAAATCGGCGCATCGGGCAGCACGACTCCGGCTCAAGCGCCGACCGAACTCGGGCGAGACATCATCTTTACTGCAGCGGTAACGATCGGCGTTGACGATGTCACCACCACGGGACGTCAGGCAACCGAAGCTATCGATGAGCTCGGCGGCTTTGTCTTTGGTGAAGATTCGACCGGCGGAGCGAACCCAACGACAACCCTAATTTTCAAAGTTCGTCCCGACGACTTCTCCGCGGCGCTCGATGCCCTCGGCGGCATCGGCGAACTTCGCAGTCAGCGCATCACCACCGACGACGTGACCGAGCGAGTGGTCGATTTGCAAAGCCGCATCGACACGACCGAACTCGGCGTTGAGCGACTTCGCACCGCCATGGAAGAAGCGCAGAACCTGCAGGCCTTCGCCCAACTCGAGGAGCAACTGCTCAATCGTGAAAGCGATCTTGAAGTGCTACGCGGAACGCTGCGCACGCTCCGGGATCAGATCGACCTCGCCACCATCACCTTGACCATCGTGCAAGATCGGGTCGAGAACGGTATCGAGGTCGCGACCTCTCGCTACGAAGGACACGACGCTGGCGCCGGTTGCCCCGGAAACGGTGACGCCCCTATCGAGCCAGGCGACCTAGTGACCGTCTGCTTCGAACTCATCAACAGCGGCGATCAGACCCTGACCGACGTGACGCTCACCGACACCGTCCTCGACATCGACGAAGAAGACCTGACGCTCGTCTTCGGCGACCCGAACGACCTTCAGCCCGGACAAGCCGTGATGCTCGCCTACGACCTCACCCCAGAGCGAACGGTCAACATGCGGGTCACGGTCACCGGAACGCCAACCAATGGCACCTCGACTGAGGCTGCTGGTCCTGTCGTCCGCACAAACCTCTCACCCCGTATCGGTGTCGACCGCAGCTCCGTGAGCGCTGGTTTCGGCGATGGCTTCGATGCAGCGACCTCGGTGCTCGCTCGACTGTGGGTCATTGCCCAGGTGTTGGTCGGATTTATCCTTCCGCTTCTCGTGCTCCTCCCCTTTGCGTGGCTTGCCCTCAAGGCGCTCGGCCGCCTGCGCAGCGACCGAAGCGAAGAGGAGAACGAACAAGAGCCCGAGTTTCAGCCTCCTCCACCTGCGCCTAGCGTTGCTAGTGCGTGAGTAAACGAATAAAAGTACCAAATACCTTCCAGCCCATCGATGCCGCCGTCGATGCCGCATGGGATTCCATCCGGGAAATCCCGGGCACGGATCGGGTCTTCTACACCGCCTCGGAATCGGCAAACTTCTCCAAGGTCTGGCACGCACTTTCGATCACCCGGGCGATCGCTCTTCGAGACCCTCGGAGGGCGATCGCCACGAGTGCAGCGCTCGGCATCGAAGCTGCCCTCGTCAACGGGCCGATCAAGTCGCTGTTCGAGCGGGAACGCCCCCAAGTCGAAGAACGACCAATGAAGCTCCGCAAGCCAAAGACGTCGAGCTTTCCGTCAGGGCACGCGAGCGCAGCGGTTGTGGCCGCATCGTTCCTCACTCCGGGGATGGGTTCAGTCGGCAAGCTCGCTGTCCGAGCATTGGCCACCGTCGTTGCGACCAGCCGCATTCACGTACGCATCCACCACGCCACCGACGTCGCAGCTGGAGCAGCCACCGGGTGGGCACTCGCTCGCGCAATGAAGCCACTCTTGGACCGGATCCTTCGCTAGAGCTCCCCGGCGCAGCATCCGCTGTCTCACGCAGCATCCGCTGTCAGGAACAAACTGGTCCTTCA
>CAZBTI010000197.1:0-3867 GCA_964494395.1 uncultured Acidimicrobiales bacterium | reverse complement strand
TATCCTTGATGAGTGCTTACGGTCTCTGGTCTTTCAAAAGCCTATGGTGCGCGCAACCTGTGGAGCGACGTCACCCTTCAGCTTTCCGCTGGTCGTCGCGTGGCGCTCATCGGCGGCAACGGCACCGGCAAGACGACCCTTATCGAGTCCATCATGGGCGTCGAGGAACCCGATGCGGGAGTAATCCACAAGCCGAAGGATCTGCGGATTGGCTACCTCGCACAGGAACTCCCTGAAGCGACCGACCGAACCGTGCTCGCTGAGACTCTCGATGGAGCCGAACAGGTCCGGGCAGTTGCCGATCGGCTTCGTTCCTTGGAGGCCCAACTCGAGACCGACGATGGTTCGAACATGGAGCGCATCATCGACCAGTACGGTCAGGCGCAAAGCGAATTCGAGACCATGGGCGGCTACGCCATCGAGTCTGAGGCGCACCGTGTGCTGGCCGGCCTCGGTTTTCCTCCGGCGTGGAACGACCGACCGATCAAAGAACTTTCTGGTGGCTGGCGCATGCGCGTCGCGCTCGCTCGGCTCTTGCTCAGCGAACCCGACGTGTTGATCCTCGATGAGCCGACAAACCACCTCGATGTCGATTCGGTCGCATGGCTCGAGAACCATCTCGCCAATTGGGGCGGGGCCTTGTTGTTCGTGTCCCACGACCGCGACTTCATCGACGCCGTCGCGAACCGCATCCTCGAGATCTCCGCTGGTACCGCTACGGAATATGTCGGCACCTTCCTCGAGTTCGTGGCCGCCCGAGAGGAGCGCTTCGCGCAGATCGCCGCTCAAGCCGCTCAGCAGCGTAAATCGATGGCAGCGACCGAAGCCTTCGTCGAACGCTTCCGCTACAAGGCCACTAAAGCAAAGCAGGTACAGAGCCGCATCAAGGCAATGGAGAAGTTGGAACTGATCGAGGTTCCAACGGAGAAGGAAATCGCTGCCAAATTCGAGTTCCCCGAACCACAGCGCTCATCTCGGATCGTGGCCGAGATCACAAACGCCACCGTGGGCTACGCCAACGATGATGGCTCTCAGACCACCATCCTCGAAGACGTCAATATCGTCGTCGAGCGTGGCCGCAAGGTCGGGCTCGTGGGCCCAAATGGCGCGGGCAAGACCACCCTGATTCGCATGCTTACTGGCGCGCTGGAACCAACTAAAGGTTCGGTGTCACTCGGCAGCAACGTCGATGTGGCCGCGTTTGCTCAAGACCAAGCCGAAGACATGGACCCGACCAAAACCGTCTACGGCGAACTACTTACGGTCACGCCGAAGCAGACGACGCGAAATTGGCGAACGGTGCTCGGCTCGTTCGGATTTACTGGGCAGGCAGCCGAGCGCAACGTCATGGAACTGTCCGGCGGTGAGCGCACGCGCCTCGCTCTCGCAAAGACGATGGTCATCCCGGTCAACCTCCTCGTTCTCGACGAACCCACAAACCACCTCGACCTTCCAAGTTGTGATGTGCTCGAAGACGCGCTCGGCGCGTATCCCGGCACGGTCTTGCTCGTCACCCACGACCGGCATTTGATTCGCAGCGTATGTGATGCACTGATCGAGGTTCGTGGTGGCAAGGCCATCTGGCACGAAGGCGTGCCAGAGAAGGTGCTCAACCCGCTCGGCAGCGTCGAGGCTGACGTCGGTGCATCGAGTCGCCAGGCTGGTGGCACGCCCTCCTCGAATACGTCAAACAAATCGAAGAACACGAAGAACTCCAAGGGTGACAGCGGAAGCTCAGGCGGCAATTCTGCTGTTGAGAAAAAGGCGAAGAAACGGGCTGAGGCCGAAGCTCGCAACAAGACTCACGGCAACACCCGCGACCTCCGTAAGCAGCAGCAGTCTGCAGAACGCAAGTGGGAGAAGGCCGAGGCTGAGGTCGCCGACATTCAGGCCCAACTGGCAGATCCTGCCGTGTATGACGACAACGACAAGGTCAAAGAACTTGTGTCGACCCTCGAGGTAGCGAAGGACAAGGCTGCCGACCTCATGGGTCAGTGGGAAGCGGCGACGCTCGCTCTAGAAGACGCCGGCTAAGGCGGCTAGGGTCTCGCTCGTGGCTGAGAGCGAACTAGCAGAATGGGCGGCTGAAGTATCTGCAAAGCCGTACGGTCATCGGATCTACTCGATCAGCCGTGCGATCTTTATGCAGAGCGTCTTTCGGCTGCTCGATATTCGTTCCGAGGGAGTCGAACACCTGAAGATCGCTCCCCCGGTCATCATCGCTCCCGTACACCGGTCGAATCTCGACAGTGTGATCGTGGGCGCGCTCGGCGAACGTCGGTTGCCGACGTTGTCGAAGGCTTCACTGTTCAAGATCAAGCCAGTGGCATGGTGGATTGCTGGACTCGGCGCAATCCCCCTCGACCGAGATGCTGCCGACCGCGAAGCCACTACAGCGGCCCGGAAAGTTCTCGATGCGGGGAACCCGCTGATGATCTTCCCCGAAGGGACTCGACAGAGCGGGCAACAAATTGCCGAGTTGTTCGACGGCACCACCTGGATCGCTGCCAAGTCGAAGGCATCCATCGTGCCTGTCGGTATTGCTGGCACCGAGGAAGCCCTTCCGAAGGGCGCAAAGCGCATCTACCGCACCACCGTGGGGGTGGCGGTGGGTGAACCGCTCATCATGCCCGAAGGTCGTGTTTCTCGTCCGCAACTCTCCAGACTTACCGAAGAACTATCGGTTCGACTTCAGGCTGCGAACGATCGTGCCCACGTATTGCGTCGGGCCTAGCGGCCCTCTGCAAACTGCGCGTTTTCCTCTCGCTCCGCTCAAGGAAAACGCTCTGTGTCTCTGAGTCTCTGCGTCTGTTCCCCATAGAGTTATCCCATGCGCATCTTGGTGACGAATGACGACGGAATCTCTTCGCTTGGATTGCACGCGCTAGCCGACGCGATGCGGCCATTCGGTGAAATCACCGTGGTCGCACCAGCAAGTGAGTACTCCGGAGCGGGCGCTTCGCTTGGCACGCTCAACTTCCAAGAGCCGATCGCCCGCCCCCACCACGACATTCCCGCCCTCGACGGGCTCGACGTATGGTCCATCACCGGGCCACCAGCTCTCTGCGTCATGTACGCCCAACTCGGTTCGTTCGGCGAACCGTTCGATCTCGTCGTGTCTGGTATCAACCCCGGCCAGAACGTGGGTTGGTCGGTGTATCACTCAGGCACTATCGGCGCTGCGCTCACCGGTCGCAACCGGGGCGCGAGCGGCATTGCGGTGAGTATTGGCTTCAACGGCAATGAGGTCGAGGGCCAGACGTGGGGTCAGATCGTCGAAGGGATGAAGTGGCACAGCGCAGCCACCATCGCCGCCGAGATCGTTGAGGGCATGATCGCCAGCCCCACCGAAACTCCCACCGTCATCAACTGCAACGTTCCGAACCGTGAGCTCGCCGACATCGCTGGCTGGCAACTCGCCGAGGTTGGCAAAGAACCGCCTCGCAAGCTCACCCAAGGCACGCTCACCGAATCCGACCCCGACGACGAAGGCCGGGTCTTCAAACTGTCGATGGACTGGGGCAAGGCCAGCGACGTCGTCGAAGGCACCGACGCCTGGCTCGTGCGCAACGACGTGGTCTCGGTCAGTTGGCTCGGCAACCTCACCCACACCACGCCCGACGCCGCCCAACACACCGCAGTCGCCGAGCGCCTCGACGCTCTCTCCTAACGCGTAAAGCGAACTTCAGCCGGGGTATGGCATTCGTAGGGCGAGTAGTGCTTCTTCGTTGTCCCGGGTTCTTTCACGTAACTCGGTAAGCGCTTCTTCGTTGTCTCCGATAGCCTTCAGAAACTCGGCACTCCCCCGCTCAAGGTCCCATATCGGATCGACCCGTCGTTCAAATGCCTCTTCGACGTTTCGACTGT
>CAZBTI010000196.1:0-3970 GCA_964494395.1 uncultured Acidimicrobiales bacterium | reverse complement strand
AGGGGCGGAGCCCCTTGGCGATCTACGACATCAGTTCTTGCGGAGGTACTCGGTGTCGTCGTTGCCGAGGATTACTGCGCTGTCGTCGAGTAGCGCTGGTAGTGATGGGTCGTTCTCGTCGAGCATCTTGATGGCGATCTCTCGGGCGAGGGCGACGGTGTCGCGGTCTCTCGACAGGCTGGCGAGCCGCAGGTCGTTCTGGCCCTTCTGCCTGTCCCCCATGATCGTGCCTTCGCCGCGTAGCTCGAGGTCGATCTCGGCCAACTCGAAACCATCGGTCGAGCCGACCAGAGCTTCGATGCGGGCCTCGCCGTCAGACGTGGTGGTCTCGCCGACGAGCCAGCAGCTCGATGCGTGTTCGCCACGGCCGACGCGACCGCGCAGCTGGTGGAGCTGGGCAATGCCGAACCTTCCTGCGTCGAGGATCACCATGACGGTCGCGTTCGGAACATCGACGCCGACCTCGATCACCGTCGTCGCCACGAGCACTTCGAGGTCGCCGTCGCGGAAGGACGACATGACCTCTTCCTTCTCCGCACTCGACATCCGTCCGTGAAGCAACCCGACCTTCAGCCCGTAGAGCGCACCCGAGGTCAGTTCTTCGTGGGTCTCGGTTGCTGAGCGGGCCTCGATCTTGTCGCTCGCGTCGATGAGCGGACACACCACGTAGGCCTGACGGCCGTTCGCCACTTCGGCACGAACCTCGTCCCACATCGCCGTCTCTTCGAGCTCCCCCGCTGCCCAATGCGTGACGATCGGCGTTCTGCCCGGTGGAAGTTCGTCGAGGATGCTCACGTCAAGATCCCCATAGACGGTCATCGCCGCAGTTCGAGGAATGGGCGTTGCGGTCATCACGAGCACGTCGGGTTCTTTGTCGCCTTGTGCTTTGGCCCGCAGCACGGCTCGCTGTTCGACACCAAAGCGATGTTGCTCGTCGATAACGACCATGCCCAGGTTGAAGAACTGGACCGAGTCGTAGATGAGCGCGTGGGTGCCGATGAGGATGTCTACTTCGCCCGATTGGGTCTGGGCGAGGATTCTTTTGCGGTCTGCCATGGGCACGCCGTTGGACAGCAGTTCAACTCGTAGCGGCCGTTCGGACAGCAGGCTCATCGTGTCTTCGACCATGAGGCCATCGAGCAGCTTCTTCACGCCAATCGCGTGCTGCTCAGCGAGCACTTCGGTCGGAGCCATCAGCGCGCCTTGGAAGCCGCCCTCCACGCCACTGAGAAGGCCATAGAGCGCAACCAAGGTCTTGCCCGCTCCCACGTCGCCTTGGAGCAGACGGTGCATTGGATGGTCGTCGTGCATGTCGGTGAGGATCTCATCGATCACTCGCTCCTGAGCACCGGTGAGCGAAAACCCGAGGCCATCGACCATTTGGCCGGTGAGCGCGCCGGTCGCTTCGTGGTCGACACCGACCTCGGTCTCCTGGCGGATGCGTTGCTGTTGGACGAGTTCGAGTTGGATTGCAAAGAGCTCGTCGAAGACCAGCCTTCGTCGCGCTTGGGCGACCTCGGCCATGGTCTCGGGCTCGTGAATAGAGAACGTTGCGGTGTGGCGGTCGATGAACTTCTGCTCTGAGCGAACCCACTCGGGTAGCGGGTCGGCAATGGTGCGATCGACGGATCGGCGAAGGGTCTCGCCCACCCAGCGAGCCACATCGGCACTCGCGATCTTTGCCTTCTCCGACTGCGGGTAGACCGGGACGATCTTGCCGGTTTGATCACCGATGAGGTCGACGATCGGCGACGACATTTGCATGCTGTTGCGGTACACCTCGGCCTTGCCGAAGAGCACGACGGGTAGGCCCTCGTAGAGCTGCTTGGCTCTCCAGGGCTGGTTGAAGAAGGTGACAGCGAGCGTGCCGGTTGCGTCGGTCACCTTGACGTTGACCATCGTGCGGTTGCCGCGAATCCGCCGGAGCTCGACACTGCGCACCGTGCCGAGCACCATGCCCTCTTCGCCTTCACGAAGGTCGCCGATCGTCGCCTCTTTGGTGCGGTCGATGTAGCGACGCGGGTAGTACCGCAGCAGGTCGAGGACGCTATGAATGTCGGCCTTGTGTAGCGACGCCGCACGCTTGGGGCCGATGCCCTTGATCGTCTCGATACCCATCACCTCGTAGTCGCGCAGGGTTAGCGGCGGCTTACTAGCTGCTGGAACTTGCGATGGTGGCGTGTTTTCGGTGGTCACTCCACGCCGATAATAAACGGGTAGAGCGGTTGACCGCCGGAATGCACCTCGGCCTCGAGATCGGGGTGGGAGATTTCGATCTGGCCAACGAGCGCGAGCGTTTCCTCGTTGCTGGCATCCTCGCCGGACACGATCGTGATGATCTCGTGATCGCTGCCCACCAGGGCAGCAACAACACCGATGGCTGCAGCGACCGAATCGGATTCGACTGCGGCGATCTTGCCTCCGGCGAGTCCGAGCCAGTCGCCGGTCGCAATGTCGAAACCATCGGCTGTGGTATCTCGCACCGACTGGGTAACTTCTCCACACGAGACGTCTTCAAGTACCTCGCTCATCTCCGAAGAGTTCTGTTCGAGGTCTGCTTCGGGGTCGTACGCGACGAGAGCGGCCATGCCGTCGACGATGCTCTTGCTGTGCACGACTGCAACTGGCTTGTTCGCTTCGGCCCCGACCTGTTCGGCCACAGCGATGATGTTCTTGTTGTTCGGCAGGATCACGACACCATCGGCTGGAAGCGCATTGACCGCATCGAGCAGTTCTTGAGTCGATGGGTTCATCGTCTGTCCGCCGGTCACGACGTGTTGCACACCGAGCGAATCGAAAATTTGGGCGACGCCGGCGCCGACCGAAACCGAAACGACGGCGGTCGTGCACGGATCGAGATCGGCGAGCGATGCTTGCGCTGCGGCCTGTTTGACCCACTCTTGTTCTTCGACCTCTTCGAGCAGGTCGGTCACGCGGATCTTGTGCGGACGCCCGACGTCGATCGCTGCCTCGATCGAGGCGCCGATGTCGTTTGAGTGGATGTGACAGTTCCAGATTCCGTCGCCGCCGACAACGACGATCGAGTCGCCGATCTCGGCCCACGCGGCCTTGAAGTTTTCGATCTTGTCGTCGGGAGCGTCGAGTAAGAACATCACCTCGTATCGGAGGTCGGCGAGAGCCGAGTGGTCGTCGTCGGCGGGGCGTTCTGGAGCGGTCGGGACCGAAGCTCCGTCTGGCATGACGGGCACTTCGATCTCTCGACCGTCGACCACGTTGAGCGCTGCATCGAAGAAGAGCAGCAGCCCGGTGCCGCCGGAGTCGACGACTCCTGCTTCTGCTAGGACCGGCAGGAGTTCTGGTGTTTGTTCGAGGGCTTCAGCAGCGCCGGTTCGGGCGGCGTCGAGGATCGGAAGCAATTCGGTCGTCCCCGAATCGGCAAGCGCCTGAGCCCGTTCACCAGCCACACGGACGACGGTGAGAATCGTGCCTTCGACCGGATTGCCCACTGCCCCGTAAGCCGAGGTTGCAGCAGCGCTAAGAGCAGCGGCAAAGGTCGTGCCATCGATGTTGTCTGAGTGGGACATGCCAGCGGTGAGCCCGCGCAAGATCTGGCTCATGATGACGCCCGAGTTGCCTCGCGCCCCCATGAGCGATCCATGGGCTACGGCTTGGCACACCTCGGCCATCGTGGCGCCTGCTTCGGGGAGTCCGTCGACGACCGATTCGAGGGTGAGCGACATGTTGGTGCCAGTGTCGCCGTCGGGCACCGGGTACACGTTGAGGGCGTTGATCACCGCCTTGTTTGCGATGAGTGCGTCTCGAAAAGTGATGACTACCGAGCGGAAGGTGTCGGAGTCGAATGCATTGGCCATACGGCCGCAAACAGTACTCCCGGCCCACCCGTACGTTCACATCGAGCGCCCACCGTCCCCTCCGGGGGCCGTTCCAGAGCCACGGAGGCGGTGCGCCTGAGGCGGCGTAAGCAAACCGAGCGCGAGGGCCTCTTCCA
>CAZBTI010000195.1:2121-4031 GCA_964494395.1 uncultured Acidimicrobiales bacterium | reverse complement strand
TCGATCTGCGCATCGATGGAGAGCAGATGGGCATCGATCAGTGCGCTCGTATGCGCGCATGAACGTTCTCCAGCGCCCTTCAGCTCGAGCACCGAAGAGATCTCGGCCAATGTAAGCCCTGTCGATTGGGCATCACGGATGAACCGCAGACGCTCGACAGCATCTTCTCCGTAGTCGCGATAGCCACTTGCCGTCCGGGCTGGCTCGTCGAGCAGCCCGATCGATTCGTAGTACCGAATTGTCTTGGTGGTCACACCACACTGGTCGCCGAGCTCACCGATCTTCATGCACGGAATCCTACTTGACCTTCCAGCCAAGGGGAACCCGTAGCGTGGAACGAGATGACCCCCTTCCGCACGCTTGCCGCCACCCTTTCCGTTCTGCTGTTCGCCACCGCGTGTAGCAGCGACAGCGACGAACTCGTCGCCGAAGCTGGCGCCCTCGGCCACATTCATGACCTCGTCGTCGCCGATGACGGTGAGCTACTGGTCGCGAGCCACAGCGGCCTGTACCGAATCGACGCCGTCAATCGAGCAGTGCTTGTCGGCACCGAGCAACACGACCTCATGTCAATGACGTCGGACGCCGACGGACTTCTCGCCAGTGGACATCCGGACCTCCGTCTTGAGAAGTATCGAGTCGAAGACCATCCGCCGCATCTTGGGCTCGCTCGAAGTAGCGACATGGGCATCACGTGGGACGTCGAGCAAGCGTTGCTCGGCACACGAGACTTCCACGCACTCGTCCCAACCGACATCGGCATCTATGCCGCAGACGCTCAGGGAACGATCATGCTCCGCCAACCCGAGGGAAACTGGATCGAGCTCGGTGCCCTCACCGCAAGAGATCTCGCGGTGAACCCGATCGACACCAGCTCCCTCGTCGCCACCGACTATGAAGGACAACTCTGGGCAAGCGCCGACGGCGCCCGTACGTGGACCCAAATCGACGGGGCCCCGCCGATGATCGAGATCGAATGGCCCGAGCAGGGACGCCTTGTCGGAGCTGGAGAAACAGGCACGATCTGGACCGCGCCATCACTCGACGCGACATGGGCCGACGTCGACACCCAACTCGAAGAGATCGAGACGCTTCACGTCGACGATGACCGCTGGTGGCTCACGGTGCATGGAGGAGCCATCTACGCAAGCGACGACAACGGCCTGAGCTGGTCCGACGTCTACCTCCCCCCGCAGCGTTGAAAACCGCAGCACTTGCCGGGCTTGGTATAGGCGCCGCCTGGTGGGCCCAAACACATCTCCGATCCCAGGCGGTGCGCCGATGGCAACCAAGCGTATTGCCACGAACCACGGCCGGACAGCTTCATGTCCGCACTGCGGGCTCGGGCGATCACACCACGGTTCTGCTCCACGGCCTCGTCGCAACTGGCGACATCTTCGGCCGGCACTTCGACGCCCTCGCCGACGACTCGACCGTAGTCGTGCCCGACCTCCTCGGATTCGGTCGTTCACTCGACGAACGTCGAGACAGCTTCACACCAAAGGACCACCTTGACGCACTCGATAGCGCACTCGACGAATTGGGCCTCTCCGATCAGCCGATCACCATCGGCGCCCACTCGATGGGGTCAGCGCTGGCGCTTCGGTGGCTCGAGCGACGCAGCGAGCAGATCACGTCGATCGCTTGCTTCGGGCCTCCCATCTACCCCGACGCAAGGGCGGTTGCCGCCACGATCGCTTCAGCTGGCCCAATGGCACGGGCCTTCGTCGCCAACACCAAGTGGGCCAAGCGCGCCTGCCACATCAATTGCGCGCACCGCCGACCAGCAGGGATCACCGCTGGGCTCGTGACCCCAAGTCTCCCATGGCCGATCTCGACCGCAGCATCACTGCACACCTGGCCTGCGTACCGGGACGCAATGGATCTCCTGATCGAGGACACAGACTGGC
>CAZBTI010000195.1:0-2021 GCA_964494395.1 uncultured Acidimicrobiales bacterium | reverse complement strand
GTGCTGGTCTTCTCCGCTCAAATCCAGGATTGGTTCGGCTACTCCATCGACGCCAGCTGGGGAGCGTGGGTAGCACCCGTCATCGGCACCGCCATCTATCTCTGGGGAGGACGCCCATTCCTCGCTGGCGGACTCGCTGAGGTACGGAATCGTCAACCAGGGATGATGCTGCTCATCACGTTGGCGATCACCGTCGCCTACGTGTCCTCGCTCGCATCATCGCTGGGATGGGGCGACCTTGACTTCTGGTGGGAACTCGCCGCGCTCATAGTGGTCATGCTCCTCGGACACTGGCAAGAGATGAAAGCCATCGGGCAAGCACGAGGCGCACTCGCCGCCCTTGCCGAACTGCTTCCCGATACCGCCGAACGAATCACGGGCGACAACATCGAGGAGGTCGCAATCGGCGAGCTTGTCCTCAACGACATCGTCCTGGTGCGCCCGGGCGGCCGAGTCCCAGCCGACGGCACCATAACCGACGGGCGTGCAGCATTCGACGAATCCATGATCACCGGTGAGTCACGCACGGTTACGCGATCGGACGGTGAGAGCGTTGTCGCAGGCACGGTGTCAACCGACTCGTCTGTACGCGTTCGAATCGATGCTCTTGGCGAGGACACAGCCATCGCCGGCATCCAGCGACTTGTCGCCGACGCTCAATCATCGCAATCCCGCGCCCAAGCGCTCGCCGACCGTGCAGCCGCAGCCCTGTTCTACATCGCCACTGCCGCTGCCCTCATCACCATGATCGCTTGGATACTCGTCGGCCAACCATCCGAAGGCGTCATTCGCACCGTCACCGTTCTCGTCATTGCGTGCCCGCATGCTCTCGGCCTGGCGATCCCACTCGTCACATCAATCTCGACCGCGACCTCGGCCCAAGCAGGCATTCTCGTCAAGAACCGCCTTGCCCTCGAACGAATGCGAACCGTCGATACCGTTCTCTTTGACAAGACCGGGACGCTCACGAAAGGCAACCATGCCGTCGTCGACTACGTCGCTGCTGACGGTCTCGATCGAGATCACGTGCTGGCCCTCGCCGCCGCCGTCGAGTCCGACAGTGAACACCCGGTCGCTCGAGCGATCGTCGCGGCCGGCGAAGAGCTCGGCGACATTCCAGCCGCAACAGATCTCACCGCCCTGACAGGACGCGGCGTACGAGGAACGGTCAACGGCCAACAAGTCGCCGTCGGCGGGCCCGCGCTGCTGGCCCACCTCAACGCCGCCGAACCCACAGAGCTACGACCCACTCTCACCAACTGGCGAGACCAAGGCGGCTCCGTCCTCTTCATCGTTCGCGACCACAGGGTCATCGGCGCTCTCACCCTCGCCGACGAAGTCCGTCCCGAATCCAAAATCGCCGTCGACGAACTCCACAAACGGGCCAAACAAGTCGTACTCATCACAGGAGACGCTCAACAGGTCGCCGACGCGGTGGCCACCAAGCTCGGCATCGATGAAGTCTTCGCCGAAGTTCTCCCTCAAGACAAAGACTCCAAAGTCTCCGAACTCCAGCAACGAGGACGCACCGTCGCCATGGTCGGTGACGGCGTCAACGACGCCCCCGCCCTCGCACGAGCCGACGTCGGCATCGCGATCGGCGCTGGCACCGACGTCGCCATTGAATCAGCCGGTGTCGTACTCGCGTCCGGCGACCCCCGCGGGGTCACCGGTGTCATCGACCTGTCCAGCGCGACCTACGCAAAGATGCGACAGAACCTGATCTGGGCCACCGGATACAACCTCCTTGCCATCCCGATCGCCGCCGGCGCCTTTGCGTTTGCCGGTATCAACTTGCCACCCGCGGCAGCAGCGATCGCAATGAGCGCATCGACCATGATCGTCGCCGCAAACGCTCAGCTACTTCGTCGCCTCGATCTACGGCCCGAACCTCTGCCAGAACGACGGACAACGACACAAGTCGAGGTGCTGACGCAATGAGCATTGACCTTCAACCGCACCAGCCGCCCCTAGATGCAGCCGACATAGATCCTGTACCAACACTACGAGCGCTACTCACG
>CAZBTI010000194.1:0-4141 GCA_964494395.1 uncultured Acidimicrobiales bacterium | reverse complement strand
TGGTGAATCTCCTCGACGCTGATGGTGATCCAATCGTCGACGCTGATGGCAACCCCGTTACGGCGACGACGGATGCGGCCGGTGAGTACTTCTTTGATGTTGCTCCTGGTGAGTACATCATCGAGTTCGACACCGACACGTTGCCTGCGGGCTTTGTGCTGACGGCGAATGATGCTGGTGATGATGCGCTTGATTCGGACGCTGATCCAATCACTGGCCTCACGAGTGTGATCGACGTATCCGATCCGTCGCTGCTCACCGACACTGATGGTGATGGCATTGTCGACGATTACTCGTGGGATGCGGGAATCGTTCAGAGCCCTCTTGTCGAAATCGGCAACTACGTCTGGAACGACCTCAACAACGATGGAATCCAGGACGACGACGAGCCACCATTGGCTGGAGTCGTGGTCGAATTGTTGGACGAGAACGGCGATCCTGTCCTCGACGAGAACGGAGACCCAGTTGCCACGGTCACCGACGCTGAAGGTGAGTACATCTTCGAAGTCGAACCCGGCAACTATCAGCTGCAGTTCATCCAACCGGAGGGCTTTGTGGCATCGCCATCGAACTCGACGGCAGATGACGCAACAGATTCTGACGGTGACAGCTCTGGTTTGATCGCGGCAATTTCAGTCGCTGCAGGTGTGGACGATTTCACGCTCGATATGGGATTCGCTCCGACTCAGGACTTGTCAGGTGTCATTTGGGATGACATCGATGGCGATGGTCAGTTGGACGCCGATGAAACTGTCCGCGCTGGCGTGCTCATCCAGTTGTTCAATGCCGACGGCACTCCGGTTACTGATGCGAATGGCCAGCCAGTTTTCGCCACTACAGATGCTGACGGCTCGTACAGCTTTGAAGTGCCGCCCGGCGACTACCGAATGAAGCTCACCGCTCCCGATGGCAGCAGCCTGTCAGCGGGAGGTGGTGTTGACGCCGACGGCTTCACCGATGTGATCACCATGGTCAACGGTGTCGATATCACCAACGCCGACTTTGGTCTCGTGCTGACTGAGGCGGCTAATACCGATGGCACTATTCCGGTGTTGGCCTTCACGGGTCTGAGCTCCAACTACCTGCTACTCATGGCTCTCGTCCTGTTGGTAACAGGGTCGGGAACAATAGCAACAGTGCGCGGAGGAGCTCGCCGACGCCAGATCTAACAGCGACGGCTAGTTGGCTAATGGGATACTGGACCCACTTAGCCAACTAGCCGTCCTGTGGTTTTGGGGTTACATAACGAGTGGGGGAGGAGCTCTCGTTTGGCACTCAATGCTGCAGCCGTCTTGAGATGGTCACGTTTTGTAGCAGATTCCACTTGTTGGAAACGCAGTCACAATCTCATCACCGTTTTGAATGACGCTGTACTCAAACAACGCGGCGCGTCGGCTGCGCAGTAGCGCCGATCAGGCGAACGCGACGTCCACGGCGAGGACGAGCATGAACGTAGCTGCGACGACGCAGAACGCCATGATCGAAACCAGTATGAGCAGCCGCCTGTTCTTGCGACTCACTCTGCTGGTCCTCGCGGGCAAGCGGTAGTCGTGAGCCCGCACGCGCTGGGTTGAGGGCGGGGGCTGAACAACGGTAGCGACGTCGAGTGCGAGCCCTCCTCCGGTCGTTCTTGGGGCGCCTATTGCGTGCCCTATCCGTGTTGACTTCAGCGGAAGCAAGGCTCCCTTGATGTGTTCGATGTCGTACCGGTTGGGGCGTTCGGAGTCGAGCGCACTCCATTGGAAGGTGCCCTTCTGACGGTTTTCGACAAGCAGGTGTTTTCCCTGCTCGATGGTGGAAAGGATTGCGGCTCTCGGGTTGGCCCAGTTGCGCTGATCGAGGGGTCCGACCAACGTCTTGAGCTGTGAAGCATCGATGCGCTTGTGGGGGAAGTCGGTGTGGGTAAACCAAATCGTCCCGACGATGGGGAAGTTTGGGCTGGCGGGCCTCATGGTCTCTTTCAGACGCCGAAAGAAGACGTGTTGGGCAGTGCGGGCTTGTTCGTCTGGGCTTCGAGACCACGGCTGCTTGCCAAGAACCCACTGGCCGTCGTCACTCATCGAAACCGACGAATGCGATTTCACTTCAATGACCAGCACGCCGATCCCGGGCACAACGACGATGAAGTCGACCTGAGTCTCCCGGTCGGTCTTTGAGATCACGTGTTGATCGTGAAAGGCAATCCATTCGGGATCCCCGAAATCAGATAGCCAGTGGAACAGCTTCTTCTCGCCGGGAGGCGCGTTCGGGCTGATGAATGGTGGGATCATCTTCGCCATGGAGTACCGCCTCCTAACGCTCTTCTCGGTTGTCGTCGCCGTGCGACTAGTTAGATCAACCTATGCCAACACCGCTCGATTGTTGAAACTGGAGCGGGCGAGAACAACAGTCGAACCGGCGAGATTGGTTTCGCGGCGATGTTCTGGCTGGTGATGGCGGGGTACAGCGTGAGGCTCGGCCTCGGCGCCGTAGTTGCCTGGCCATAGGTGCGAAAGCGACGACGGCGGTGCGAAGCGCTCAGCCGGCGGTTTCGACGAGCAGCGGCAGTAGGTCGGCTCGTAGAGCGCTGACATCGGCATCGTCGGGAAGTGGAATCAGGTTCGCCGATACGGCCCAGGTGATGTCGAGTTCGGGAAGGTAGTTGGCTTGGCTGCGGAACCCGGGAACGCCACCGCCGTGGGAGTAGACGAGCACGCCGTCGATCTCGTTAACTCCGAGACCCAAGCCGTAGTTGGCGTCGAAGACGGTCGTGGTCATCTCGGCGATCTGCTCGTCGCTCAGCACCGTGCCGTCGAAGAGCGCTTTGAAGACCGCGGAGACTGATTCGAGCCGGGCTTCTGCGCCTCCGCCCGTCCAGCCAGCTGATTGGAGGAACTCTTGGGGTTGGCTCAATGTGTCGATGACCGGGTCGTTGTCTCGCACCGAGTTGTTGACGGTCAGCCCGTCGGTGTCTGCTCGCCCGATCAGCGCAGTGAGCCCAACGTAGACAGCGTCGCGGCCGTAGCCGTTGACCACTGGCTCGGGCGGTAGTTCTTGGGGAGTGAGGTAGATGTTCTCGGCACCGGCTGGTTCGAAGATGCGGGTGCGCATCTCTTCAGCTGCTGGGTTACCGGTGACGGTTTCGATGACGTCCCCGAGCGTGAAGAAGCCTCCGGTCTCATACGAGTACGCCGTACCCGGCTCAAAGAGTGGATCGCGTGAGGCGAGAAAGTCGAAGAGTTCGTCAGACTCGAGCGGCTGGTCGAGTCGGTCACTCACTTCTGCGAAGAAGGCGGGGTCGAAGGCGTATTCGATGAGGCCGTTCGTGTGGTTCATGAGCTGGCGAACCGTGATCTCGGAGGCGAACTCGTGTCCATCGAGCCAGCCCGGGAGGTAGGTGTCGACCGGTTCATCGAGTTCGAGGAGCCCCTCGTCGACGAGTTGCAACACCAGTGCCGCGGTCATGGTCTTGGTGATGCTGCCGACCCGGAAGAAGTCGTCGGGTGTAACTGCCTCGCCGGTGACGATGTCGGTGACTCCAGCGCCGAAGGCGATCGGCTCTTGGTCGGGCAACCGCACCGATAGCGACGCACCCGGGATGCCGGCGTCTTCCTGCCAGGCAGTGAACACCGCTTCGATCTGATCGGCGAGCGCTGCTTGGTTCTCTTCTTCGCTCGCACCAGGAAGCTCTTCGGGTGCTTCCTCAACCACGGCGGTATCGGCAACGGTGTCGGTGTCGGCCGCTTCGGTCTGCTCAACAGCTTCCTCGGTGGCGACGGCCTCATCTGCGACCGGAGCAGCCTCTTCGACTGCAGCTCCACCGCACGCAGTGGCGATCAGCCCGAGCACAACAACTAGCGACAGGAACCTCGACCAGATCTTTGTTTCGCGCATCGATTCGACGTTAGCCCGAAAGGCGAAGCGGTGTCTGCTCGGTCGCTACCTGCTCGGTCGTTGTATCCAGCGCCAGTGTGGAGCTGAGGAGCTACGTTTACGCGACGAGTGCGGTGATCACGGCGATGGCGTTGGCGGCCATGCTTGCCATGATCAGTCGTTGCGTGTCGACTTTGGCGGTAGCGAAGCGTTTGATCATTTCGCCACGCAGTTCGGCCATCTCGCCTCGGAGTTCGGCTCGCAGCTCGGCCATCTCGCCTCGGAGTTC
>CAZBTI010000193.1:0-4150 GCA_964494395.1 uncultured Acidimicrobiales bacterium | reverse complement strand
TAAATTGGTGCCTCCCAAAAGAATCTTGGCGTTGCCCTGAAATGTACGACGGTCTCGCCGACACGAGAATCATGCTTGGAAACACCATGCTCCGACATCTCGTCGAACTCGCCGCTAGTGCTACTGGAGCTGACTCAGCTGAGTTGGTCATCCTTGGCGAGCCCGAACTGCGCCTTAGCTGCGGTATTGGTTCCATTGGCGGAGACCAGTGTTGGTCTGAGCAGGTACAACTCGCCGGAACCGTCGATGACGTTTCTGGCGTCGATGAGCGAGTTTCCTCGTTTCTCTCGATCCCCGTGACCGGGCCTTCCGCAGAGTCCGGTTGGATCGCCGTGGCACATAGCGACCCTGGTCAACTGTCAGACGCTGCTTTAGAAAGTCTTGGTCGGGTCGCAACCCTCATTGAGGAACGCTTGGACAGAACCGTCGAACGGATTCGTCTCGACCAACTCGGTTCGGTCCTGCGAGCGAACCAGCAGGAACTCAAGGTTGCACGAGACCAACTCGCAGCGACCAACACCGATCTTGAGCAGTTTGCGTACATTGCTGCACACGAACTCGTGGCTCCGCTGCGATCCGTTGCAATTTATGCCGAGGTCCTCGGAGGACTCATCCCCGACCTTGATACCGAAACCGCTGATCGAGCACAGGAGTGCTCAAATGCGATTCGCTCGGGCGTTACGTTGATGAATCAGCAGGTGCAGTACTTGCTCGAGTTCTCACGGGCCGAAAGCGACGCGACCCAAATCGAACCGGTCGACCTGCAAGATGTGGTGACCTCAGCGCTCGACACGTTGTCAGACTCGCTGACGGCGGCGGGTGCCACCGTCGATGTCGATGATCTCCCGGTCGTTGCTGGCCGAGAGGTTCCTCTCCAAAGCGTCTTTGCGAACCTGATCAAGAATGCCGTCAGCTACCGTCACCCGGATCGCCAGCTACACCTCGAGATCACCTCCCAAGTAACGGACGGGGGTTGTCGAATCAAGCTGTCGGACAACGGCGTTGGTATCGAGGCTGACGATCAAAGCAGGATCTTTCAGCTCTTCGAGCGAGCTACCTCGACCGAAGGCGGAACGGGCATTGGATTGGCACTGAGCCGCCGAATTGTGGAGGCGTACGGCGGCGAGATCGGTGTCGAGCAGGGATCGCCGGTGGGCTCGGTCTTCTGGCTCGAGTTACCTGCAGCCGCCGCGTAACACGCTAACCCTAGCCGCTAGAGCGACTCAGCGAGATCGACGAACAACTCCTCGACTCCCTCACCAGATTTTGCCGAGGTCGGTCGGACCTCGGTTCCAGCAAGATGACGATTTAGCGCGTCCTGGTCGAAGGCAAGATCGGACTTGTTGGCCACAAAGACCACCTGTGCGTCGGGCGACCTCTCCATCAGGCGATCCGCCAGCGAGTGACCGACTTCGAGGGTCTCGGGCCGTGAACTATCGAACACGACCAATCCAGCGCTGGCACCGGAGTAGTAGTTGGCTGGCACATCGAGGCCCTCGGTCTCGCCGTGCATATCCCAGAGGAGAAGCGAAACGGTCTTCTCGCCGAGTTCAACGGTCTTGCGATCGACCTTCACGCCGAGCGTTGACTTCTGATGCTCGGAAAACACCGAGTGCACAAAGCGAGCAACCAAACTGGTCTTCCCAACCTCTGGAGCGCCGAGCAGGACCACCTTGGCCCGCTGCATGCCAGTTGATTTCGACGTGAGGATGGCCAACGTCTTCCTCGTTCCTCGCAGTTCCGAAGTGCTTACCTTGCAAGTGCTCCCATTACTGCCAGTAGAGCAACCAGGGCCACCATAGCAATCAGGAAGACCGCAAAGAGTGACCTGTTTGAACGGGTGGGAGTGAGTTGATGAAGTTCTTCGAGGTTTGCCCCGATTTCGTCGAAGACATCGATTGAACCGTCGAAGTTGGAAAGGTCGTTGTCGTACTCGACGTGGATGGATTCAAGCGTCCGAGAAGCGGCGGTTCGGTAGTCTTGGGATGGGATTCCACGAACGACCGATGCAAGTACTGCGTTCGGTCCGGTTTCGACCAGCAGTGTCAGATCCCCGACACGGAGGTCGGAGAAGCCGTCGTTGGCAGATGCGGCGAAGGCCTCCTGCACAAAGGACGTCAGCGCGTCGATCATGCCCGAAACAACATCGGCATCTTCAAGGGCCTGAGCATTGGTAGCAGTCGATGCCAGCATAAGACCGGTCGATCTTTCAATCAGGAGGACCTGCTCCACGGAGAAGCATTTCCCGTCCTGATCCTTATCGATCGTGAACATCGCGGCGATCATCTTGCGAATTGCTGGACCGATCACCGGGTAGAGCGCATCGGCGAGAGTGGCCTCGTCAGCACGGGCTGAAACGTGGACAGCGTGCTCGATTTCTGCCTGCAGGGCAACCCCAAGTTCGCCGGTTTCTCGGTCCGTATTCGTCACTGCGTCGACGAGAACCTCATCGATCAATGTAGTGCGCCCAGTGAGGTCGATCACCAGATGTTCGAGTTCGGAGATGCGGGCACGAAGCGCATCGAATTCGAGGAGAGACTTTCGAAGATCGTCCATCTCCGAGATACGTGCTCGGAGTTGCTCGATCTCTCGCTGCTGTTCCTCGACGACCACGTTGTTTGGCCGCAAGAGGACAGAACGTAGACGGGCGAGATCCTCGTCGTTCGAAGCGAGGTCGATTTCCACTGGGTCGCTCATAGGCATGTGTCTTGGTCGGAGGTGTTGGTGGATCAGGTTGGAGGAACGAGCACACCCAAGCGTGTCGCTGTTGCGATCGCTTCACCGAGTGAGGTCACTTCCAATTTGCGGTAAATCGCCTTGATCCGCCCTCGTACGGTGTGGACCGAGAGATGGAGACGCTCAGAAATTTCGTTCGGAGCAGCCCCGGTATTCAAGGCTTCGAGAACTTCGAGTTCGGCCTTGGTCAGCCCAACTCCACCATCGTTGAAGACCACAGGTGCGCCTACTCGAGCCCGTCCAGCGATCGTTGCCCGCATCTCCGTCACGATGCTCTGGATCGAATTGTCCTTCGAAAGCGCAGTCACCCCATCGAGTGCCTCGACCTCGCGCTGGACCTGCGGGGCGAGAAACCCCGTGAGGATGATGATGGGGTTGCGGAATCCGGTCGACCGCAACTCAGCGGCGATCTTGGTACCGGTTTGGCCATCGGGGAGGCGATAGTCGGTAATGACGAGGTCTGGCTCGGTGGTGTTGCAAAGGTCGATTCCGACCTCCGCGTCTGATGCACGACCAACCAACTTGAGGTCTTCGGTCAGGGACAAGGCAAGTCCGAAGGCATCAACGAAGGAAACTTGGTCATCGATCATGACGACGCGATCTGTTTTCAAAGACATGATCAGTTCGTCGGCAGGACGGATCCGATGTTGAAAGAAAAGACCAAGTTTCTTTGTGTGATTACTTGCAGTTAGGCGAGGTGCTTAGCCAGCTGTGGTGACCGTCAGGCTTTCGCTTGCGGTGTTGCCTGCGCCTTGGCCCTGGCCGTTCGCCTCGACCGTCACGGTGATGACATATGTGGTGCCCGCCTGCAGAGCCGGCGTCCAAAAGCCTGGAATGGCGAGGTGGCGGGTTGTGCAACCGTCGGCTTGGCCAGCGTTCGAGCCGACCACGGACCCTCCAAGATCGCGGATCGTGAAGGAACCGTTGGCGCAGATATTCGACTCGTAGTTGACCTCGAAACGGGTCGAGTCGTTCGAAACGAGACGCAGGTTCTGCAACGCAACACGCTCATCAGTGGCAGCTGGTGCTCCACCTGAAGTTCTAAAGGCAACCGTTGTCGATGAGACGTTCGGACTTCCAGTGAGTGTGATCTGCACGGAGTAGTCAGTCCCTGGAGTGAGTCCATCGACCGTGACCGACTCGAGGACACCAGCGGAAGCATCACCGTTCCGGGTCGTCACGACCGAGTTGCCCGACCGAATGGTTGCGATGTACGGAGCGTTCGCGCTTGTCGTGAACCGGAAACGCACGTTGGTCTCACCAATATCACCAATGTCGATTCGATCTTGAAACTCGAGCGGTTCGGTCAGAGCCGGCGCTGTCGTCGTGGTGACCGGCGCAGTGGTCGTCGTAGGAGCAGCAGTGGTCGTCGTAGGAGCAGCAGTGGTCGTCGTAGGAGCAGCAGTGGTCGTCG
>CAZBTI010000192.1:3083-4243 GCA_964494395.1 uncultured Acidimicrobiales bacterium | reverse complement strand
GACGAACCGAGCGGTTAGTCCGGTAAAAGCTCTGGGGTCTCCATGTCGACCTCGGAGCCGAAGCGGATCGTGGTCGCAAGGTCGTTTGCGTCGAGTTCGAACAGCACGCGCTGGCCTTGGCGCAGCGTACGGAACGCTGAACCTTCGAGCGCACCGTCGGCGAGGTCGTATTCGTTGAAGTGCACGTCGTCAATGACGGTGCCGTCTCCGGTTGCTGGATCGTAGGACTGGATAACTCCCTGCATGACGGCGAGTCTACGCGGGTTTCAGGGATTCGTCGTAGGCGAACGACTACGTTGATCCCATGATCCTCGTCAATACCGAAACGATTCCGGGCCACACGATTACAGAGAGTCGGGGCCTGGTGAGCGGCAATACGATTCGGGCGAAGAACATCGGGCGTGACATAGGCGCAGGACTCAAGAACCTGGTCGGCGGAGAACTCACTGGCTATACCGAGCTACTCAACGAGTCACGACAGGAAGCCACGCAGCGCATGATTCAGGACGCGATGAACATGCAAGCAAACGCGATCGTCAATGTCCGCTTCACAACATCTGCAATCGCCGGCGGCGCAGCCGAACTGTATGCCTACGGCACGGCCGTTGTGGTTCGACCAGATCAGCCCACACAGCCAGCCCCACCCGCGCCTACTCCACCACCGCTGGAGGGCTGATGTCGGAGGTTCTCGCCGTCATTGGCTTCTTCCTCATCCCCTCGTTGATCAGCCTGGCGTTCCTCGCCGTGCTCAGTGTGATCTCGCGAAAGATCGAGAGCGATCAAGAGGAGGACCTCGCCCGCCGAGAGGCAGCCGTGAGCGGGTTCCCATTGTCGGATCTTCGCCGAGACCCTCTTGTCGAAGGTGCATCGACTGGGCAGCTTGTGGTCGGCAGCGTCGTGATGGGCACGGGCAGACGCCGCCAGTTCACCGCGAGGATTCGTTCGATTGTCGGCGGCGAGGTCAAGGGCTACCAGCGGGTGCTGCACGCCGCCCGCCGCGAATCGCAACTCCGGATGATCGAGGACGCCATGAACAAAGGCGCGACGGCGATCATCAACGTACGGTTCGAAACCAGCGACGTCGGCAACCCCAGAAGCCCCAGCAGCGAAATCCTCTGCTACGGGACGGGTGTATTGACTCAGCCCTAGCGGGCTTCCCC
>CAZBTI010000192.1:0-2983 GCA_964494395.1 uncultured Acidimicrobiales bacterium | reverse complement strand
GGGCGGAGCCCTTTGCTGATTGACTCACATACGAGCGGCTATGCCCAGGTCGCTGTAGCCCTTTTCTTTGTACTTGTCTTGGAAGAGGGTGCGGAGCTTTGCTGCTGCCTTGTCGTATTCGGCTGGGTCGTCCCAGGTGTTGCGAGGGTTGAGGATGTTCGAGTCGACGCCCTCTACAGCGACCGGAATGCAGAGGCCGAGCTGCTCTTGCGCGACGATCTCGGTTCGGTCGAGGTCGCCGTTCAGTGCGGCGTTCAGGAGCGTGCGGGTGACCTTGAGCGACATGCGTTCGCCCTTGCCGTATGCGCCCCCGGACCAGCCGGTGTTGAGCAGGACGCAGCG
The DNA here is from genome assembly GCA_964494395.1 of uncultured Acidimicrobiales bacterium. GTDB lineage: Bacteria > Actinomycetota > Acidimicrobiia > Acidimicrobiales > SHLQ01 > SHLQ01. Next base: position 2,641 of record CAZBTI010000192.1, on the reverse strand, counting down.
GGTCTTGTGTTCGCGCATGCGCTTGGAGAGAAGCTCGGCGTAGACGGCGGGCTTCTGGCTCATGAACGGGTCGCCGAAGCATGCCGAGAAGGCGGCCTGTGGCTCGGTGATGCCGACCTCGGTGCCGGCGAGCTTTGAGGTGAAGCCCATGACGAAGTGGTACATCACTTCGTCGGCGTCGAGTATCGATACCGGTGGCAGTACGCCGAATGCATCAGCGGTGAGCAACACGATGGTCTCTGGATGCGGACCCTTTGCGCCTTCGGCCACGCCTGGGTTGCAGGTGAGCCGATAGGCAAAACGGGTGTTCTCGGTGATCGAACCGTCGGTGAGATCGAACTCTTGTGGGTCGGTGTCGGAAATGCTCTTGCCATGGAGCGGTGGCACGTTCTCGATGAGGGTGCCCTTCATCGACATCGCCGCAGCGATGACCGGCTCTGCTTGCTTGTTGAGGTCGATGAGCTTGGCGTAGCAGCCGTCTTCGAAGTTCGAGACGCCAGCGTCGGACCAGACGTGCTCGTCGTCCCCGATGAGAAGGCGGTCTGGATCGGCCGAGAGCGTGGTCTTACCAGTACCGGAGAGGCCGAACAGGATTGCCGAATCACCGTCTTGGCCGACATTGGCTGAGCAATGCATGGTGAGCTGTCCAGCGGCTGGGAGCACGTAGTTCATGACGGTGAACATGGTCTTCTTGTTGATACCGCAATAGTCGGCCGGGCCGACCACGAGCGCCACACGGTTCACAATGTCCATGATGACGCCGCGGTTCGACCGAGTGCCGTCTCTCTCTGGGTCTGCAATGAACGAGGGGGCGTTGATGATGGTCCAACCAGCTCCGGCACGGTCGGAGTCATCGCGCACGTTCTTTGGAAACATAATGTTGCAGAAGTAGGCGTGCGTCGCGTACTCGCCAACGAAGCGGTATGGCTCGGAGTACTCAGGGTCCCAACCGCAGAACACGTCGGTCACGTAAAGCGTGGCCTCCCGCTGATTGAGGTGCTCGATAACTCGAGGAAGCAGTTCATCGAATGCTGCAGGGTCGAACTGGGCAAACCCTGGCTTCCACCACACGGTGTCGACGACCTCGGGGCGAGCAACAGCGAAGGTGTCGTTGACCGGGCGGCCGGTGCACTCGGGATCGGTGTAATAGACGAGCGGGCCGTCGACACCGAGTGCCGTTGGGTAGGCCTTCTGTTCGTCGGTACCGCCATCGATACTGACGCGTCCACGATCGTTCTCGATCGCCGCGTTGAAGAGTTCGTCCTGGCTGAGCCCGACCCGAAGGTTGGGTGTGGTCAATCCGAACTGTGCTTCGAGTTGCTGGTCTATGTTCATCTTCAGGCTCCTGGAGTCAACGGCTGAGAGGACTCCTCGCCCCCTTCCACCGACCGGATTTCGCCGCTTCGCGAAAGCCGATCTCTTAGATGTATCAAACCATCGTCATCCTGTATATAGATGTTTACGTCATTTCTCATCTGTATTTGAGATAACTATGTCATCGATGATGATAGATATAACTATCTACTTCAGAGATATCGCGCCTCGGCGGTTCGGCAGCTACGCAGCGATCGGGTTCAGGAACATCGCACGGATGGCGAGGCCCATGACGAAGAGTCCGCCGATCCCGTAGAGCAAGTACTTGTACTCACTTAGGTGGCGATAGCCAATGATGATGCCGACGCCGGCAAACGTGAGGAACCCGTAGAACATGTGCTCGCCATCAGCGTTTACGTCGGTGAAGCCAACGAGCACGCTGCCCAGGATGACCTGGACGACGACGAGCAAATGGAAGATGTGCTGCGCGGTCCACAAGGCTTTCGAGCGGAGCGCTTCTTGATAGTGCGCGCCGAGCGCCCAGGCGCCTGCGATGAAACCAGCAACGATCACCACCAGCGAGAGACCGTCGTGCAGAGACCGAATGACCGACATTGGCTAGGAAATTGCTCCGGCCTCGCGCAACCGCTCGAGCTCGCCGGGGTCAAAGCCCCAGCGCTCCAGTGCAACGGTCGTGTGCTGACCCAAATGATCGGGTGGGTTCGGAACGCCAGCTGGTGTTCGGCTGAACCTTGGGGCTGGAGCGGGTTGAGGCACTCCACCGACCTCGATGAATGTTCCTCGCATGACATTGTGCTCGTGTGCCGCTGCCTCTTCGGGGCTGAGCACCGGTGCATAACAAGCGTCGGATCCTTCGAACACCACATCCCAGTCGTCGCGGGTCTTCTGGGAGACACGCTCGGAAATGATCGCTTTCGACTCTTCCCAACGGCTCGAGTCGTTCTGAGGTGGCATCGACTCGGGGTCGATGTCGAGGCGCTCGAGCATCTCGGCGTAGAACTGCGGCTCGATGCCACCGAGGCTGACGAACTTGCCGTCGGAGGTTTCGTACACCTCGTAGTAGTGGGCGCCGGTGTCGATCATGTTGCCACCCTGGCCACCGTCCCAGATACCCATTGCTTTGAGGCCGTACATCATCGATGCCAACAGGGCAGATCCGTCGACCATCGCTGCATCGACTACTTGGCCAACGCCCGAGTTCGAGCGCTCGAAGACCGCTGCAAGCACGCCGAAGGCCATGAGCATTCCGCCACCGCCGAAGTCGCCCACGAGGTTGACCGGCGGTACTGGACGTTCACCCTTGCGG
>CAZBTI010000191.1:0-4275 GCA_964494395.1 uncultured Acidimicrobiales bacterium | reverse complement strand
CGAGGTTGATTCGTTGAGCGTCGAGACGTCGCTTCTCCGCAGCGTTCTCTGAACGGAGCGATTCGAGCCGTCCGGAGTCGGCCGCGATCTCGGTCTGCTTGCGGTCGAACTCCAACTGCGCGCCAGCCAATTGCTCGCGGCGATCGTTGACGATGGCCTGATGCTTGCGGAGTTCGGCCTCTTCGCCCTTGATCTTCTCGCGACGCATGTTGACCTCTGCGCGAAGTTTCGCGAGCTCGCCAGACTCAGCCTCGGCATGGCTCTGAGCTGACTCGAAGTCGGTCTGCTGTTGAGTCAGGGACGCCAGCTTGTCGTCGAGGACACCACGATCACGATCGAACTGGCGAGCTCGCTCGTCGAGGATGTTGCCTTCTTCGTCGAGTTGGCGGCGACGTTCGATCAACTGTTGTTGCTGGCGCGAGATGAACTCGTGCTGTTCGTTCAGTTGCTGGCGTTGATGTGCGAGGTTCGTGCGCTGCTCATCGAGCAGAAGCTTTTCGGCTTCGACGTGTTCACGCTGTTCAGAAACTGCGCCGCGTTGATCGCCAAGTTCATCAGAAACATCGGCGAGCTGAGTTCGCTCGAGATCGAGCTGCGCTCGCTGGCGAGCGAGCATTGCTGCGTCGGCATCGAGTTTCTCGCGTTCATGGTCGACACCAGTCTCGGCAATGCGCGCCTTGAGTTCCTCGATCTCGCCCAATTCGACCTGGAGGGCAAGATGCTCCGATTTTGCTTGTTCTCGAGCAGCCTTGACCTGGGCTAACGCGTCGTTCTCGTTGGAGAGCGGATTGTGAAGCTCGGCGGTCGCTCCGAGTTCGTCGAGTTGGTTGCGGGCCTCCTCGATGCGCTGAAGTTCCGCACGCTGATCCTCATGGGTGCGCTCGATCTGCTCGCGCAAGGCGTCGAGTTGCCTCCTGCGCTCCTCGAGCACTTGTTCTTCAGCGTCGAGTGACGAGGAGGAGTGCTGGAGGCGGAGGCGACGCAGATCTCCAGCCGGATCGTTCTCTTCGAGGCCGTCGTTATCGTTCGTCATCAGAATTCCCTCGGATGTTCGGGGTCTCGCCAGAAAGGGTCGGCTCGATCTTGTCGGTGAGATCGATGCTGTAGGTGAGGTCGATGTCGCGGTCTTGCTCAGTGTTCGATGGAGCCTCGTCAACGGCTTGGCTCGTCGGAGCCAGGGAGTCGACGAGCTGGGCTGAAGTTTCGCGGTGCTTTTCCATAAGCATCCACATCTCTTCGATCTTGGTGCGCTCGGCGGTCAACGCTTGACGCCGAGCTTCGATCTGGCGCCGTTCATCGTCGAGTGCCTGACGTTCGTTCTCGAGGCGCTTTGCTGTTTCGTTCTGTTCGGTTTCGCGAATTGCGAGGGCAGCTGCAGTTTCGTCGAGCGATGCTTCGGTCGACGAGAGGGTTTTGGATCGCATATCGATCGTCGTCGACTGTTTGCGCAGTGCGTCAGCGCGAAGTTGTACCTCCGAGAGCGCCTCGCGTTGTGCTTCGCGTTGGCGCTGGCTTTCGATCTGGTCGTCGACGACCGCTTCGAACTCGGCGTCGAGCGCTTGGCGGTCGGCGTCGGCTGCTGCTCGTCGAGCCTCGAGCTGCTGGGAAACCTGCGAGAGGCCCCTCCGCTCATCAGAGAGGAGTCGGCGGCGTTCGGCAAGGCGGGCAACGTCAGCATCGAGGATCTCGTGTTCGCTATCGAGCTCTTGCTCTCGCTCACGAATCTTGGCGTCGGCCTCGTCCAAACGAGACCGCTGCTCGGCGACTGATTCTCGCTGCACGGCAACGTCGTGGCGTTCACCGGCGAGTTGCTTGCGCTCGACTTCGAGCTGTTCCGATGTCAGCTTGAGTTCCTCTTCGGCTCCAGCGAGACGGGCCCGCTCAGTAGATAGATCTTCGCGACGGCCCTGCAATGCAACGAGTTCGCTCGTGACCTCGGATCGTTCGTTTTCCAGGCGGGTGATAAGCCGCTCAGCCTCTTCGAGCTGGGCTCGATCCTGTTCGATCTGTGCCATCCGGTCGATCATCGACTGGCGCTGCTCGTTGTAGACGCGCTCGCGCTCCGCGATCTGGTCCTCTTTGGACTGCAGTTCGGTAACCCGTGCGTTGAGTTCGCTAGTGCTGTCGAGGATCTCGGTTTCGAGCTCGGAAAGTTCGCGCTCGGCAGAATCTTGAGCCTCTCGTCGAATTCGAAGCGCGTCGTCACGAGAATCCAGCCTCGTCGATTCGTTGTCGAGTTCGATCGACTGGGCTTCGATCTGTCGATGTAGGTCTTCGAGTTCAGCGACTCGGTTGCTCAGTACCGTCTGCTGTTCATTGAGCAGGGCGTTGAGTCGAAGAAGCTCACGTTCGCGTTCGTCAAGTGCCGAGTGGCGAACGCTGATGCGGTTCTCCCGATCGTCGAGTTCGAGCTGGGTTGCCCGAATTACCGAGGCGCGAGCATCGAGATCACGTTGGTCTGCAACGAGTTGATCCCGTTCGATCTCGAGCTTGACTCGCCACGTTTCGGTTTCAGACTCAGAGTTCTTGAGCGTTGTGCGCAGAGTCTCGATCGTGCGCTGCTTCCCCTCGACCTCGGCCCTGATGGCATCGAGCTGTCGCGACCGCTCATGACCGTTCTCGATGTGCGCTTCGATATCGGCGTACTGGGCCTGGCGTTCTGCGAGATCCGCCTCGGCGGCCTCGAGTTCCATTGCCTGAGCAGCGAGATCCGCCTGGCGAGAATTGATGACATCGATCGACATCCGGCGTTCGTCGAGCGAGTCTTCTAACTGGTCGATCTCTTCGGACTGTGCTGCCAACACAATGCGCTCGGCCTCGATGTCGTCTCGCTCAATGTCTAGTTCGGCGCGAGCCCCGGCGAGTTGATCGGCTTCAGCGGCGAGACCGAGTCGGCGACGCTCTAACTCATCGGCAGCGGTATCGAGCTCGAGCTGTTGCTCTTCGATTGCCTGTGACCGGATAGAGACAAGATCTTCTGCCGCTGAGAGTTCTTCGTCCTGCTTAGCCTGCAGTTGCTCGGCCTCAATGCGTTGCTGGTCATGCTGCTGAATCAATGATTCACGTTGCTCGGCCAATGCCGACACGAGCGTGCTCAACTCATCTTCAGCCGCCGCAAGCTCAGCCTGACGTCGCTCGAGTTCAACTTCCTGAGACCGCACGCCTCGCCGGCGCTGTTCCATCTCCGATTCCTGAACTCGAAGTTCGCTATCGGACAGACCAAATTCGGAGCTGCGCAATGCGTGCTCTTCCTCGGACTCTGCGAGCTCGGCATTCGCGTTTTGAAGAGCGATCCGCTGTTCTGCGATCCGAGTAGAGCGATCTTGGATCTCCAAGGTTCGCTCAGCCAGCGTCGCTTCTTCTTCGGCGACCTCTGCGTTGAGCCTCTGCAATTCTTCGCTCTGCTGGCGAAGACGCTCCAACCGTTGCTCCAACTCGAGCTCTTCACGACTCGCCGAACCTTGTTGGTACGCAAGATCGTCGAGCTGCTTCTTCAAACGCTCCTGGGCCTCGACCAGATCATCCTGATCCTTGCGAAGGTCGCCTCTCGCCTGCTCGATGCGTTCACGTTCCCGTTCGAGCGCAGCGAGCTCGGTAGACGCAACGGCATTCGAATCCATGGTTTCACGCATGCGACGTTCGAGCGTGTTCACCTCGCTGGTGAGCGACTCACTGAGGTTTGCAAGATCCGCTTCGTTCGCCTCGAGCGAAGCCAACTCCATGTCGAGTGTGATCCGACGACGGCCCTGCTCCCGCGCAGTCGAATCAAGCTCGTCACGCTGACGCTCGAGATCGGCACGAAACGCGCGCAGCTCACCAGCGAACTCGACCAAGAACTCGCGCTCCCGAATCAGCTGTTCGCTGCGTTCCTCGACAGCAGGTGTACGCCAACGGTCTGAGGTCAGGTCGTCAGACGACGCGGTCGCGCCGTCAGAACCCGTCTGGTTTTCCTGATCGTCTGTAACAGACGGATCGTCGTTGGACATCCCTACTCCGGAAATCAATGATGCACTGGCATCAAGTTCCGAGGTTACAAACGACTCTGCCAGAACACCAAAACCACCCTGCACTCAACAACGAACCACCGCCGTTTCAACAAACTCGACGCAAACGGCTACCCGCATCACACAGTTTTCGATGACCGAACCCGACGCGCTAGCCGGTAGTATCTCTCGGCAAGCCCTCGTAGCTCAGGGGATAGAGCATCGGTTTCCGGAACCGTGAGCGCAGGTTCGAATCCTGCCGAGGGCGCGTTGTTGATCGCTCGGGATCTTC
>CAZBTI010000190.1:0-4492 GCA_964494395.1 uncultured Acidimicrobiales bacterium | reverse complement strand
TGCCCGTTAGGCGTCGACGGTTTCGCGAGCCTTGTCGGAGAGGTCGAGTGCCACGTCGTTCGTGGGCAGAGGTGCGAGGTTGCCACGTGATGCTTCGAACTGGCGGATCCCAGCAGCGAGCAGCGTTGCGATTGCGATGAGGGCGAAGACTCGAGGAGCTCGGGTGAAGCGTTCGAGGACGTTGTCGATCCCGAGTGAGGTTTCGAAGATGCGTTCGATTGCCCAGATGGTGGCGACGATCGCCAGGACGATCGATCCGATCTTGAGGGCCGGAACGTAGATCCGGGTGCGGCGCAGCAAGAAGAGCGCTGGGAAGAGCAAGAGGATGATCACGGCCTGGCCGATTTCGACGCCGACGTTGAAGCCGAGCAGCGAGAGCACGCGTTGTCCGTTGCCGACGCCGAGGTCGGAAAGCAGGCCTGCGAAACCGAAGCCGTGGAAGATGCCAAAGATGAAGGCGATGAGCGGTTCACGGTTGGCAAAGATGGGCTTGATGTTGTGGAAGGCCGTTGCGACGATCGACAGCGCGATCGTCGTTTCCACGAGTTTCGCATTGAGTTGGATGATGTCAAGTCCGCCCAGTGTGAGCGTGATTGAGTGCGCCAGGGTGAATGCGGTTGCGATCTTGAGTACCCGCCACAGCCCTGAGCGGAACGATGGAACTGGTGCCCAACCGTCGGCGAGTGAGTACATCATGACCGCTGGGATGAGCAGCACGAGGACGAACAGGATGTGGTCGGTGCCGATGAAGATGTGCTCCATGCCGAGGGCCACTGTTCCGGTGAACGCCTTGATCGTGTTCGGGTCGTCGAGGTTGACGTCGAGGAGTGGGCTGTCGTCGGTGATCGTTCCTGGGACGGCGTTTCCTTCGTTCAAGAAGACGCCGGTTACCGGATCTGTCCGCATGACGACGAAGGCGAAATGGGTGCCGTTGTCGAAGATGCCATCGAAGGAGACGTCGAAGATTCGTGGTGCGCTCTCGAAGACGTTCTCGATCTCGAATTGGAATGCTGCGTAGATCTGCGTTTCGGTCTCGAATGCGTCAACGCCGCCGGTGAAGGTAATGTCCCACGGGGTTCCGTCTTCGCTTGTAACACTGAGGTTGTCGACGTTGTAGGAGCGGATCACACTCTCGATTGCCTCGATGTCTTCAACGGTTGCTGACTGGGGGTCGAGGTCGATCCCGAACTCCTCGTTGAGAAGCGTGATCGGGTGCTCGATCTGACCTTGGGCGGTTCCGTCGGGGAAAATATCGAAATAGATCACGGTCGACTGCCCGTCGTGAGCTCCCGCAGTGCTGGTGAAAAGCACGCCGAAGAACGGCACGAGCAGAAGGCTGATGAGGGCCATGATCATTCGGGGGGAACGACGTTTGAACATTTCTTTCTCCGCTTTCGATGATGTTGTTTGCAAAGGGTGGCTCATTTTGGTGGGAACCTCAATGAACTTAGGCTGGAAGGCCTAGTAGTCGGGCAATGATATTTTTCTGAATGCCGGATGCGCCTCCGTAGATGACGCCTCCGCTTAGGTTTCGTAGATCTCGTTCGATGCCGTATTCGCTCACGTATCCGCGTGCGCCGTGCACCTCAAGCGAGGTGAGTGCACCAGATAGCGCAGCCTCGCTGCCGGCGAGTTTGCTCAGCGCTGCAGCCAACATTGAGGGGGTTCCCATCTGTTGTAGTGCGGCGGCTTTGTACATGAGGAGTCGGGCGGCTTCGTGGCCGAGTTTGATTTCGGCAATGGCGTGAGACACGCCTTGGAAGGCACCGATGGCCTGGCCGAACTGTTCGCGGTTGCGGCTGTACTCGACCGCATCATCGAGCACTCGCTCGAGGGCGCCGATCGTGCCGACGAGGAGGAATCCTCGTTCGGCTTCCATCGATGCGCTGAAGATGCTGGCACCTGAGCCAACGCTGCCGATCAGCGCCGAAGCGGGCACGTGGCAGTCGTGGAGAGTGAAGTTAGCGAACGGTGTGGTGCGCAGGCCCATCTTGGGCCGGTTCTCGCCAATGGTGAGGCCAGGGGTATCTGCTGGAACGAGAAAAGCGCTGATTCCCCAACGGCCAACGTCGATGTTTGTCGAGGCGAAGATAATGAAGACGTCGGCGACGGGAGCGAGGGTGACCCATGCCTTTTCACCGTTGAGCACGTATCCATCGTCGATGGGTTGGGCGGTGGTTGTGAGCGCGTATGCGTCGGAGCCGGCTTCGGGTTCAGACATGGCAAAAGCGCCGATCGCGTTACCCGACCCAAGAGCGGGTAGCCATTGCAGCTTCTGGGCTTCGGTACCAAATCGTTCGAGCGCGAGGCTAAAGGTCAGTACCTGTGAGGTAGCAGCAAAGACGAGACCGTCATCGCGACAACCCAACCCGAGCCCCTCGAGTTCGAGCAGTGCGCTGATGAGGGAAGTCCCGCGTCCACCATAATTCGCGGAAATGGGCCCTCCGAGAAGGCCTTTCTTGCCGATCGACTTCCAGCCATCGGTCCAAAACTCGCACTCAAGATCGCGGCGGACGAGGTCCGGGTCATCGAGTTCGGCGCGGGCCCACTCGGCGATCGCCACCTTCGTGGGGTGGTCGTCTACAAAGAGCGCGTCGAGGGCTTCAAACTGATCTGAAGTGTTCTCGCGAGGCAACTCGGCAATCGTCAACTTCGACCTCTGTCCTGACATCCTGACTAATAGAGGTACTCGCGGTTCGGTCTGGCCGCAAGGGCTAGATGTACAGAATTATGCAAGGGAGGCGAAAAAAGTTCCAGCACTGGATCAAAGTGCCCATTCGGGCTCGTACCGAGCTGCGGCATTCTGGTATCCACGTGGGCGACGAGTTTCGTAAAGGCACGCAGGAAGAGAGTTGATGTGACCCTCAGCGGGTTGGTGACCGAGAGAGCGTTGGCAAACCCCGATAGGGAGTGCATCGTTGATGTCTCGCGCACCTGGACCTACGCCGAGGCAGCGCTGGCCATCGAGCAACACTGCGCAGCCCTCGTCGCCGCCGGTGTACGAAAAGGGGATCGGGTCGGTGTTCACTTCAATAAATCGGCCGAAGGTTTCGTTGCAATGCACGCAGCGGTTTCGGTCGGAGCGGTCGCGGTGCCGCTCGATCCGGCGTCTCCGGTTTCGCGGCTCGCTCGGATCTGCGAGCAGATGCAGATCTCGGTCGTGTCGTCCCACACGCCGAGGAAGAAGAGCCTCGAAGCGCTTCACGAGAAGCATCCTCTACGAGCGCTCCTCGGCGCCGACGTCGCGCTCGACGGTTGCGACAACGTCGATGCCGACGCCATAGCCATGCTCGACGGGCAATCACCGGTACTCGTATCCCCGGATGACTTTGCTTACATCGTGACCACGTCGGGCTCGACTGGGGAACCGAAGGGAATTGTTCACTCACACGCAAGCGGCCGGTCGTACGCGGACATGACCGTCAACACGTTCGGTCTCGACGAAAGTGATCGCGTGAGCGACATCTCGCCGCACCACTTCGATATCTCGTGCTATTCGCTTTGGGCGACGCCTCTGGTCGGAGCGACAAATATCGTCGTGAACGAGGCCTACCAGCGCCTTCCGGCGAGTCATAGTCAATTGCTGGTAGATCAGAGGGTCACCGTCTGGTATTCGGTTCCGTTTCTTCTACAGCAACTCGTTCGTCGCGGCGACCTAACGAATCGCAACCTCGAGATGCTTCGTTGGGTCCATTTCGCCGGCGAGGTGCTGGCAGCCGATGTCGTCGTCACGATGATGGAGCACTGCCCGAACGCCCGGTTCGTCAATATCTTTGGGCCTGCCGAAACGAATCACGTCACCCACGCCATCTTCGATGCACCCCCAGAGATTGGGGTGATGCTTCCCGCTGGTGTTCCGATCGATGGTGCGACGATCCGGATTGTCGATCCCGAGGCCGAAGAACCCCTTCTCGAACATCTCGTAGCGGTCGGAGAGGTGGGCGAGATGTGGACAGCGACGCCTCAGCTCATGGCTGGCTACTGGCAGAACGATGCCGCGAACGAGCGGTCGTTAAAGGAAGTTGACGGACTCTGTTTCTACCGGTCGGGGGATCTGATGTCCCGAAACGAGGCTGGGGACTTGTCCTTTCATGGCCGCACCGATCATCAAGTCAAGCTCCGCGGTTATCGGATTGAACTCGAGGGGATCGAGAGTGAACTTGAGTCGCTCGTTCGTGAGATGGGCTCTGCCGAAAACGTGGTCGTCTCGATCCGACGTCAGACGTCCGGAGAAGATGAGCTGGTAGCAGGCATTCTTGGATCAACACCGAGTTTCGATGATGCCGAGTTCACTCAGCGAGCAGCATCGGTGGTTCCCGCATATGCCGTACCCACTCGAACGATACAACTCGAGTCGCCTGCCTTCACCGGCAGCGGCAAACTCGACCGTCGCACCCTTAGAGAAACGACGGTTCAACTACTAGAGGACACGTCTCTAAAGGACACATCTTTAAAGGACACATCTTTAAAGGACACATCTTTAAAGGACACA
>CAZBTI010000189.1:0-4713 GCA_964494395.1 uncultured Acidimicrobiales bacterium | reverse complement strand
GAAACATCAGCTGACGCTGAAACATCAGCTGACGCTGAAACATCAGCTGACGCTGCGCCTGCTGAAGAGGCAGAGGCTGAGGGCGACGAAGCATGAGTAATGAGACTGAAGACGTAGAGACCGAAGAGGTCGACGTCGAAGAATCTGAAGACGTCACCAACGACGTGGATGGTGCTCCAACAGCCGAAGCCGTCCTCAAGTACGTCGTGTCTGCTCTCGTACAGGACGAGGACGCAGTTCAGGTCGACGTAGACGATTCGAAGCGCACGCTTCAACTCGAAGTACGCGTTGGACCCGACGATATGGGTCGAGTCATTGGCCGTCGTGGTCGGGTTGCTAACGCGATTCGCACTCTCACCCGTGCCGCCGCTGCACGCGATGGTGTCGAAGTCGACATCGAATTCCTCGACTGAGAGCGCACATGGCTGCGGTAGCACCGTCGGCTGATTTGCGAACCTTCTATGGATGAGAACGGCCTCCTCTTGGTCGGTCATGTGCGAAAGGCACATGGCCTCAAGGGCGAGGTCGTTGTCCGTTTGTCGACCAACCGTGACGAACGGGTCGCAAAGGGCGCACGGATGATCGTTGGCGACACCGAACTGACCGTGAAGTCGTCCCGCCCCAAGGACGCCGACTTTCTCGTGACCTTTGTTGGGGTAACGACACGCGAGCAAGCCGACGAGCTGCGAGGCTCAGAGCTGCACGCCGAGCCACTCGACGACCCCGACGAGTTGTGGGTCCACGAGCTGATTGGATGCCGGGTCGTCGACCAAGACGGCGTCGATCGCGGCGAGATCGCCGCCGTGCAAGCAAATCCGGCAAGTGATCTACTGGTTCTCGACAGTGAGCTGCTGATACCAACGGTGTTCGTCATCGATGCAGATGTCGACGCTGCGGTCGTCAACGTCGACGTCCCCGATGGATTGTTCGACCTGTGAGCACGGGACTTCTTCGTGTTGACGTGTTCAGTGTCTTTCCAGAGCTGGTCGACGGGCCGCTGTCGGCGAGCATCATTGGTCGAGCCCGACAAAATGAACAGATCGACCTTCGCTTTCACGATCCACGAAGCCACGCCACCGATGCACACCGCAGCATCGATGACTCGCCGTTCGGCGGGGGAGCGGGCATGGTCATGCGACCTGACGTACTTGCCGCAGCCATACGCGAAGCCGATCCGCCGCGGCCATTGTTGGCAATGACACCTTCGGGTAAGCGCTTCGACCAAGCCATGGCTCGCGAGCTCGCTGCAGCGGGAGGCTTCTCGATCCTCTGCGGACGCTACGAAGGTATTGATCAGCGGGTACTCGACAGCTCCGTCGACGCCGAGGTGTCGATCGGCGACTTCGTGCTCGCCGGGGGAGAGGTCGCCGCTGCGGTCATCATCGAAGCTGTCGGCCGGCTCGTACCGGGCGTTCTCGGTAACGCTGATTCGATTGAAGATGAGTCCTTTGCGACCGGGCTGCTCGAATACCCCCACTACACCAGACCCGCCGAGTTTGAGGGTGTGCCGGTGCCGCCGGTACTGCTCTCGGGTAACCACGGGGCGGTCGACAAATGGCGTCACGCCATGTCGCTTCGTCGCACGATGGAACGTCGCCCCGACCTGGTCGAGGCCCGCGGAGGTCTCACGACGGAAGACGAAGAACTCCTCGTCTGGCTCCAAACGCTCGATGAGCGTTCGTAGGCGGGCATAGGCCAAAAGACTCATAAGCGGTCCTCTCACGCCGATAGGCGGATATGACCACCGAATTGCTCCTCCCAACCGGAACCCAAACTTGGGACGAAGTCCAGGAATCGATCGCCGGGTCTTTGGCCGACCTTTTGGCCGAAGAAACCAACAGCGTGACGATCTCAGTACCCCAACTCGGCAAGACGATCGATGCTCGTCGTTCCAACGCTGGGGAACTTCAGCTCATCGCTGCGGGTAACGACAGTCTCGAGGGAGGGAACAGGTTGACGGTGCGCGACGAGCGAGCAGTGATCGCCGTCGGCTTCTCGGTTGCATCGCAAAGTTGGGGAACCTTCCAATGGGATTGGTCGGCACCGGTAGACGCAGGTGAGGTGGCTTCTGGCATCTTGCGCACCATGCGAGACATCTACAAGACAAGTCCCCAAGAGGTCGAAGTCGCGGCCTCGATCTGACCGTACAACGCTCTCGTCGAGATACGTCAAACGATCACCTCAGCCATGTTGGAGACACCGTGGTCATGGCCTAGGATTGACCGCTGGCCCGCCGGCCATCCAACGCAGGAGCATCGCGATGAACATTCTTGATTCTGTTGACAAAAAGAGCCTTCGGGACGACATTCCAGAATTCCAAGCAGGCGACACCGTCAAGGTCCACGTGCGCGTGGTTGAAGGTAACAAGGAACGTGTTCAGGTCTTCGAAGGCGTCGTGATTGCCCGCCGCGGCGCAGGAGTCAACGAATCGTTCACCGTTCGCAAGCTCAGCTTCGGCGTCGGTGTCGAGCGCACGTTCCCATTGCACTCGCCAATCATGTCGAAGCTCGAGTTCGTCAACCAAGGCGACGTGCGCCGCGCAAAGCTCTACTACCTCCGCGATCGCATCGGTAAGGCCGCCAAGGTCAAGGAAAAGCGCCAGTTCTAGCATTTGGCCGTTAGGTCACATGCAACTAAAGCCCGCAAGCTCGATGAGCTTGCGGGCGTTTGCGTTTTGCGACTTATGAACTTTTGACTTCTGTGCTTGAAACCTCTGTTGATGAGCCGAAAGCACTATCAACGGCTCGGGGTAGGAATGAGCGCAATCCGGCGCAGTCGAGTCCAGACCGGGAGGATTCCACTCAAGATGTATTCGTCAAGGAAGTACAGTTCAGGAAAACGTTTGGCCACAGTGCTGCTAGCTACAGGGGTGCTTGCCTCTGCGTGTAGTAGCGCAGCGACGGAGTCGAACGCCACAGCGGCTGATAGCTCGAATGGAGACTCGGCTTCTGCTGTCTTCGACGCTCCGGAATCCGCGGCAACAGCCGATGGTGTTGCGCTTTCGTTTGCTCAGGCAGATGAGCCAGTTGCTGGTTTTCCAATCGATCTCGACTTTGCTGGCCTCGAGCCGCTCGGGCCCGACTTTGTCTATGAAGGTTGGGTCGTTGTCGACGGCACTCCCGTAAGTACTGGCCGTTTCACGATTGCAGAGATCGACGGCACCCGGACCTACGTCGGTGATTCACTCGCAACCCAAAGTGACCTCGATAACGCGACCGATTTCGTCCTCACGATCGAGCCAGCAGTTGGAGACGATCCAGCACCAGCTGATGCAAAGCCTCTCGGTGGAGTAATCACCGACTGTGTTGCCGAACTCACCCACGCGCACCCAGCAGCACTCGGAGACGATTTCTCCAGCGCAGGTGGCACGTTCGTGATCGCAACTCCAACCACTGCATCTGACCCCACCGATGACTACTCAGGTGTTTGGTTCATCGAAACTCCTGGCAACGCCGAGGCAGTCCAGTTCACCTTCGAGAACCTTCAGCCTACGGATGGCTTCTTCTTCACCGAAGCATGGGTTGGCCTCCACAACGGAGACTTCGACCTCTTTGAAGCGGGACAACGTGCCACCCCTGGTCTCGAAGCACTCGCTGAGGGCGGCAACACGGAACTTCTCGGCTCTGAGTTTGCAGCACCTGGCCGTCTACAGACGACCATTGGTAACGGCAACGTTCAGTTCATCTCACCTGGTGAGACGATCGAGGGATCGATCGATGTCATCAACCCAGCGGCTTACCGCTATGTCTCGTTCGCTTCGATGATCATTCCAAGCAACGATGCGTTCTTCGGCAACGACGACGCAACGGCTTACGAGGTCTTCGATGCAGCTGGCAACTTCAACGGTCCAATCACCATCGATATCTTCGCTGAGGATCTGTACGACGCCGGCACCGAGGTCAACGATGGCTTCGGCGCAGCTGGCTTCTCCCAGACTGGTCCAGCCGGCGTTGCGAATCAGGATTCGACCGATGACACCGCCAGCACCGTTGGCGCTCACCCAGGGTTCACCAACTTGCTCGGTATCGAGACCGCTGCTGGAACCACTATTGCGTCCGATATTGACCCTGGCGAGCCAGTTGCACAGATCACCATCGATCTGGGTACTCAGCTGACTACCCAGTCTGCTGTTGGCCCAATCTTCAATGGCAGCGTCATTGCAGGCGGCCCAGTTGCAGGCCTTGACCTTCCAACCCTTCCAGCAGGATGGGTCTACGAAGGATGGGCAGTCATTGACGGCGTTCCAGTATCGACCGGTCGTTTCATCGACCCAACGATGCCTGACGACTTCAGTGGTTTCTCGGGAACCGACCCGAACCCGCCGTTCCCAGGTGAGGACTTCATCATTAATGCTCCTGATGGCCTGACCTTCCCAACCGACCTGACAGATGGCGGAACGATCGTTCTTTCGATCGAGCCTGAAGATGATGACAGCCCAGCTCCATTCGCCTTCAAGCCACTTGCGTTGAGCGTTGACGGGCTCGACTTCGGCGTAGCGAACTTGCACACGCTCGAAGCCGGACCCGGCTTCCCGTCAGGAACAGCAACCGTCTGCACCCCAGACGCAGCAGGCGCTGCTGCAGTTCCTGCTACTGAACCTGTAGTACCCGTTCTGGGAATCACCGGCTAGCTCCTAGTCAGTTTCACCATGGATCAACCCGGGGCCTTGGCCCCGGGTTGATCTCGTTTTGGCGTGTGCAAAAAAGAATTTTG
>CAZBTI010000188.1:0-4735 GCA_964494395.1 uncultured Acidimicrobiales bacterium | reverse complement strand
CCGTTTCCTATTCCGAATCCCAGAGGCGGAACTGGCCGCCTTCGCCTGCCTCGCCATCGGGGGTTTCTTCGGGCGCTACCCATACGCCGTCTCCGCTGACCTGTGGTCGTGAAGGCGTTGCCCAACCAACCTCGTCGAGGGGCATGGCACCTACCGGGGTGACGTCGTCGGCGCGGCCGGTTTGCACCTGAGATTGTCCGACCGCTGGTTCGTCGCTACCGGGGACGTCGAAAGTGCCGGTAGAAGCATCGCCATTGGTTGTCGTTTTGGCGCTGCTCTCGCTAGGTGGCGGCGGGAGCTTGGCGGAAACTGTTGGGTCTTGCGACGAGATGACCTCGGTCTGGTCGCTGGAGCGTCTCCGGAATGCTTCAGCCGTTGGCTGCGGCGGCGGCGGTGAATCCGACTCCCCGCTCTTCATGGATGGTTCGACAGCCTCACCCGAGGCACCCTCGATCGGCGAAGATGGAAGAACTGCCGAGTTGCCGACAGAGAAGAGCGATCGCCGGACGTTACTCACCCGTGCAATCACTGGTTTAACGGTTTGCACGGCCTTGGCTGACTCGATCTTGTCGACAGCGCTTTGGGGAACTCGCTCACGAATAGCCTCGCCGATGCGCGACGACGACTGCACTCGATCGGTTCGTCGACCAAGTTCGTAACTGACCGCAGCGAAGCCAGCCGCAATAGCGATCATGAAGGCACCGAGTTGGATCGGGAACCGGCTAATGACGGCGATGAATGCACCGAGCGCCCACGTGAGTTGGAATCGGCCCTCAAACTTTGCAAACGTTCGGCCGTGGTTTGATCTGGGCGCGTCACGTTGGACGAGCGCGTCGAATCCGAGCTTGCCAACCGAGGCGGAGATACCAACGCCGAAGGCCAACACTGCGGTTCCCTGGATACCCCCACCAAAGCCCCCGAGGAACGCAGCGACTGCAGTGGTAATCATGGCGCCGAGGACGATGCGCTCTTCGCTTGTGCGGTTGCGGATGTCCGGTGCGAACTTGGCGCCGAGGAACGCACCACTGCCGGCGGCGAGGCCGACCACAGCGAGCTGCCATTGAGGCGGCCCTGCTGACCCGATCAGGTCGGGTGTGACCTCAGCGTTGTACCCACCCTCTCGGAATGCCCCGAGTGCAGTACCGAAGAGTGAGCCCGGCTCCTCGACGTCGGCGCCGTCATCTCCTGCTCGGAGGTGGAATGCCAAGAGGAAGGTCGTGAAGCCAACGATGCCGCGAAGCACAGCGATAGCGGTTGCGGCGAGAACGATATTGGCGCCACGGACCTCGAGCTTTTCGGTTTCATCGACCGGGGCATTTGCGATCTGGACCTGAGGCAATTTGAACGCAGCGAATGCACCAAAGACAAAGACTAGTGACGCCAGAATGGTCGATGCGCCGTTACCAAAGATGGCGATGAGAATGACTCCCATCGCACCACCGACCACGCCGCCGATCGATGAGAGCAGCGAGAGTTTGGAGTTGGCCTCGATCAGTTCGTCTTCGCGTGGGCAGACCGCTGGTACCAAAGCGGTTCTGGACACTCCGTAGGTCTTCTGTAGAACCAACATGGCGAACGCCTCAGGGAACAGAAGGAGGCTGTCGATGTGTCGGGCCATCAGGAGCGCCAACACCGCCCGCAACGCGAGCGTGACGATGATCATCGTGCGGCGCCCGCCAGCAGCACGGTCGATGGCGGGGCCGAGAAGCGGCGTTACGACAGCGAAGGGCGCAATCGTGAGGATCAGATAGAGAGCGACTCGCCAACGGGCCTCCGATGGGTCGATCGAGAAGAAGATCGAACCTGCGAGCGCGACAGCGATAGCGCCGTCGCCAATGATCGAGAGGACGTGTACCCGAGCAAGTTTGGTGAACGATGTCGTGACGAGGCCGTTGCCAATTCCGGTACGGAGAGGCTCGTGTTTCTTGGAGTCGCGGCCTGATCCGGGCGATGAAGATCGCCGCGGCGCGCTTAACGGGCTCCATCCTTCCGGCTCGGTCATGGCTCTAATTGTAGAGAACGAATGTGACGCCTGTTGCCCACTTGGTGACGAAGGTCAACATCTTTCTGACCAATGGGACACACTCACCCTCAGTTACTCTGTGTCGAGGACAGAACAGATAGACCGCACTTCTACTCCGAGAGGCCCTCGATGGATGTAAACCTACTGCTGGCCGATGCTCTGCTGCCCGCGAGAAACCAAATGGCGATCTCGCTCGGGGCCCACATCATCCTCGCCTGCTTCGGCGTGGCGATGCCCGCAATGCTGTTCGTGCTCCACCGCATGGGCGTAAAGGGCGATGCCGACGCTCTCGAACTCGCAAAACGCTGGTCGAAGATCTCGGGCGTGCTTTTTGCCATCGGTGCCGTCTCGGGAACGATTCTGGCCTTCGAGATGGGACTGTTGTGGCCAGGACTCATGGAACAGTTCGGAGACGTCGTCGGCTTGGCCTTCACGCTCGAAGGGATCTCGTTCTTCATCGAGGCGATCTTCCTCGGCATCTACGTATATGGCTGGGGACGTCTTCCGACCAAGACCCATCAACTCTTGCTGCTGCCAATGATCATCTCGGGAATGAGCGGCACCTTCTTTGTCATGTCGGTCAACTCATGGATGAACGCGCCGACCGGTTTCGACATCGTCAATGGTCAGGTCGTCAACATCAATCCGTGGGCCGCAATCTTTAACGAGGCCGTGCTGCTCCAGTACCTACACATGCTGCTCGCTGCGTACATGGTGGCGGCGTTCACCATGGTGTCGGTCTACGCGGTTGGATGGCTTCGCGGCAACCGGGAACGCATCCACCGTCTCGGTATTCTCGTGCCTCTGGTCTTTGCCACCATCGTGACGCCGATCCAGCCAATCGTTGGACACTTCGCCGGACAGGCAATCGCCGATCGCCAACCCATCAAGCTTGCTGCGATCGAGGGACTTGCAGAGACCGAGAGCCAAGTACCGATCATCCTCGGTGGCTTCTTTGATGGTGAGGAAGTCGTCGCCGGCGTCCCCGTGCCGATTCCGGGCTTGGCCTCGTTCCTGGCCCAGAACAACTTCAACGCTGAAGTTGTCGGCCTCAATGAGGTCCCTCCGGAAGATCAACCTCCGGTCAATATTGTTCGATACTCGTTCCAAATCATGGTGGGCATCGGAACTGGCCTTGCGATGTTGAGCACCTACGTCGCGTATCGGTGGTTCCGTCATCGAGACACCTTCCTTGAGAACAAGTGGATGTTGAGAGCCTTCTCGCTCACGGGAGCCGGAGCCATCATTGCGATGGAGACCGGTTGGATCACCACCGAAGTTGGTCGCCAACCGTGGGTTGTCCACAACGTTCTTCGCACCGAAGACGCCGTCACCGATGGCAACTGGGTGTGGTTCACCCTCATTGCACTCATCATTGTCTACGTCGGGATGTTCGTCGCCGGATTCGGCGTGTTGCGATCGATGTCGAAGCGTTGGGCTGCAGGCGAGACCGACCTTGAGTCGCCGTATGGGCCAGCACGTATTCAAGAACTGGTCGGCTAAATGTTCACTGCCGATGCGGTCGCTGCGGTCATGTTCGCTGCCGTCACCCTCTATGCCGTCTTTGCCGGTGCCGACTTTGGCACTGGTCTTTGGGACATCCTTGCCGGAGGGGCCAAGAAGGGTGCACCGACCCGTCGTCTTATCGACAAGGCACTCGGACCGGTTTGGGAAGCAAACCACGTTTGGCTCATCTTCGTGTTCGTGCTGCTGTGGTCGGGATTTCCTCGACCGTTCGCAACGATCATGCGAGAACTGGCGATCCCGTTCTGGCTGGTAGGCCTCGGGATCGTGCTCCGGGGTTCGGGCTTTGCCTTCCGAAAGTTCGCTCCGACGCTTCGTGCCGCTCGACTGGCCGGAGTCGTCTTCGCTGGATCGTCGCTGTTCACGCCGTTCTTCCTCGGCGCAATCGCCGGCGCGATCGCCTCGGGCAGGGTTGGTGCCGGCATCACCGACGAAGTCATCTGGCTGTCCCCCACCTCCATACTCGGCGGTATTCTCGCAACCGGCACCACCGCCTTTCTCGCTGCGGTCTTTCTCACCGAAGAAGCCGAACGACTGGGCGATGTCGAACTCACCGAAGACCTCCGAGCGAAGAGTCTGATCTCGGGGAGCGTCACCGGGCTTATCTCCATCGGGGGCATCTTCGTCCTTGCGAGCGACGCCCCTACCCTGTTCGACGGCCTTACCGGCCGAGGCGGCCCGGAGATCATCGTGGCCGCAATCGCTGGCTCGTTCACCATGGTCATGCTCGCCCAGGGCTACACCCGACGTGCACGGTTTAGTGCCGTGATCGCCGTAGCGACAGTGGTCATTGGCTGGGGTTTCGCCCAATACCCCTGGCTCCTCGTCGACAACGTCACCATCGCCGACGGAGCCGGACACCCCGCCACGCTGACTGCACTACTGGTTGCGGCTGCAATTGCGACCGTCCTTGTCGTCCCGGCCCTCGTTCTACTCTTCAAACTCGTAGACAACGACCAACTGGCGTAGGGCGCTACGGGAGCCGTTGAGCGGTGCGCCCGAGGCGGTGTCAAGGAAGGGCTGTTCGCCAAAGTCTTGCGGCCAGTCGAGACCGCGCGATGAGAGCGATCACCGCACCCTCCCCAGACTCTCGCAGAATTCTCCCACATCTAAAGATTTGTACAGGCTGACAGACCGTGGCGGTCTGTCAGCCTGTACAAATCTTTAGATGTCTTGGAACTTGTAGCC
>CAZBTI010000187.1:0-4813 GCA_964494395.1 uncultured Acidimicrobiales bacterium | reverse complement strand
CTGGAGCTGGAGCTGGAGCTGGAGCTGGAGCTGGGGTTTCCGGGCGGAAGATGCACGATGCGTTGTTGGGTCGGTCGAATCCCCACGGAGCAACGCCCTCTTCGGCGCCAGGGGGGCACGTTGCTACGTTTGGGAAGGGGTCGGTTGGTTCGGGGTCGAGGAACCGGCACGAGGTTCCGTCTGCATTGGGGTCTGGTCGCCAGAAGCCCCACTCAGGATTGTCTGAGCGCTCGGCGCCGCTTGGGCATGGGTCGCCGTGCGAAATCGTCTGCGCTCCGGCCTGCGGTGACAACGCTGACACTGTCGTCGCGATCATCAAGAGGGCGATCATTGCTCCGATGCTCCTTCGATTGCTTCGCCAAAATCGAGATCGATTTTTGGTACTTCGGTTCTTCCGATGGTCGTGGTTCATCGCTGTCCATTCATTTGAAAATTTCCTGCTCGTTTGAGAAGGACTATTCAGCAAATGCCACTGAATAGATGAATGGTTCCAAAAAAGTCACAAGTAGTGCGTGAGATCATGTTTGCGAGCAACAAGGCGTCGCATGCAGCCCGTTGCGCGTTCGAAGCACGCCTTTTCGTGAGTTTGCCTATAGATCGAATTGAGAGTCCTCGAGAATGGCCGACCACTACTACTGCTCCTGTCATCTTGATGAGTGTGGCTAGGAGGGTCGTCTGCTTCGCTCTTCTCCTAGCGCGGGTTCTCGTATCGCCTCCGGTCTAGCGGCGCTCGTGGCGGGTACTGTTTCATCGTGAGTTACAGCACGCTTCCCGACGAGATCGATCTGAACGCCCCTCGACGTATCAAGCCGACATATACGCCGTTGGCGGCGAAGATGGGTGTGGTCATCGAACACCGGGCCAGCGGCACGACCGGCGCGATTCTGAGCTACAAGCCACAAGAGGTCGTGATCCGCGATCGGCATGGTCGCGACCACAAGTACGTCCCGCGCCCTGGTTCGTTCTCCGTCGCTGGTGATCCGGTCACCTTGCGAGCCCCGACGGTTCACGAGGTCGAACCCAAGGTGCAATTCACCGCATCGGGTTCGGTCGACATCGGCGACGCACCTGCACGCATGGCCCGCGCAAGCCGCATCTGGGTCGAGGGTATTCACGACGCTGAGTTGATCGAGAAGGTGTGGGGCGACGACCTTCGCGTCGAAGGTGTGGTTGTCGAACAGATGGAGGGCGCCGACGACCTCGTCGAACGAGTCTCCCGATACGGGCCTCGTTCGGGTCGCCGCGTGGCCGTGTTGCTCGATCACCTCGTCGACGGATCGAAGGAGTCTCGCATCGCCGCGGGCATCCAAAACCCCGACGTGCTCATCGTTGGTCATCCCTATGTCGATGTGTGGCAGACCATCCGGCCTGAAGTCGCTGGCATCGAGGCTTGGCCCAACATTCCCATGGGCACCGAATGGAAGCGCGGCGTTATGGACCACTTCGGCGCCACCGGTCATACCGGCGACTTCTGGAAAAAGCTGCTCGGACGCGTGTCGACCTTCCGTGACCTCGAGATCCCGATGGTGGGAGCGGTCGAGCAGATGATCGACTTCGTCACCGCCGAGCAGTAGTCGGGACTAGCTGGCGATCAGGCTCTGCACGTCCTCGAGGAGCGAGCCATAACCTGACAGTTCGAACGAGCCGTCATCGTTGAGGTAGACGTAGGTCCGTTGCATGACGACGCCGAAACGTGTCCAAAGCTCTTGAGTCTCATCGTCGACGTGCTGGATCGAGCCCGAACCTGTACTGGCGACGAACTCGCGATGTGAGTCGGCATCGCTTAGCCCAGGAACTCCAAGGAAGTTCACCTGATCACCGTATGTTGCTTGTGCCTCCACGACCGTGGGGGATTCTGCGCGTCAAAATGGTCACCAGGGAGCCCAGAACCACAAGACGGTGTCTTGGCCTTCGAGTGAACCGAAGTCGATCGCTTGACCTTCGAGGTCGACAAAGTCGCCAGCGAACAGAGGCGACGATTCAGGCACCGCTTCGGTCTCGGGCGGTGAAGGTTCGGTCACCGTGGTTTCTGGAGCGGCGGTCGTCTCCGGTGCGGTAGTGGTATCGCCAGCAGGTTCCTCAACCGGTGTTTCTTCGACAGTCTCTGCAGCGGTAGTCGTCGACGCCACCTCGGGTTCTTCGGCCTCAACTTCGACAACAGCTGGAGCATCCGTCGATGCGGGTGCCCCAGCCGTTGCCTCAGTAGTTGAGCTTGAACATGCGGCTACGAGCAGTCCGAAGAGGACCGCGGTCATCAACCACAACGTGCCGCGTAGTGTCGGCATTGCGCTTTCCGCTAGTTAGCGATTAGCGCTTCGACATCTTCGAACAGGGTGCCGTAAGCGGCTTGTTCGAATGTGCCGTCGTCGTTGATGTAGACGTAGGTGCGCTGGCGGGTGACGCCGAACCGGTTCCAAAGCTCTTGAGACTGGTCGTCGACGTGCGGGAACGCGCCCGAGCCGGTGGCGTTGACGAAATCACGGTGTGAGTCCGCATCGCTTAGCCCAGGAACTCCAAGGAAGTTCACCTGATCACCGTATGTTGCTTGTGCCTCCACGACCGTGGGGGATTCTGCGCGTCAAAATGGTCACCAGGGAGCCCAGAACCACAAGACGGTGTCTTGCCCTTCAAATGACCCGAAATCGATTGCTTCGCCGGTGAGGCTGACGAACTCGCCACCGAAGAGGCCGGCGTCTACAGGAGCATCGCCGGTTGCTGAGGTTGCGCCATCGCTGCCTGCATCGATTTCCGGAGCAGAAACATCGGTGCCTCCGCCGCACGCAGCCGCGGCTAGGCCAAAGACGATGGCCAAACTCAAAAAGCGGGTGCGGGGGGACTTCTTCACAACTAGGGAGAGTATCGGCATTGTGGGCTCTGTACTGAGCAGAAATCAGGTCTTTAAGGAACCTTAAATTCGTCCGGACAATGCGATTTCACGGCGGCGATGCCCAACGTGTCAATATCTCCCATGGCCATCACCCCAACCGAAGCAATCACCAGTCGTCGTTCGATTCGTGCCTTCACCGACCAAGAAGTCCCTGATGAGCTCATCGCGTCCATCCTCCACGATGCTGCCCGGGCACCTTCGGGAACGAATATCCAGCCGTGGAACGTGATCGTGCTTCAGGGCAAGGCACGCAACGATCTGGTCGACGCCGCGCAAGCGGCCTTCGACGCAGGCGACAAGCAGAGCCAAGACCGGTACTACCCGACCGAGTTCGTCGAGCCATACCTCGCACGGCGTCGCAAGATCGGCTGGGACATGTACGGCCTCCTCGGCATCGAGCGAGGGGAGTACGAGAAGATGGCGGCGCAGCATCGCAAGAACTACGAATTCTTCGGCGCTCCCGTAGGGATCTTCCTGACGCTCCACGAAACCATGCAGGCCGGTGGGTGGATGGACCTTGGTCTATACATGGCCAACATTATGACTATTGCCCGCGAACACGGCCTGCACACCTGCCCGCAGGCAGCGTGGCAAGAATTTGGTCACATTGTTCATGAACACTTGGCGTTGGCCGACGACCAAGAAGTAGTCGTAGGTCTGGCCCTCGGTTACGAAGACACCGACGCACCAGTGAATTCACTGCGGACCGAACGAGCTTCGCTCGAAGAGTTTGTAGAATTCAGGAGCTAACTATGAAGACCTCCCAATCTCGATTCGCAGCAATCTTCTTGGCTCTCGCCCTCGTCGCCACGGCGTGTGGCGGAGGTGGCTCTGCCGAGCCGGCTTCGCCCCAAGCTGCGTCCGCTGCGACGGCGGCTCAGACCAATATGGAGCTTCTCTCCGGAGGAACTACCGCGTTCGACTACGAAGTGCTCAACGTGCACGACGGATCGATCAGTACGGTCGAAGAGGTCGTCGACGGTGACCGGGCCGTGTTGCTCTGGTTCTTCTCTCCGCATTGACCGACCTGTCGGGCCGAAGCGCCCGAGATCGAGCAGTTTGCTCGAGAGAATGAAGACCTTGTCCAAGTGGTCGGACTCGGAACCCAAGACGATTTCGCCTTTGCCCAGAACTTCCTCGAACACGGTGCGTTCCAGCGGACGACCCTGCTCTGGGACCCATCGTTCGCGACGTGGCAGGCCCTCGGTGTGCAAGCCAACAGTCAGTTTGTGTTACTGCAGCCAGACCTCAGCACCGGCAGCGACCTCGTCTACGGATTCAACGATGACGTTCAGGCCCAGATCGTCGAGCTGCTCTCCAGCCTCTGAGACCTCAACCCGTTGAGTACAACACAGCTCTAGTCTCGTTTAGACCCCCAATTCTGACTGACCTGAAACTGGTGATAACTTCACTTTTGTACCAATCAACGGGGGGAAACATGGCTAATGCAGTAGATAACTTTTTCAGGAGCTGGGGGAATAGCCCGGAGGCGGAAGCGCTTCGGCACGATCTGTTCGGATCGGCTCTAGCTGAAGATTGCCGGTATTGCGACCCGCGGAGCGATGGCCATGTCGTGTCGCCGCACAACATTGCCGAATACGTCGGAATGTTCAATAACCAGACTCCAGGCTGGACCGCTGAAGTGGTCGAGTACGAAGAGCGTCAGCCACACGCCCGGGCAAAGGTGAAGTTCTCTGGCCCCGACGCTGAGGGCAAAATGCTCGAGCAGCATGGCGTGTACTTCGTCGACATGAACGAAGACGGCAAGCTCACCCAGATCGTCGGGTTTGCAGATTCGTAGCGTTCTTGTTGGTCGATCGTGGGGTCATGTTGGCCCTCAATGAACCGTAGAAATGTCCGTGCTGAGAAATCAGCGATTTCTCAGCACGGGGAGAACTGAAAACGTGAAACGGCGCCGGGCAAGCC
>CAZBTI010000186.1:3213-5001 GCA_964494395.1 uncultured Acidimicrobiales bacterium | reverse complement strand
GTCTTCCAGATCTGGATGAAGAACGGCGACTACCACGAGATCAACCTGAAGGAATGCCACGCGTGGACACGCACGGGTTGCACGCACTGCCCTGACTTCGCAGCCGAACACGCCGACATTTCGACCGGCGGAATCGGTAACGTCACCGACTGGACCCTCACCATTGTCCGCACCGACCTCGGCCGAGCGATCATCAAGGCAATGATCGACGACGGCACCATCGAAACTCGCCCCGGCGACGACGATCCGGCAGCGATTGCCTTGATGCACCGCCTGGCCGCAACCAGTCGGAAGCGCTGGCCCAACTGGGCGAACAACGAAGCCGCTGTCGGTCTGTAATCACTCCGGATGCAGCCCTGTGCGTGCACGGTCGGCAACGATGAGTGCCGCTGCAACAGTGTTACAAGACAGCCACATCTTGAGACTCAGGGCGGGGACGCCTTGCAGATCCCATAATCGACGGGATATGTTTTCGACGCTCCAGTTCATCCCTTGGGTGAGCTCTGCCAACGGTGGCAGTGAGCACGGAGGGAGAAATCCAAATGACTAACTCAAGCAAGCTGCTTCGGCTGCTCGCAATGTTGCTCACCATCACCTTGGTTGCAGCAGCATGCGGTAGCTCAGGCGATTCGGCAGACGGTGGTGACGGTGGAGACGACTCAGCTGAAACCGACGGTGGCGACGATGGTGGTGACGACGGCGACGGTGGCGACGACGGCGGTGACGACGGCGATGGCGGTGACGACGGCGACGACGCTGAAGAGGTCGACGCAACCCAGGGTGGAACCCTCGCATCAGTCCAAGCAGCGGGAACCCTCGAGTGTGGCGGTAACGACACCCTCCCAGGCTTCGGCATCATCGATGCTGACGGCGCCTTTGGTGGCTTCGACATCGACTTCTGCGCAGTTGTTGCTGCAGCAGTACTCGGTGACGCATCCGCAGTGAACGTAACCCCATTGGTTGCAGCACAGCGTTTCCCAACCCTGCAGAGTGGCGAGATCGACATCCTGATCCGTAACACAACCTGGACTGCTTCTCGTGACGGCGCTGAGCAGGCAAACTTCCTGCACACCACCTTCTACGACGGCCAAGGCTTCATGGTTCGTGCCGACAGTGGCATCGCATCGGTTGAAGACATGGCAGACGCTTCGATCTGTGTCCTCACCGGTACCACCACGCTCCTCAACCTGAACGCATTCCTCGGCGACGCCGGAATTGCATTCACCGCAGTGGAGTTCGAATCCAACGATGAGCTCAACCCAGCCTTCCAGGCCGGACAGTGCGAAGTTTGGACCTCGGATGCTTCACAGCTCGCAGCTTTCGCAGCTGGCATCGATGAGGATCTCACCATCCTTCCGACCATCATTTCGAAGGAGCCTCTTGGCCCAGTAGTAGCCGATGGCGACACCGAGTGGGCACAGGTTGTCAACTGGGCAACCATGGCAACTGTTCAGGCGTGGGAGTTCGGCATCACTTCCGACAACATCGGCGATTTCGCTGACTCGGAAGACTCGAACATCCGTCGCTTCCTCGGTCTCCCAATCGAAGACGATGAAGGCAACGAAGCAGTCGCAGAGGTTGGCCTTGGCCTTCCAACCGACTTCGCGTTCCAGATCGTCTCTCAGGTAGGTAACTACCAGGAGATCTTCGAGCGCAACCTTGGCCCAATCGGCCTCGCACTTGACGGAAGCCCGAACGATCTCTGGACCAACGGTGGACTCCAGTACGTTCCACCATTCCGCTAAGCAGGAAACACATCTAGGCACTACAAAACACACACGAAACACA
>CAZBTI010000186.1:0-3113 GCA_964494395.1 uncultured Acidimicrobiales bacterium | reverse complement strand
ACGAAACACACATGTAATAAGTGTGTGACAGAGAAGCGTTAAGAAGGGACCGAGTTGGACAGCCGACTCGGTCCCTTCTATCTTTCACACACAATCCTTCGAGCGAGACCAATCGCACACGAGTGTGCCAGGAGGAAGAATGATCACTTTCCTACTTTGGGCGTTGGCCCTTTTTCTCTTGGCAACCGTCGTCTATGTCGTTGGACGTCTGGCGTTCGACACCGTGACGCTCTTCAGGACACGTGCCGCTCGAGATGACAGCGCCGTGCTGTGGAGAGATGGCGGGGCGATCGGCATCGCTGCCCAGATCGTCGCACTCGGACTCATAACCGCACTCCTTTGGTTCCTCTGGACCAACTTCCGAGCACGCACCGATCTGATCGGACTCGACCTCTCGTTCGACTTCCTCGATCAACCCGGCAACATCACCATTGCCGACAATCCGCTAACCGCTGGCGACACCGTCTCTGAAGCAATCACGCAAGCCTTCCTCAACACCCTCCGGATCATTGCGATCGGCATTCCAATGGCGATGATCCTCGGAACACTCATCGGTATCTCTCGATTCTCCGAGAACTGGATCCTCCGCAAGCTCGCAACGGCGTACGTCGAGTTCTTCCGCAACATCCCGCCGCTCGTCGTGATCGTCTTCTTGTGGGCCGCAGTCTTCCTCCAGTTCCCGCGCTCTCAAGAAGCCTGGACCCCTTTCAATAGCCTCTTCATCTTCAGCAACGCGCGATTCGCGTTCCCGTCACTCAAGCGCACCGATTCTGGGAACTTCCAGCTCTTTGTCTGGCTCGTGCTCTTCGCAATCGTCGCTGCGATAATCGTGGGAATCTGGCGAACGAGCGTGTTCAACAACACCGGCGCTCCTCATCGACGGACGTTGTGGGGCCTCGGAACGTTCTTGGGCGTCGTCATCGTTGCCTTCTTCGCACTCGGCGGGCCAATCACACCATCGATTCCCAGCATCGACGACCGAGGCCGAGTGATTACCGATGGCATCCGCATGCAGATGCCGTACGCCGCTCTGACGTTCGCCCTGGTGATCTATACCTCGACCCATATCTCCGAGATCGTCCGAGGATCGATCCTCGCAGTGCACAAGGGTCAGGAAGAAGCAGGCAACGCACTGGCCCTCTCCACCGTGCAGAGGTACCGCTTCGTCATCTTGCCGCAGGCATTCCGCGTGGCGTTCCCACCGCTGATCAGCCAGATGCTGAACTTCGCAAAGAACAGCTCGCTTGCATTGCCGATCGGCTTTACCGAGCTGACCGCATCGATTCAGAACCTGTTTGGACAGTCCCAGCCAGCTCCCCAGCTCATCTTGATTCTGGCGCTGTTGTATCTGACGATCTCGCTCGTGCTCTCGCTCGTGGGCAACGTCGTCAATCGTCGACTGCAACTGGTCGGGAGATAAACCATGAACGCTCAAGCTTCAACCGTCACAGGCCTCCCACAAGTCGCAGAGGATTCATCACCACCGAGCAACAAACTTCCACCCGGCGAATGGGTCAAGAAGAACCTGTTCTCGTCGCCGTTTAACTCGCTCGTCACCCTCGTCGTCGGCGGCCTTGCGGTCGTATTAGCGATCTTCGCCATCCGATGGGTCATCACCTCTGAGTTCGAGATTATTCGAGTCAACCTCGCGAACTTCATGGCCGGACGATTCCCGCGCGAAGAACTGTGGCGTCTCTGGGCTTCCGGATACGTCTTCGTCTTCGCGACCAGCCTTACGTCATCGGCGATCGCCCGGTCCGCTCACGAACTCGCTCTCACCCAGGAGCTACCGACCGAGCGAGAACCATTGTCGAATGTGGTGCGTCGCTTCTGGGCAGTGCTGGTCATCATGATCTTCTTCGTAAGCTTCGCTCGGACCACGCTCCCGTATATCGGCCTCGCCGTTACCTTCGTGATCTTCGTCGTCGGCCGAGAGCTCGGTTGGCGGCTTCCCACCGCTATTCGCCGCTCAGCTCCGTTTATCGGCGTCACGCTCGTTGTCCTCTCCGTACTCGTTATCGCGGGCACATCGAACCTCGGTGGCATAGTTCTTGGCCTCATCACGTTTGCTTGGATAGCAACCGAAATGGGCCGACGAAACGTAGCGGCTGGCCTCGCTGGCATGGCGAGTCGGCTCGGACCAGCCCTACTTGTAGCAATCGTCGTCTGGTTCGTCGTCCGCTCGATCGGCTTCGAAGGCTTTGGGTGGGAAGACTGGGGCGGTCTCCACATCACGTTGTTCACCGCGATCGTCGGAATTTCTGCCGGTATGCCCTTTGGCATTCTGCTCGCACTCGCCCGCCGCTCCGACCTTCCGGTACTCAAGACCGCATCGGTGATCTTTATCGAGTTCGTGCGTGGCGTTCCCCTGATCTCACTGCTGTTCGCATCTGGACTATTGCTACCGCTGTTCCTTCCGGTCGACTTTTCACGCCCGGCCGACCTCACCTTGGCCATCGTGGTGATCACCATGTTCAGCTCGGCCTACATCGCCGAAATCGTGCGCGGTGGCCTTCAAGCGGTACCCAAAGGCCAAACCGAGGCTGCCCAAGCATCGGGCATGTCGGCATGGAACGTTCAGCGCATGATCGTGCTGCCTCAAGCCTTACGTGCGGTTATCCCCGCAATGGTCGGCCAGTTCATTGCACTCTTCAAGGACACCTCCTTGCTCTCGATCATCGGGATCACCGAGTTCCTTCGAGTTTCTGACGTCGCCAACGCACAGACCGGCTTTGTTGGTCAGGGCCTCTTCGGCGTCACCTATCTATTCGTGGCACTTGGCTATTGGGCCTTTGCCTCGACCCTTTCCAAAGAGAGCCGCAGGCTCGAAGCCAAACTGGGAGTTGGAACACGATGAGCGATTCCACCATCAATTCAGACGCCACACAGGTTGGCGGCACCGGCAACGTCATGATCGACGTGGACCACATGGACAAGTTCTACGGCGACTTTCAAGCACTCAAGAACATCAACATGAAGGTCGGCGAACAGGAAGTGGTGGTCGTCATTGGACCATCTGGTTCGGGCAAGTCGACACTCATTCGCTGCATCAACCGTCTCGAACGCCACGACCGCGGCATCATCACCGTCGACGGCGTCGAACTCTCCGACGA
>CAZBTI010000185.1:0-5054 GCA_964494395.1 uncultured Acidimicrobiales bacterium | reverse complement strand
TTGCCTCCAAGACCCAGCTGCTGCAGGTTCGTCAGCTCTGCCAACTCAGCTGGAACCTCACCAGTGAGTTCGCTGTCTGCCAAAGAAATCGTGACCACTTCATCATCCGAGCAAACTATGCCCGTCCAAGTGCAAGGGTCGGCGTCGAGATCCCAGCTGAGCTGCTCCACCCATTGCTGGTTTGACGAAGCAATCTGCAGCAACGTTTCTGCTTCCGCTGCAACCAGCGTTCCCGAAGTGGCTGTCGCGCTCGATGCGCCCCCTTCACTTGCTGCTGAGTCTCCGCTGGTGCACCCAGTCAAGACGACCAAGAACGCTGCGAGTGCAACCGCTGAGGAACCCCTTCCATTGGTCCCGATAAATGCCTGTGCTGCTTCAAGAACGTCGCGCACGTTTTCCGTTGAGATCATCGTGGGCTCAACTCCTTCAGTTTTCGATATCCGCCTACCGAGCGAACATATTGAAATCCCACTTAGAGCGCCCAGTCGGGCGCCAAAAGCACTTGAAGTAGTCCGAAGTTCTGAAATTATCACCTCGGGTTAGATTCGCATCAAAACCGGGATAGCGCACGGCTCCGAGAAGAAGAAACGTCCAAATCAATTTGCTCGATTCTCCGGGTTTGAACAATCGTTTACGTGGGTTATTCGGACATCCGAAATACCTCCTGAGCCTCGGCCGAAGCTCTTCAGCTGACCGAGATGAAAGGAACCCAAATGACGATCACCGACGTGTTCTCGTTGTTCTCCTTGATCTCGGTCTCCATCGTCATTCTCTCCATCGGCGGATCCGGACTCCTCTACGCCTGCTTGCAGATTCGCGAGAGATACTCCCCAGCGCTCGCCCTCGGCACGTTCCTGCTCGGAACTGCGGTTCCACACGTCGCCATTGGGCTCTCGCTCGTCGGCTCTTACCTGGGATACAGAGAGCTGAAGTTCCGACGGCGTGTTCGCACCCTCAACATGTGAGGAGTCCAACTTCCACTCCGTCCTCGACAGATGTGGACGTCCCCGCAGGGGTTTAGCCGTTCGCCTCGAGGATCTCGGCAAGTTCGGCGGGCACCTCGCCCATAAAATTGTTGCCGCCGAGAGCAAGGCGCTCAAGATTCGCCAGACGTGCGAGCTCAGCTGGGATCTCGCCGGTCAGGTCGTTTCCACTCAGACCCAAACCCCGCAGGTCGGCGAGACTTGCAAGCTCAGCTGGGATCTCACCGGTCAGGCCATTGCCCCCAAGACTGAGCTGCTCAAGGTTGACCAGGTTCACAAGTTCGGCGGGGAGCTCGCCCGTCAGGGAATTCCCATTCAAGCCGAGCTGTCGAAGATTCGATAGCCCCGTGAGTTCCTTCGGGATCTCACCAGTCAGAGCGTTGTTGCTAAGGCTCAGACCTTGAAGGCTGCGGAGATTCGCAAACTCCCTCGGAATTTCGCCCGTTAGTTCGTTGCCGTTCAAGTTCAGTACGAGGAGTTCAGTTAGCTCCCCAAGCTCCGCCGGAATCTCACCAGACAAACCTTCGTCGGCGACGAGCACTCGAGTCACCGAGTTCAAGGTGCAGAAGATGCCTTCCCATGCGCACGGGTCGGTGGTCGTATCCCAGCCAAGTTCAGCTACCCAGTTCGGGTTTGACGCAGCGACCTGAAGCAGCGTTTCTCGATCTGTGCGTTCTTCGTCTTCACCGGGCAGGAAAAGGGCAATACCCCCAAGAACCAGGACAAGAAGAGCAAAAACGACAGCCGCTACGCTCACAAATTTTCCTCGACCGCGTCGCTCGACCACCTCGGGTTCTGGAAGCACTTTCGGCTGCTGCCGTGGAAACAGGTCCGCACTCGTTGAGGTCACCATGTCCCCACTCCTTCGTCTTCACGATCCACTCGGTTACGAGCACCATGCTGGCGCACCACTAAAAGTACCTAATCAAACACTTCCTGTGCTAATTCAACGGCTTCAGCCTGGGCTACTGGCTAGTAACGGCACTTAGTTGCCGTGATGGCGTTTAACGAGCTTGGCGAGGCGAGGCATCCCGGCGACAACACGGTCCTTCGCGGTTGGGCGCAACTTGTTGTAGACCCCGACGGCCAGTTGATTGTTCGCAGTAGTCGCCCGCTGATCGGTCGCAGCCAAGAGATCTTCGGCAACCGAGTCCGCTTGGCCAGAGAAGTGATCATCGATACTGACCCCAGCCTGCTGCGCCTGAGCCACGTGATCATCGAGCGCAGGAGCACACATTGGAACCAG
Organism: uncultured Acidimicrobiales bacterium; assembly: GCA_964494395.1. Taxonomy (GTDB): domain Bacteria; phylum Actinomycetota; class Acidimicrobiia; order Acidimicrobiales; family SHLQ01; genus SHLQ01. The sequence continues at coordinate 2,825 of CAZBTI010000185.1, read as the reverse complement.
GCGTCGGATGTTCTCGGGAACAAACTCGGGCTTCACCTTCGTCACAGCCTTGTACCCAGCCGAGACGGCCTTGCCCTTAAGCCCGCCAAGTGACGCGAGTTCGTCTTCGAGCTCGGCGACCCCCTCGTCGACGAGAGCCGACATCCGCGCGTGGTCCTGAGCAATATCTGTAAGTGCCATAGTCGGGAGTGTAGGCAGCGACCCGAGTGATCAAACGAAAGCCATTACGCAGATCGGGCACGTGTTTTCGACACCGTTACTCAGCTGGTATGCCTGTTACTTCTCGCAGAGTCAGGCGGCTCTCCCAACACCGACGGTTCAAACATCGTCGCCGGTGCTGGTGCAGACAACGTCAACGGCGGCAAGGGCAACGACACCATCAACGGTGGGAACGGCAAAGACACCATCGCCGGCGGCAAAGGCGCCGATGACATCAGCGGTGGCAAAGGTAACGACACTCTTTCCGGAAACGGCGGTGCCGACACCTTGCGCGGCAACGCCGGCAGCGACGTCCTAAACGGGGGCGCTGGCAACGACACCTGCAACGGTGGTTCTGATTCTGATACAGCCTCGCTGTGCGAGGTCGAGAACGGCCTCTAGGCCGAGTAGCTACCCGAGGTTGCGGTGCCGCCGGTGCCGGCCCAGTCGGTGTGGAAGAACTCGCCTCGTGGGCGGTCGACACGCTCGTATGTGTGTGCCCCGAAGTAATCACGCTGAGCCTGGATGAGACCAGCGGTTCCTCGGGCCTTGCGAAGACCGTCGTAGAAGGTGAGTGCTGAAGCGAGGGTCGGAATCGCGATTCCGGCCTTGGCTGCGGCTACGACCGTCTTACGAAGTCCGACTTCGGCCTCGACGATGACCGATGCGAAGTGATCGTTGAACAAGAGGTTCTCGAGGTTCGGGTTCGAGCCGTACGCATCAGCGATGTCGTCGAGGAAGCGAGCACGGATGATGCTGCCTGCCCTCCAGAGTCGAGCGATGGCAGCGAGGTCGAGGTTCATTTCGAGATCGGTCGATGCGTCGCCCATCATCATGAAGCCCTGGGTGTACGAGATCAGCTTGGATGCATACACCGCAGCCTCGACGTCGTCGGTGGTGATGCCGTCGATGTCTTCGACCGATGCGGACAGAATAGTTTCGGCCTTGGCTCGCATCTCGACGAACGACGAAACAATGCGGGCACCCACAGCCTCTGCGACGAGCATCATGGGCTGACCAATCTGCATCGCGGAGATGACGGTCCACTTGCCGGTGCCCTTCTGACCTGCGGCGTCGAGCACCACATCGATCATTGGGGTCGTGCCGTCCTCGTCGACGGCATCGAGAATTTCGGCAGAGATCTCAACGAGGTAGGAGTCGAGCCGGCCCTCGTTCCAGCGGTGGAAGGTCTCGGAAATTTCCGATGGCGAGTTGCCTAGGCCGCGGAGAAGCGCCGTGGCTTCAGAGAGAACCTGCATGTCGCCGTACTCGATCCCGTTATGCACCATCTTCACGAAATGGCCAGCACCTCGGTTGCCCACCCAACTGGTGGTCGGCTCATCGTCCTCGCCCGCTGTAGCTGCGATGGCTTCGAAGAGATCCTTGATTTCGGGCCAAGCTTCCTTTGCGCCGCCAGGCATGATCGACGGACCGAAACGAGCACCGACCTCGCCGCCAGAGACACCGGCGCCGACGAAGAGCAGCCCGGCTTCAGCCAAACGATCAACTCGTACCTCGGTGTCGGTGTACAAAGAGTTGCCACCATCGATGATGATGTCGCCTTCTTCGAGAAGCGGGATAAGGCTATCGATCACCGTGTCGACGATCGGGCCAGCCTTGACCATCAGCATGATCTTGCGAGGGCGCTCCAAGCAGGCAACGAGTTCTTCGAGAGTCTCTGCTCCCACAAGCTTCTGGTCGCCGGTAGCCGATGCGACAAAGTCGGTCATCGTTTCCGTCGTGCGGTTGTACACGGCCACGGTGTAACCATTGTCGGCCATATTCAATGCGAGGTTCTGCCCCATCACCGCCAGGCCGATCAGACCAATATTCGCAACCGCTTCAACTTCAGACATCTGCATTCCCTGTTCTCGGGCATCAGCCCTATTCGAGTCACTGCGTGAACTTCATATCTAGCTCGCGATATTCCAAAGGTCTACTTCTCTCACAACCGCCGGTGCGGATTCACTCACGAGATAGTCCGTCCCCGAACCTGTTGGCTCGGTAACTTCTAGATAATGGAGATCTCGATGCTGGCGCTCGCGCACCTCGCCTTCACGCTGGCGATGGTGGGCCTGATGACCGCAGTCCAACTAGTGATCTACCCGGCCTTTCGGTACGTGACCAAGTCGAACTTCTCCGAGTACGTCACCGCCCACGGGGGCGCGATCACGAGACCCCTGGCCCTCTTCGCTCCGGTCGAAGTGGTCCTCGCCTTGCTGCTCTGGCTCGACGCATCCGGCTCGGCAAAGACGGTCGCCTTCATCTCCGGTGCACTGCTCGCAATCGCGTGGATCGCCACGATGGTGCTCTACGGCCCCTTCCACGGCCGCCTCGCCAGCGAGCCCTACGATCGTGCCATGATCGAGAAACTCATCAGCACAAACTGGGCTCGCACCATCATCTGGTGGCTGCGAGGCGCAATCGCTATCTGGCTCGTCACCCAAGTATGAACAACAAAGATCCCGAACAGCAGCCGCGCTGGCAATCCGTCGACACCTCGGCCTACGACAAGCAGTGGGCCGACTTGGAAGCGGCCGGAAAGAGCGCCCACGGCGAGGTCGATTTCGTGCAGCGATTCTCTCCCACCTCGGTTCTCGACGCTGGCTGCGGAACTGGTCGCGTCG
>CAZBTI010000184.1:0-5082 GCA_964494395.1 uncultured Acidimicrobiales bacterium | reverse complement strand
GTCTTCCGAACCCGCGAGTTCGAACAGATGGAGATGGAGTACTTCGTTCCTCCAGCCGACAGCCAGGAGTGGTACGAATACTGGAAGGCCGAACGCATGGCCTGGTACCTCGACCTCGGCATGCCCGAAGACGCGATCCGCATGCGCGAACACGATGCAGACGAGCTCAGCCACTACAGCTCTGGTACTGCAGATGTTGAGTACCTCTTCCCGTGGGGCTGGGACGAGCTCGAAGGTGTTGCCAACCGCGGCGACTACGACCTCACCCAGCACGCCGAGCACTCCGGTCAGCGCATCGAATACTTCGATCAGCAGGCGAACGAGCGCTGGATCCCGCACGTGATCGAGCCGGCCGCTGGCGCCACTCGTACAGCGTTCGCCTTCTTGCTCGCCGCATACGAAGAAGAGCAGATCGATGAAGATACGAGCCGCACGGTGTTGCGCCTCGATCCGCGCCTCGCTCCATACAAGGTGGCGGTTTTGCCGTTGTCCAAGAAGGACACGCTGACACCGACCGCCCACGAGGTGTTCGACTTGGTCAAGGGTCATTGGATGACCGACTACGACGAGACCCAGTCGATCGGTAAGCGCTACGCCCGGGCGGACGAGATCGGCACGCCGTATTGCGTCACCGTCGACTTTGACACGCTTGAGGATCGCGCCGTGACCGTGCGCGAACGCGACTCACGGGAGCAAGACCGCGTGAGCATCGACCAACTCGTCAACTACCTGAGTGAACGCCTGCCCGACTAGCCGGAATCAGTTGCCGCTCTAATTTAGTTCGAGGGTGAAGAGGCCCGGTTCGTTAACGTTCGAGTCGCCGTTGTTGAACAGCACGAGGTCTTGTTCGCCGTCATTGTCGGAGAGTTGCTCGAGGGTCAGGCGCAGCTGAATGTGCGTGGCTTCACTACTGAGGGCGTCTTGTGCAGCTTCGGTTACGTCGCACTCGAGGGATGTTTCGGTTGGGCGTTCGCAGGTAACGGCTTCGCCCGTCGTTGCAATGTCGAACAACTCAGGCCCGAAGGCTTCGTAGGAGACAGGAGCGGCCTGGAGTTCGCCGAGCGCCTCGAATACGTTGCCACTCGTGCTCAGCACTTCCGAGGTAAGGGTGGCCTGGTTCGGTTCGAGCATCTCATTTGGGATTTCAAAACTGAGCAGTATCTGGAGGCCCTCGCCGTTTGGGAAGTTGCTGTTGAGGTTGTCTCCAGCGAAGAGGCCAACGCCGCTCCCGGCAAATCCTCGAGGCGTGTGGCCTTCCAATGCGGTGGTGCCGTCATTCTCGATAGTGATGGGGTCGCTCATGCGGTCTCCATCGTCGGCACCCATCATGTCCTCGTCCATGTTCTGCGACGACGTGCTCCCACATGCCGCAGCGATGAGCGCGGTCGAGAGGATGAGGGCTGGCAGTTTGACGAACGGGTTAGCGGACACCATCGAGCACTCCTTGTGCGGCATAGCGAGACACAATGATCTCATCGGCATTCAGAACCGTACCGTTAGTTCCCGAGAACATCAGGGTTCCCGGGTCGTCGAGTTGATGGTGCAGACCAAAGATGTGGCCGACCTCGTGGCTCGAAACACGTTCATCGAGCACGCTGGGCTCGTCGATCACGAAGAACACGCGCGATCGGCTCGGAGCAAAGCCATTTACCCGGCCTGCGGTCCGGACATAGAACCCGTTCACCGCAGAGGCGTTGGGTAGGTCGAAGGTGCTGCCGACCTGATCGAAGAACGGGTCGACATCGAGGCCGAGCGCAATCGCTTCGAGCACATCGGTTGGGAGTTGGACCGTCTCGATGGTGATTGGATCGAAGACGACGTTGGCTTGAGACCACACCTCGCCCATGTCTCTCGCAATGATGGTCAGGCCGTCCTCAGTGCGTCGAGAGGAGAGTGGTGAGTTCGCCGGATCAGAGGCGTCCTCGACGAGGTACAGGGTCATCGACATCGTGACGGGTTCATCGAGATCGACCGCGGTGGCGTCAGCGGCAGCGACCTCTTGAACCGAGGGTGTGTCTTCTGCAGGAGTGGGTTCTTCGGCGGTGGTTGTCCCGTCGGTGGCGGTATCGGCCGCTGCAGATACTCCGCACCCAACGAGCACGACCGCAGGCAGGGGACCGAGTAAGAGGGCGCGTCTATCCACGGGTTTAGAAACCACCTAGATAGCGAAATCATTCACCTTTTTCGGATTTGTCGTCGATGTCGAGTGAGGAGAGCGGATGTGTCTGACGCTCCGTTCGGTGGCGGGGAGTCGACCCCGTGGTCCGCCTCTCCAAATGTCACCCGAGCCGAGTAGGTTGAGACCATGGGCATCGTTGACGAAGATGTCGAGAGAGTTCGACAATCGACCGACATCGTCAAACTCATTTCGGAACATACCCAGCTCAAGCGCGTCGGTCGCCGCTGGTCAGGGCTGTGCCCATTCCACAACGAGAAGACGCCCTCCTTTTCGGTCAATTCCGAAGAGGGCCTGTACCACTGCTTTGGTTGCAAGAAGTCCGGCGATGCCATCTCGTTCGTTCGCGAACTCCAGATGCTCGACTTCCCAGGGGCAATCGAACACCTCGCTCGCATCGCCGGAGTCACCCTTCGCTATACCGATGCCAATGAGGGGGCGGTTCGCAATCGCCGCAAGGACCTCATGGGTAATGTCCAAGAGGCTGCGGACTTCTATCACGAGTACCTGCTCACCTCACCCGACGCGGGCGCTGCTCGGGGGTATCTTCGTCAGCGTGGCTTCGACGGTGACATGGTCCGCCAGTACAAGGTGGGGTACGCACCAGATGCGTGGGATCGACTCTCCCGCAAGCTGAAGCTGAGCAACAAGGATCTCGCCGATTCCGGTCTCGGCAAGATGAACAGCCGCAACAAACAGATGGACTGGCAGCGAAACCGCATTGTCTTTCCCGTCTTCGACGAGCGTGGCGACGCTGTTGGCTTCGGCGGTCGCATTCTTCCCGGAGGTGAGGGCGCCAAGTACATCAACAGTCAGGAGTGCGCCGTCTACTCGAAGAGTCGAGTGCTCTACGGGTTGAACTGGGCTAAGGAGCACATCGTTACGACCAACACGGCGGTGATCTGCGAGGGCTACACCGACGTCACCGGCTTTGCCCGAGCCGGAATCAATTCGGCTGTGGCGACCTGCGGTACGGCGCTTACCGACGATCACCTCAAGTTGCTCAAGCGGTTCACCAACAAGATCGTGCTCGCCTTCGATGCTGACGACGCCGGCAAGGCTGCCGCTGAGCGAGTGTATGAGTGGGAGCAGAAATACGAGATCGAAGTGCTGGTCGCCGATCTCCCGACCGGGGTCGACCCCGACGACCTGTCCCGCAGCGACCCCGAGCGTCTGGTCGAAAGCGTCACCAACGCGCTCACGTTCCTCGAGTTCCGACTCGAACGCGAACTCGGACGGCACCAGATGGACTCGATCGAACATCGAGCCCGTGCTGCCGAAGAGGCACTCGCACTCGTGGGCGAACACCCGAATGTGCTCGTTCGAGACCAATACGTCATGACCATCGCCGACCGCTGTCGCATGGACCCAGATCGCCTACGCGAGATGGTCCGTAACCCCCGTAAACGTCGTGGAACAGCGGTGAAGGAGGCGGCCCCGGTAGCTATGCCGCAGAAGGGGAGCGACCACGTCGAAGACCAAGCGCTGCGCCTCCTGATCGACGATGAAGACGGCACGACCGACATGGTCTCAGAGCTGTTTTTTGTGACGCCGATGAGGCGAGAAATCTTTGCAGCCCTCCGAGAAGCCCCTTCGGTGCGCGAGGCAGTGGACATGCTTGGCGCGGACGAGGGCAATTTGCTCATCGAGTTAGCAGCTTCAACAGACGACGAATTAGACGCTCAAGCTGTGCTGTCCCGCCTTGTTGGGCGCGCCGCCGATCGCTTGGCCCGAGACCTCGAATCCGAGATGCGCCTCGGCGGAGACATCGGAGAATTGCTACCGGACGTCAAATATCTACGTCAATGGGTTATCGACCTGAGAGAACCGTCGACCAACCTCACAGAACTGATGCCACTAGCCGATTGGATTGCTATGCGTAGCGTTCCAGCAGAGTCATCATCGTGAGCCAGGGTCCCTCACCGACCGACGGTGACGAAGTCGGGGCTGCCCGACAACGACGCGAACGCACCCACGCGCTCAGCGGCGATCGCTCCACCCGGTCTACCGATTCCACTCGCGTGTACATGCAGGAGATTGGTCGAGTGCCACTTCTTACGCAGCGAGAAGAGGTTCGCCTCGCGGAGAAGGTTGCGCAGGGCATGGCCGCCGAAGAAGAGTTGGCACTGCACGCCGCCGCCGAAACGCTTGACTCGATCGAACCGCAGCGCAGGACGCTCCTCGAACGCCATGTTCGCGTGGGCGAGGCCGCGAAGAACGACCTGACCCAAGCCAATCTGCGCCTCGTCGTTTCCATTGCGAAGCGATATGCCGGGCGCGGTATCCCACTGCTCGATCTCATCCAGGAGGGCAACCTCGGGTTGATGCGTGCGGTTGAAAAGTTCGACCACCTCAAAGGGTTCAAGTTCTCGACCTACGCCACCTGGTGGATTCGTCAAGCCATCACGCGTGCAATCGCCGATCAGTCACGAACGATTCGAATTCCGGTGCACATGGTCGAGATCATGACTCGTGTACGTCGAGAGCAACGCCGCCTCACTCAGGAATTTGGCCGAGAGCCGACGATGGACGAGTTGGCCGAATGCTGCGACCTCGCCCCAGCCCGAGTAGAAGAACTGCTCAAGATCTCTCAAGACCCGCTGTCGCTCGACACACCGGTCGGTAACGAAGACGACGTGAGCCTCGCCGATTTCGTCGAAGACTCACGTGCGATCCGTCCAGCCGAAGCAGCAACGCGCAAGATGCTCGGGGTCGAGGTAGCCGCGGTGCTGTGCCAACTCTCCGAACGAGAGCAAGATGTCGTCCGGTTGCGTTTTGGCCTCGACGATGGACGGCCTCGCACACTCGAAGAAGTCGGGCGAACCTTCGGTGTTACCCGTGAACGCATTCGCCAGATCGAGTCCAAGACCCTGGCAAAGCTCCGCCACCCTCAACGCAGTGAGCAC
>CAZBTI010000183.1:0-5169 GCA_964494395.1 uncultured Acidimicrobiales bacterium | reverse complement strand
GCTGACCTACTCATTACGAATGAGTTGCTCTACCAACTGAGCTACCCGGGCGGACCTCAAACGGTATCAGCTGATGGGCCGGTTCCCGACGGTTTATAACCGCTGCGAACCTCAGGGCTACGGTTGGTTATGCCGATGGAGTGGCCATGAGTCAAGCAGTTGACCCGGCACTGGGTCCCGACCCCCACCATCACGAGTGGCTGCTTCGGTTTCGCGCTGCAACGGCGAGCGATATCGCCGACGGAAGACGAAGCGAAATCGTCTTTGAAGACCTCGTCCAAGTCATCACCAAACGCATTCGTCGCTGCTCGGCCGTCATTATCACCGTCGGTGACGACGACGTCCCAAGGATTCGGGCATCGACTGCTCAACCTGCGATCAATCACCTCATCCATGGCAGCGACCGACGCCAATGGTTTGGGGCATGGTCTACAGCGTTCACTCAGGGCACCCAGATCATCATTCCGGACATTGCAGCGAGCAGCCTCTATCGCGAGCACCGAAAGGCGTTACTCGATCATGGACTGCTCGCCTCTCGAGCCGCTCCCCTCGCCGGCCGCCACCTCCGCACCGGCGGATCGCTCTCCGTGCTTCTTCACGAGCAACGAGACCTCGACCCCCAAGAAGCCGAACTATTCGAAGAGATCGCCGCTCTTGCCGGGCTCGCACTCCGGCGAGAACAAGAGCGCGAAGAACTGCTCGAAGAACTCCGGCTCGACCCGCTCACCGGTCTCAACACCCGCGAAAGCCTCGAAGATCACCTCGGTCAGGCACTGACCGGTTCTCGACCCGACGGCGTGGGCGTCGGCCTGCTGTTCGTCGACATCGACGACCTCACGCTCGTGAACGATTCGCTCGGCCACGCCATTGGTGACGCGATCATCGCAACAACAGCTGAGCGCATCCAAGCGAACTTGCTCCGAGCCGACCAAGTAGTGCGGTTCGGCGGCGATGAGTTCATCGTCGTCCTCGACCGCATTCGCTCGATCGAAGAAGCCCGCGGCGTCGCTGAACGTATCCGCGAGGCAATCAAGGAACCGGTCGAGATCGCTGGCGCCACGTTGAATACGACAGTGTCTATCGGCATCACTATCGGGTGGGCGGGAACAGCTCCTCTGCAACTCATCGATGAAGGACACGCGGCCGTCGTGCGAGCCAAGCAAAGCGGTCGAGGCTCTACTGCACTGCACGACAAAGCACTCGACGCTGGAGCCGGAGAACGACTTGGGCGCGAGCAAGACTTGCGCCAAGCGCTCACGAACGAAGAGTTCGTGGTGTTCTGGCAACCAAAGGTCGACCTTCGCTCGGGCAAGATCGCCGGAGCCGAAGCGCTCGTGCGATGGAACCATCCAACACATGGAATTCTCGGCCCTGACACGTTCATCCCCACCGCTGAACGAGCAGGCTTCATCGACGAACTCAGCGACTTGGTGCTCGAACAGGCTGTTTGCGAAGCGGTGCAGCTACGGGAGAAGATCCCAAACTTCAGCGCCGCCATTAACTTCTCCTCGACCCAGCTGAACCGGTCCGACATTGGTTACGTCATCGGTGTCGCCCTCGACCGACACTCGCTTCCGCCCGACGCCTTGATCGTCGAACTCACCGAATCGCTCCTCGCCGACCAAGACGTCGTATCGAGGCTCTACCAACTGCAAGCTAACAAGTTGAAGCTTGCGATCGACGACTTCGGCACTGGTTACTCGTCGCTTGCGTATGTCCGACAACTCCCCGTCGGCATCCTCAAGATCGACCGGGCCTTCCTCGTAGGCCTTCGAGCCGATGGAGATGGCGCTCCCGTCCTCGCCGCAGCTGTTGCGATGGCCCAAGCCCTCGGAAAGTCAACCACGGTCGAGGGCATCGAAACCGCCGAGCAATTGGCGGGCCTAAGAGCGCTCAATGCCGATTGGGGTCAGGGCTACTTCTTCGCCGAGCCACAACCGCTTGCGACACTTCTCGAACAGATCGCAGAAGACCCGACCTGGTAGAAGCGTTAGTCCGCTGGTTCGAAGAGGTCGTACCAGCGGTTCTCAAGCGCCTGCTGGGTGGCATCCAACGAGGCTTCCAGCTGTCCTCGATCGATCGTGAAATCGCCATCGATGTAGTCGTCGACCGACCAGATCAGCTCGACACGAGTCGAGACAAGGCCCGTATCGATCTGGGCATCACTGGAGATCGTGCCAAGCGGGCGATCGGCCACCGGCAGTTGATCGTGGACGACCTGAAGCGCATCGTCGAGGTCGGCCGTCGTCCGGCCCCACGACAATACGAGGTGCACGTGATGGCCTGACTCGTCACTTACCGACGCTGCCGACGAAATCTCCAAATTCATCTGGAGACTATCGAGGCTGCTCTCGAAACCGAGGAAATAGCAGCCACCGGATTCGTTCCGTCGTTCCACCGAGTAGCCCTGTCGGCTCAGCGCAGCACCACACGCTCGGGCCAGAAGCTCACGAACCCGCGCGCCCTGTTCGAGGAGTCGCCCATGGTTTTCGGTTCGGCGCACCATGACGTCGAAACCGGTTTCCAAGGTGGAGGCCCGTACGTCGGAGACGACCCCTTGGACCTCGCGAAGATCGACGTCATCTTCACTGCTTACAAGCCGAAGCGATGGCGAACTGCTTGCGCTGTCGATCTTCGAGGAATTGTGCACATGGCGGGTGGCCGATGCGAGCGCATCGAGGCGAGCGCCTACGTCGGAGAGAACCGAGCTTTCGGTGAGCGGAATCTGATCGAGTGGATCGGGCTCAGCCGTGAGATCGATCACCTCTGGCCCGAGGTCCTCGGCCACTGCGATCTCTTCGACCACGATTTCAGCTTCGTCTCGTTCGACATCGCCCGCATCATCGAATTCGTCGGCCTGTGCAACCACATCATTCGAGGTCGGTTCTTCTTCGACCGGCGCTTCCTCATCACCGAGGAGCAGCTCTTCAACCGACGGTGGTTCGGCGAGCAAAGCCACGAGTTCACCCTCGGAGTTGAACCGCATCCACTCCGAAGCACCAGACCACCAGACGTAGGCGTCGTCTGAACGTTCCCCCGCTGCGATCGTCTGAGCGATCTCGCGCAGCGATAGAGGACCTACCGCCTCGCCATCGTCCACCACGAACGACACGCTCATATCCAGATCTGGAAGTTCAACACCCACGACTCTTCATTGTCTCACGAAGTAGCGGCAAGCACGAAAACGATGCGTAGCGAGAAACCAATAGCCTTCCAGCGAGGGCATCGGTTTTCCCGTCATTAGTCTCAGAGGGTGATTCCACTTATCCTCATTGACGTTGACGGCACCCTCGTAGGTGCTTCTGGCACCGTGACCGAACCCGTGTGGCAAGCGGTCGACCGAGCCCTCGAGCGAGGACAACATTTAGCCCTTTCTACCGCCCGAGGCGCCTTTGGTTCCTCGTGGGAAATGGCGAAGCGTCTCGACCCAGCGGGGTGGCACGTCTTCCACGCCGGTGGAGCAATTGTCCACACGGGCACCGAAGAGTCACGAGGCCACTCGCTAACGCCAGCCAGTGTGCAGACATTGCGAGATATCGAAGCGGCCGACGGGAACGATGACTGGGCACTCGAGTTGTACTCGGCAGGGGCCTATGCGATCGAAGCAACGACCAAAGCTGCTGTCGACCATGCCGCCCTCATGGGGCTCCCATTCGAGCCAAAGTCCTTCGACGAGTTCGTCGCAGAGCACCAAGAGATCGTTCGCGGTCAGATGGTCGTTCCCGTTGCGGACATCGCTCGGGTTCACGAGCAGGTCGACCCACTCGGCCTTTCGGTCACGTCGGCTACCTCGCCGATCATGGAAGGCATCGCCTTCGTCTCGATCACCAAGCCCGGCATTACGAAGGCGACCGGCATTAACAGCATCTGCGAGATCCTCGGCATCACCATGGATCAGGTAATGATGATCGGCGACGGCCTCAACGACCTCCCGGCGATCGAAGCGGTCGGTCACCCCGTAGCGATGGGCAACGCTGAAGACGAAGTCAAGGCACTCGCAAACCACATCGTCGCCGACGTCGCAAACGACGGCGTGGCCGAAGCCCTAGAACTCTCCGCAACCCTCGGATAGAGATTTGTACAGGCTGACAGACCGTGACGGTCTGTCAGCCTGTACAAAAATTAGCGGATGATGGTGCAGGTTTCGTCGGCGCCGTCGCGACGGATGATCCAACCTTGGTCAATCGTGCCGTTTGCGTCAACGTAGGTTGTCGCTCCAGCAGCTGGGGTGGTGACCCAGCCGCCGTTGTTGCGGACAACCTCGGTGCCTGGACGGTCCTGCCATGTCACAAGAACGCCGCCACCGAATGCGGTGACCGAGCACACATTTGTAGGAGTAGTGATCACGTCACCGTTACTGCAGATCTCATCGACGCCATCTCGACGGATAATCCAACCATCGTTGGTCGAACCAGCCCCGGTGAACGTCGTTGTGCCGGCCGCCGGAGTCGCTACAAAGCCATTGCGGTTACGGATGACTTCGGTTCCAGGCTCATCGGACCAAGACAACAGGATGCCTCCGCCCAGCGGCGTGACCGTGCAGGTTCCGCCGCCACCACCACCGCCGCCACCGCCACCGTCGGTCGAGCAGTTGAAGTCCTGGAACGGGTCGGCATAGTTCGGACCACGCAAGCGAGCAGTAACGGTGTCGCCGCTATTCGCGCTAACGGTCGTACTTCTACCAGTAGCCGTCCTCACCCACTGACCGTTGCGGAGAATCTGCACGCTGGTACCAAGATCACCAGTAAAGGTGAGATCGGCCGTACCCCCACCAAAGACCGCAGTGCACGAGAAGTCTCCAGTGCCACCAGCGCCATCGCCACCACCACCGCCGCCGCCGCCACCGCCGGTCGAGCAGTTGAAGTCCTGGAACGGGTCGGCATAGTTCGGACCACGCAAGCGAGCAGTAACGGTGTCGCCGCTATTCGCGCTAACGGTCGTACTTCTACCAGTAGCCGTCCTCACCCACTGACCGTTGCGGAGAATCTGCACGCTGGTACCAAGATCACCAGTAAAGGTGAGATCGGCCGTACCCCCACCAAAGACCGCAGTGCACGAGAAGTCTCCAGTGCCACCAGCGCCATCGCCACCACCACCGCCGCCGCCGCCACCGCCGGTCGAGCAGTTGAAGTCCTGGAACGGGTCGGCATAGTTCGGACCACGCAAGCG
>CAZBTI010000182.1:0-5258 GCA_964494395.1 uncultured Acidimicrobiales bacterium | reverse complement strand
CTCCTCATGCGCACTGCAGTCGGGCAAAACACCGCCGTCGACCGCTTGCTCCCTGTGACCACTGCGGCCAGAGCTCTCGACCCGCTTTTCACCCGTTCCCAGCAATGATGTTCTCCGGGTGCGCTTCAGAGAGCGTCGAGCCTCCAGAAGAGACATCGCCATCACCTTGGGCCACATCGGAGGTCCCACACACAACAACGGCATCGAACACGACCGCCGACTTGTCGAATGCTGCCGACTGGCAATCGCCACCACGAATCAGGTCGTCGACCGAGATCGCCACGACCACTGCAACGAGAAGAGAAACCAACAGGATCGGGATCGCCAGGATCTTGCCGATCGGGCGTCGGAGAAACCGTCGAACTGCGCTCATATTCAACAGCCTCCTATGTCAGGTCGAGGGTGATATCGAGGTGGGTTTGCCAACCGTCGACGGGTTCTAGGGCTTGCTGCGGTCGATCTCTTCTTGGAGTGCATGAAGGATTGGAAGCGTGGCGTGATCTTTCGGGCGATTCGCTGCTTCCTTGGACCTGATGATGTCGGCCAATGCAGCAACGTGGATGTGGAGGCCACCAACCTCGAAGGTGACGGAGCGCTCGCTCACGCCCGAGTACCCATCGAGACCCGACGGTGTGAATGTCAGGTCGAGGTCGCCACACTTTGTCGTCATGTTGAGCATGGCCATCGACGCGATGAGGGACGGGTGCGGATCGAATGCGACTCCGTCTGGAGTGCCGTCGACGCGAAGGCGTGCTTCGAGCTCTCCAAGGGCCGCGCCGACGCGTTCGAGGTTCTCTGGTTCGTTGTCGGGCAGGATGTCGGCGTCGTTCGTCATGGCTGTAGAACCGTGGAGCACGGCGGCCAGACCCCCGATGAGGACATAGCGGACGCCGTGTTTGTCGAGCACGTCAAAGAGACACTGTGGGTCGAGCGCTGCTGGCATTTACTCGACCCGCTTCGCAGATGCGACGAACGTGCTGACGTTGGCGACAGAAGCCAATCGTTCATCGGGGGTCATTGCGAGCTGTTGACGGATCTGAGCGCGGTCGACATCGTCGTTCGTTGCCACTTCGCTCGAGAGGACGAGCTCGCGGCCGCACGCCCGAATGATCGCGTCCAAGGTGCTCAGTCGGGGTTCGTCGTGACCACGTTCCCAGCGCGAGACGGCGGACTGCGTGGTCGAGAGCCGCTCGGCCAAAGCGGCCTGGGACAGCCCGCTTGCCTGACGGGCTTCTCTAATCATGGAAGCGATACGAGAACGCATGAATTCATCATAGCGGAAGCGTTATGTCTTGCATAGCGGATTACCCATAGGTACGGTTTTTGCCGCCCGGGGCACGAGACTTCTCGGTCGCCGTAGCCAACACCGCTCGGAAACTCCCACGATCGACCCACCGTTGCAACGTGTTGTAGCCGACCACATTCAAGCCTCGTTCCGACCGCAACAGCTCATAGGAGAGGTACCCCTCACGAAATGTGGCATATCAACTGACGATGTCGCGGTTCCTGAAGGCGAATAGCGACACGCTGGCTGCGACCGCTCCGTAGAGAAGCGTGAGGCCGAGCGCAGAGACCCACGATAGGTCGGCGGTCCCGCCCGAGGCGAGTGCACTCAGAGTCCCGCCCGGCATCAGGTGCGTGAGATCAGGAGCCGTGATCCCAATGAGGTTCTCCACCACGAGAAGCCAGCCGATCCCAACACCGATTGCGGTGCCAGAGCTTCGTGTGAGCACAGCAATCATCAACCCGATCAGGCCCCAAACAAGAATCGGAACCAGGAAGTTGAAGAACCCGGACGCCAGCTCGGCTGCCGCATCGGTCTTCCAGGGTTCCGTGTCGGGGCTTTGCAGCGCTACGACACCGGACGGCGTTCGACTCAAGTGCGTGCTTGACGGTACCTTCTGGCCACAGGCGATCTCTGTCGAATAGCATGCCGCTGTCACAGCGCACCCTCTGATCCTCGCAGGCCCGCACCGTTCATGTCCGGCGTGCCAAACGCACTCCTCATGCGCATCGCAGCCGGGGAAGATGGTGACCTTCTACGACGTCAGGCACTTCTGTCGTCTCGCAGCCTCACGGACAGCGCGTAACCGCTCATCACCGGCGCCACCTCCAATTCGCCCTGGACGTTGGAATAACCGCCAGCGTGGACGGGTCTCCTAGTTCATGATCACCACGCTCGACGGGCCAGTGGATATTCGCACTTTTCATGATGCGATCTATGCCGGCGAGGTAATCAGGTTCGCCAACATCGAGCCCATGGCACAGCTCGTCGCTCGGCTTCGCGAGCTCGCTGTCGCCGCTACCGCCCCGCACGACCCAATCACCTTGCACCAGATGGTGGAGCACCCCGAAGCAATGGAGCTGCTCGACAAGTATCAAGAAGCCTCCCTCACCGACGCCGACGTTGTTTCCTTGTGGCACGCCACCCTGGAAACCATTGGGTTGCGAGCTAAAGATACCGCCGTCGATCGCTTGCTTGCGCGTGTGCAGACACCACGTACGAGCGAGGAGACAATCGACCTCGTGACTGCCCCACTCGACACTCATCGAGATACGTGGGCGTCGAACTTGTACGAGCAGGTCAACTGGTGGGCCCCGGTCTACGACGTCGACGAATCGGCGACTATGGAGATCTACCCCGGCGCGTTCGATTCGGCCGTTCCCAACACCAGCGAAGATTTCGACATCGTCGAGCTCCGCAAAGAGCAGATCAACTCCACCAAGGTCGTACCCCGGCTACTCGAGCCAGTGATCGACGAGTCAGCATTCCGTGTGGTTATCGAACCGGGCGACCTCCTCGCCTTCTCCGGCGCACACCTTCATCGCAGCGTCCCCAATACCTCGAACCGCACCCGCTACTCGCTCGACACCCGCACGATTTACATCCCCGACGCGCTCGATGGACGTGGCGCCCCCAACGTCGACGGCAAGGCTCCGTGGCGAACGCCCGGCTGGTTCAACCGCATCGACGGAACGCCGTTGCACGAGATCCTCGGCACAGAGGCGACCTGCTAGATCAGCAACTTCAGGTCGGCCCCGCTTCGAGACAGCTGCACTGGCTTGAGCCGAGAACAATCCACGTACTCGGTTGCTTTCTGTAACGATCTGGTTATTCGCTTGTCTGTACCGATATGAACACGAACTCTGCTACCTCAGTGGATAGCCGCAAGCCACAGCCTGTCGCCGACAGTCATTACGTGAACGGCAATCCACTCAAGGGCCCTTGGCCGGAGGGTCTGTTGACCATTGTGTTAGGCCGTGGTTGATTCTGGGGTCCCGAGGCCAAGTTTTGGTCTCTACCAGGTGTGTACAGCACGGCAGTCGGCTACGCCGGTGGCACGACAGAACATCCGACCTATCGGGACGCTTGCAGCGGATCCACGGGCCATGTCGAGGTTGTACAGGTCGTCTATGACCCCAAGATCATCTCGACCGAAGCACTCCTGGACGAGTTCTGGTCGGGGCATCAACCAACGGTCGAAGTTCTCGACGGAGACTGCGACCCGTATGCAAACCGGGATGGTCGAATCGATCAGTACCGTTCCATCATCCTCACGAACACCGACGAGCAGTTGGATGCGGCGCTAGCACGCCGCGATGGCCTCGATGCTGCGTTGCCGGACGATCGGCAGATCGGCACCCAGATCGCCATGCTCGACGACTTCTACTACGCCGAGGACTACCACCAGCAGTATTCAGCGAAACGAGCTCAACGCTACACGAGCACGTGAGGAAAGATGCGGGGTCTGAACCCAATGACCCCAACTTCGCCGGTAGGCGCTCTGTAACGACAAAATCCCTCGCCGATGGCGAGGGATTTCTGTGTGTCGGAGGAGGGACTTGAACCCTCACGTCCTTTCGGACACAGGCACCTTAAGCCTGCGCGTCTGCCAATTCCGCCACTCCGACGTGACTAGTTGTCTGTAGAACAGGTTGCCCTGAACCGAGTGTGTATCGTAGCCGGTTCCCCGGGTCGCTCCACCACAAGCGAATCGCTTTTCTGGCAGTGCAGGTGCTTGGCTAGAGGGAGTAGTAGAGCTTGCGTGAACACAGGCCGAGCTTGAGGTTCTTCCCGATGTCGCTGTCATCTGCATGGGGTCAAACCCCATGACCCATGACCGTTCGCCGCACGGTTCATGGGGTCACACCATGATCCACGGCCACTACAGAAGTAAGTGCGACTAATTTTAGTGTGATTAGTCGCACTTAAAATAGACCTTGCCTATCCTGCATTCTGCGGAAGACAAACGCTCCAAATCAGGCGACGAAGGATCGGCGATGACACAACGGAAAGACGCGCGCAGGAAGTCTCGGTTCCTCTTTTCCCTAACGCTTCTACTCGCAGTATTCATGGACACGGCAAGGCCGGCGAATGCAGCTGAGATTGTCGGCGCGATCACCAACGTCAGCCTGACGACCACGACTGTCGACGAATTTGGCGTCGTTGATTTCGACGTGGAATGGGCTGCCCCCGACGGTTCGATGAGCGGCGACTTCTTCACACTCACCGTCCCGCCGGAGTTGACCATCCCTGACGGCTTTACGTTCACCCTGATGGATACCACCGGCACCGACGCCGCCGTCGCAGTCGTAAATGCTGGCGTCATCACCTTCACCTTGACCGACTTTGTCGATGGCTTGTCGAACGTCGAAGGAACGGCCTTTATCTCGGCCAACGTCGACAAGGGCCAGGTCGAAAGTGGCTCCGTTCACTCGCTGAACTTCAATGCAGCGTCGGGCACCTTCACTGTTGATCTCTTGGTCGTCGAATCGGTTGGGTTCACCGGAAGCGACAAGTTCTTGGTACTCGAGGAGGTTCCTACACTTCGGGGAAACGACATCGTCTCGGGGGTCGACACGCCGCTCTTCACCGCCGCCGATGTGGGTACGAGAGTCACCATCGTCGACACGCCAGATCCGGGCGTCATCATCGATTGCAGCTCGTTCAGATCGACGCTGCGCACCGTTCCTGAAGCCGGCGACGGCGGACTTCTCACCCCGGGTCTGCTCGACATTGCCTGCAGTGAGAACGAAGCGACCATCTCGTTCGTGGTGACCCCCGAAATGGCCGACCACAAGGTGCGCGTCGCTTTCGAGATGTCGATCACGGATCCGGCCCTCACTACCTTCGCCAATAACGCAACCATCGATGTGGGCGGTGATGTCCGCTCCGAACAAGCTTCGGACTCGTTCCTTGAGGCCGGAGGCACAGCAATCGGCGACATGCCGCCAGCTGTCCCCTCGCCGCCAGAACC
>CAZBTI010000181.1:4108-5318 GCA_964494395.1 uncultured Acidimicrobiales bacterium | reverse complement strand
GTAGCTGCGCTTGGCAACTTCCTCGAGCATGACTTCGGTGGCGCCGCCGCCGATGGGGAGGATGCGCGCGTCGCGGGCCATACGGTCGATCGCCGACTCGCTCATGTAACCCATGCCGCCGTGGAACTGGACGCAGTCGTACATGACTTCGTTGACGATCTCGCAGCCCCACGCTTTGATCGCCGACATCTCTTTGACGTTGTCTTCGCCCTGATCGCCAAGCCAGGCAGCGTGATACATCGACGCACGTGCGGCATCGACCTTTGCTTGGTTCATGGCCATCCGCTGGCGGATAGCACCGAGGTCGAAAAGCTTGCCGCCGAATGCGCTGCGCTCTTGGGTGTATTCGTTCGTCAGGTCGATCGCTGCTTGAGCGGCGCCTACGCCCATACCGACGAGCACCATGCGTTCGTTTTGGAAGTTCTTCATCGTCTCGTAGAAGCCGCGGTGCTCGGTACCGAGCAGGTTCTCGTGCGGCACGAAAACGTTGTCGAAGATCAGTTCGGCCGTGTCGCTCGAAAGCCAGCCGTGCTTTTTCAACTTCTTGCCCACCGAGAAGCCTTCGGTTCCGGCGTCGACGAGGAACATCGAGATGCCGTACTTGTTCTCGCTGTCGGTGCGGGCCGCAACGATCGTGGTGTCTCCGTAGACGGCGTTGGTGATGTAGAGCTTGGTGCCGTTGATGACCCAGCCGTCGCCATCTTTGACCGCAGTCGTGCGGATGCCCGCAACGTCAGAGCCTGCATCGGGTTCGCTCACGCCCACCGACATGATGTGGGTTCCAGCCATGATGCCGGGTAGGTAGCGGTCGAACTGCTCTTGGTTGCCCGAGTTGATGAGGTGAGGCGACGACATATCGGTGTGCACGAGGCAGGTCACGTCGAAACCGGCGAAGGTCGATGATCCGAGCGCCTCGGAGAACACCGCACTTGCGACATATCCCATGCCGAGGCCGCCCTGATCTTCGGGGACTCGAAGCGAGAACATTCCCAGCTCACCCATTTTGGCGAGAACCTTGCGGGGGACCTTGCCCGCCTCCTCCCAGGCTTCACCGTGTGGGGTGACCTCCTTGGAAACGAACTCGACCGTCTGGTCGTAGATCGCTTCGAGCTCGTCGGTCATGTAGGCGTTGCGAAGTGTCATTGGAACCTCAGGTTTCGGGATGTAAGTCAGGGTGGTGTGGGTCAGCCGTCAGGCTGGTGTGGGTCAG
>CAZBTI010000181.1:0-4008 GCA_964494395.1 uncultured Acidimicrobiales bacterium | reverse complement strand
CTGGTGTAATTGTTCGAATGTGATGAGGAGGGCGCCGCCCTCTACTTGGTCGCCGGCGGCTACCTCGACAGTAGCGATCGTGGCATCGCCTCGGGCGGTGACAGGGTGAAGCATCTTCATCGCCTCGATCGTGAGTAGCGCTTGGCCGTTCGAAATAGCATCTCCGGGAGCGACCAGAACTTCGGTGACGAGCCCGGGGAATGGAGCAAGTGCCTCGGTGCCAGCGTCGCCCACTTGATCGGAGCCGTCCCAGCCCTTATCTCGGCTCGGGCTATCGAAGGCGAGCGTGGAGGTATGCGGTGTGAGGCGGCGGGCCGTTGCGGTCTCCCACGGCGAGTTGGGCTTTTCCGCGAATGGCGAAGATCGTGGCGTTGGTACCTCGTCGAGGAATCGTGTGGTCACGAGGCCGGCTCGAACGCTGGGTTGGGCAGCGAGCCATGAGTGAAAGTCGACGTTGGTAGTGAGGCCGGCGATCGAGAGTTGTTCGAGGGCTTCGGTGAGCAGGTCGAGTGCGGCGATGCGGTCAGGCCCCGTCACGATGAGCTTGCCGATCATCGAGTCGTACTGCGGTGAGATTTCAGAACCCTCGATGATGGCTGCGTCCCAGCGAATGTGGTCACCCTCTGGAATGACCAGCGTGGTCACCGTGCCGGTTTGGGGGAGGTGGCCAGCCCACGCGTCTTCGGCGGTGATACGAGCCTCGAACGAGTGTTTCGGGCTTGCAGCGAGAGCGTCGTCGAAGAACGTGGGAGTGAGTGCGATTGGCTCGCCGCACGCGATAGCCAACTGCAGTGCAATCAGGTCGAGGTCGGTGACCTGTTCGGTGACGGTGTGTTCGACTTGGATGCGGGTGTTCATCTCGAGGAAGAAGAACTCGTTGGTGGCGGCATCGACGATGAACTCGATGGTGCCGACCGAGTCGTAGCCAATCTGCGTGGAGAGCTGGACTGCTGCCCGACGCATTTCGGCTTCGACATCGCTCGGGAGGTTGGGCGCTGGGGCCTCTTCGAGCACTTTTTGGTAGCGCCGTTGCACCGAGCACTCGCGAGTTCCCACATCGATGACGGTGCCATGCTTGTCGCCAGCCACCTGGACCTCGATATGGCGGGGTCGGGTGATGTAGCGCTCGACGATCACGTCGTCGTTGCCAAAGGCTCGGAGCGATTCGGCCTTCGCGTCGCTCAGCGCGTCGGCAAAGTCGTCGGGGGAGTGGGCAATGCGAATGCCCTTTCCTCCACCACCGGCTGATGCCTTGACCAGGACCGGGTAGCCAATCTCGTCTGCAGCAGCTGCTAGATCCTTGGCGTCTTGGCTCTCGTTGAAGCCGGGAATCACGGGGACACCAGCGGCCATGGCAACAGAGCGGGCTTCGATCTTCGAGCCCATAGAAGCAACCGACGCTGGTGCGGGCCCAACCCATGTAAGGCCGGCGGCGGTTACAGCGTCGGCAAACTCGGTGCGTTCGGAGAGAAAGCCATAACCGGGATGAACGTGCGTTGCGCCCGAGCGCTCAGCAGCATCGATGAGCGCGTCGATCGAGAGATAGCTCTCGTCGAGCGCTGCAGGGCCGATCCGCTCGGCCTTGGTTGCCTCCGCAACGTGCGGCGCGTGTTCGTCGGGGTCGGCATAGACGGCCACACTTGTGATGCCCCACGAGTCACAGGTGCGAATGACGCGCCGAGCAATCTCGCCACGGTTGGCAATGAGGACGACCATATTCGGGTCGGGGCATGCGATGTTGGTATTCACGCGATCACATCCGATAGACGATGCGGTCGCCGGCGACCGGTGCATCTTGGCGGGCGGCGAGCGAGAGGCAGAGGCCCAACGCATCGCGAGTATCGAGCGGACTAATCAGCCCGTCGTCCCACAACCGGGAGGTGGCGTAATACGGATTGGATTGCTCTTCGTACTGTCCTCGAATGGTCGAGCGAATTTCTTCGATCTGCTCGGGCGTGGTCTCCGCCCCCTTCATGCCGCCGAGGCGAATGTCGGTAAGCACCGTTTCGGCGGTGTCGGCAGCCATCGTTGCGATCCGGCTGTTGGGCCAGGCAAAGAGAAAGCGAGGGTTGAAGCCTCGGCCGCACATGCCGTAGTTGCCAGCGCCGTACGAACCGCCGATGAGCACCGTGAACTTCGGGACTCGGCAGTTGGCCACAGCAGCGACCATCTTGGCGCCATTCTTCGCGATGCCACCGACCTCGGAGTCACGGCCGACCATATAGCCGGTGGTGTTCTGAAGGAACAGCAGCGGGATCGACCGTTGGTTGCACAGCTCGATGAAGTGCGTGGCTTTCAACGCGTCTTCGGAGAAGATGATGCCGTTGTTCGAGATGATGCCGACTTGGTGGCCCCAGATCCTGGCGAAGCCCACAGCGATCGAGGTGCCCCATTCGGGTTTGAACTCAGCGAACTCGCTGGCGTCGACCAGCCGGCTGATGACCTGGCGCGAATCGAACGGAATCTTGGTGTCGGCGTTGATGATGCCGAGCAGGTCTTCTGCCGGGTGGGCTGGAGGCTGTGGTTCTTTCCAGTCGAGCCATCCGTTGCGATTCGCGATCGGGCGCTGGTTGGTGTTCTCGCACAGCTCCCGGAGCAACCCGTAGGCCTCGGCCTCGGTCTGGACCATGTAATCCGACACGCCGCTCTCACGGGTGTGCAGTGCTGCGCCACCGAGGTCGTCTGGGTCGATGACTTCGCCGAGAGCGGCCTTCACGATGGGTGGACCGCCGAGGAAGATCCGGCCGATTCCCTCGACCATGATCACTTCATCCGACAGAGCGGGCACGTAGGCGCCCCCCGCCGTGCAGCCACCGAGGACAACAGAAAGTTGGGGAAGGCCGGCTGCCGACATGCGAGCTTGGCGATAGAAGGTTCCTCCAAAGTGATCCTTGTCGGGGAACACCTCGTCTTGCATTGGCAAGAAAGCTCCACCCGAGTCGACGAGGTAGATGCAGCCAAGGTCGTTCTCGAGCGCGATGTCTTGGGCCCGAACCTGCTTTTTGATGCCAGCGGGGAACAGCGAGCCGCCCTTTACGGTGGCGTCGTTGGCGATGAACATCCACGGGATGCCATGGACGACGCCGATTCCGGTGATGATGCCGGCGCCCGGGAACTCATCGTCGACCTGGCCGAACCCAGCGAGCGTGGAGAGTTCGAGAAAGGGAGAGCCTTCGTCGATGATCATGTCGATGCGATCGCGGGCCATGACCTTGCCGCGGCCGTGATGCCGGTCGATCGACCGCTGGCGACTCGCAGCCTTGGGATGGTCGCCGCCGTCGATCGCGAACTGCAGTCGTTCCGAAAGCGTGGCGAGGTCGGCTCGGTAGGCGGCGGTGTTCGTCGCGAACAGATCGCCATTTCGGTCGATGGTGTTGGGTATTGGTCGCATCAGCTGTTGGCCAGTCCGTTCCAGAGGGTGCCTGAAATCGCGGCGGCAAGATCGTCGGTCGAGCCGTTGGTGGGGTCGAACCACTGCACGGTCGAGTTCATTGCTCCGAAGAGTGCGAGCCGGGCGTACCCGAGTGCCTGGTCGTCGAGGCTCGGCGCAATGGTGCTCAGAAGTTCGGTCCACATGGCTTCGTAGGCATCGCGCTGGGGGACCGATGCCGCCCGAACCTCAACGGGGGCGAACGGAAACACGGTGACGTGGGCAGCGGTAAAGGCATGGTTGGCAAACAGTGCCCGCAGATGGCCAGCCACGTGAGCCCGCAATCGTTCGGCGCCAGACGCATCGGCCGGTAGCTCGTCGGCCGATGCGGTAAAGGCGGTGGTGATGGCATCCATTCCAATATCGAGGATCTCGCTGAGGAGCGCATCCTTTGATTCGAAGTGGTGATAGATCGACGCTGGCCGCATCTCGACCGCATCGGCAATCGTGCGCAACGACGTTTCGGCGTAGCCACCGCTCAAGAACAGTTCGGCGGCTTGACGCAGAATTCGGTCACGACCGTGCTCGGTCGACTGAGTATCCGATGTCGTTGTTGAACTTGAGGCCATAACCATACG
>CAZBTI010000180.1:0-5443 GCA_964494395.1 uncultured Acidimicrobiales bacterium | reverse complement strand
TTAAGAGGCGGATCAACGAAGACTGCGATCAATAATTTGCCGTGCCGGAGGGTTCGCGACAGGGTCATTCCTAACAGCACTTCCATGATGTCCTCAGGCGTACCTTTGGGACGGATAGCTCGCTCGTCTTGGAGTTCGACAGACTCGACCGGTAGCCCGACGAGCGCGTCGAGATCTCGGCGGTACATCTCAACCTCGATCAACTCAGGCATAGGTTGATCACTCCACGTGCCCGATATCTAGGTGGTCTCGACCCGAACCTTCGCAAAGAAGTCCGTAAGCAGCGAAGCGAGTTTGTCGTGTTCCACGAGGAATCCGTCGTGGCCGTACACGGAATCGATCATGTGATGCGCACAGCTCTGACCACTGGTCGACAGAACCTTGGCCAACTCAACCTGCTGGTTCGGCGGGTACAAGAAGTCTGTCGACACCGAGACGGTCATCGAAGGTCCGCTGAATGCGGCGAGAGCCTTCGCTGCACCGCCGCGTCCGCGGCCCACGTCGTGGAGGTCCATTGCCCGGTTGAGCACGATGTAGCTGTTCGCATCGAACCGGCCTGGGAACTTTTGTCCGTGGTGGTCGAGGTAGCTCTCCACCATGAACCGGCCCCATGAATCGAACTTATCGAGTCGATCGAGTGGGTCACGACCAAACCGCTGCGTCCACTCTTGATCGCTTCGGTAATGAATGAGCGCGATCTCTCGGGCGATTGCTAGGCCACGCCCGGGGCCTTCCTCTTGCGCGTAGTAATCGCCGCCATTGAAGTTCGGGTCGTTCGCAATGCTGAGTCGACCAACTGCGGACCAGGCAATCTGCTGTGGAGATGCGGCCAACGCGGTTGCGATGGGAGCGATCGAGCGGACGTGCTCGGGATAGAGCGCAGCCCATTCGAGCACGGTCATTCCGCCCATGGATCCACCGACGACGCTAAACCAGCGCTCTACGCCGAGAAGTTCCCCGAGGCAGAACTGGCTACGCACAATGTCTCGCATGCTGATCTGCGGAAAGGCTGACCCGTATGGTTCTCCGGTTTTCGGGTTGATCGATGCGGGTCCGGTGCTGCCTTGGCAACCTCCCAGAACGTTGGCGCACACGACGAAGTATTCATCGGTATCGATTGCGAGGCCGGGCCCGACGATCCGAGACCACCACCCCTCAGCGGTGTAGGTGCCCCCTCCACCGCCGGTGACGTGGCTATCGCCAGTCAGTGCGTGGCAAATGAGGATGGCGTTATCCGCCGACTCGTTGAGCGTGCCCCAGGTCTCGTACGCGAGCGTCACATCATTGAGAACGCCGCCGCCCTCCAGGGCTATGGGGCGTGGCAATTGATGGAACCGCCGCGCTCCCGATGGATCGCCAGCCCTCCACGCTCCCGTGACCGGAAATGTCTCGGGCCAACCACGCCTACGGGCGAAGTCGGGCGCATCGTGTTGATCTTCAGCCACAACCTCTCCCTTGCTCAGTGCTCGAACCGTCAAGAGTACTGTGCCCAGCGCGCATTGCCCGAATGGAGTCGAAGTGGGACATGTTCATCGTCGCTTGCGCAGGCGAGACGACCACCAAACAAAGAGGTCTTCATCTCCCTCATACGCTTCGATCATCGCCTTCGCGACTTCGAAAAGCGCCTCGGAGTGTGCAGACTCGTCATTTTCAACCCAGCTGACATGGGCACGTTGTGCAGCAGACGCTGCGCGGTCCCACGCCGTCGAGGCCACGGGCAACGGGAGCGCCGCCACGGATCGGGCTCGCACCCGGATGGCCGAAGAACTCATCCCTGTTCCCGCCGCTTCTGCGAGAAACGCCGCACACGTCGTTGGGGCGGTAAGCACCGCCGCCACGTGCCAGATCATCTCGGGGTCGGCGGGCTCGATGCTGATCACCGGCACCGAAGGAGCCAAAAGCCCATGTGGGTCGACGACTGCTTCTAACACCGGCGTTTGCGATGCCAGGAGGATCTTCGGAACGAGACGATCTACAAACCATGCTCGTACTGCTGGGTCAGGCACCTCCTCCACGGCGAGAAGCGGGGCGTTCCACTTCGTTCCCGCGAACTTGACCGATCGACGCCCCCACAAGTTCGCCAGTGGGTCGATCGCTCCCGAGGTCAACAGAGGGGCACTCCGCCCGGTAAACAATGCGCCGTCTTCCCGAATTGCTTCGGCTATCCCGTAGAAGTGTTGCCTGAACCCAGCGGTCACGACCGCCACGTCGCCGACGGTAGGTGTAGCCGTTGGGAGTACGACGACCGGAACCCCTTGCACCGCGGCCAAGAGCGGCCCCCAACTTTCCGGTGCTGGTGTTACGACATCGACGGGTGGGTGGTCGCCGAGACGCACGCGGGTCGAGAGCTGTCCCGTTCGATCTGACGTGTTCACCATTGCGATCGCAATCACTTCGACCGCCGCCTCGAATATTCCCTCATCGTCCACCCACACGCTCGCCAACCTGGAGCGGGACGCAGCGGATTCGCGAACCGCAGCAGCGTCGCGCGAGCCAAGAAAGGACTGTGGGAGGATCATGGCGAGCACGCCGTTGGAGGCCAGACGGCGAAGGCCGAGTTCGACGAAGAGTGCAGCCTCGTCGACGTATCCGGTTGCGAGCGGCCCGTACGCAGATTTCAATCGTTCCGCATCGGCAGCGCTGCGGGCCGTGTCGGTCGTGAGTTGCCCGAGGAACGGCGGGTTACCGACCACGATAGAGAACGTGCGTGGCCAGTCTCCTGGCAGATCGAGGAGCGCATCACCGAGCGACGTGACCACTCGAGCCCCTCCCCCTGCCCACATTTCCAACGCGGCGTCAGTAACGCGAAGTGCTATTGGATCGATATCGGTTGCGTACAACAAACGAACGATCGCCGAGCGACTCCGACCCGTAGCAGCCTCGATGGAGCGAGCCGCTGCGAGAAGGAAAGCTCCACCACCTGCAGCGGGATCCCAGACCTGATCGATCTGGTCCGCACGCCCACCCTCACCAGCGTTGTCGAGTTGGTCTATGGCGAGTTGCACGACACGCTCGGCGGTATCTCGCGGAGTGAAGTGCGCCCCTTGGGACCGACGAGAACCGCTCGTCATCAACTGCTCCCAAACCAACCCCAGTAGATCAGGGGAACAACACTCATCTGGCAGCGTGGCGAGGAGTTCCACTACGGCTGGAGGATCAGACGAATCGGCCTCGGCGAATGCGGCTGGCGAGCCAAGTCCGAGAACGGCGAAGAGATGGCGCGCAACAGCCCCCACAACCTGCCCTGCCTCGTCATTGGACAGGCCAGCCGGCAACCGATCGAGAAACCGACCGATGTCACCAGCGATCATGTGACGCTTAGCTGAGTGGATCCCACCCGGCGAGGTCCGCCAGGCGCTCGTCGTTCGAGAACATCTCGACGACCGGTAGATCGAGTCCAATCCGCTTTTGTAGACGGCGGACCTCTAGTTCTTCGTTCCACATCGCGAGTGTGACGACGAGGCCTTTGCTGCCGGCGCGAGCAGTACGCCCAGAGCGGTGCAGGTACGTCTTGTGGTCCGACGGTGGATCGTAGTGAATGACCACCTGCACGTCGTCCACGTGAATGCCTCGCGCAGCGACATCGGTGGCGACGAGCACCGAGAGTTTGCCGTCGCCGAAGTCGTTCAGTGCTTTCTCGCGATGGTTCTGACGGAGGTCACCGTGAATTGCTGCAGCACTCACACCGAGTTGTCCAAGTTCTTTTGCGAGGCGATCGGCCATGTGCTTTGTCGCCGTGAACATGATCGTCCGTTCGACCGGCTGAGAAATTGCAGCAGCGACCTTCACCTTGTCCATCTGGTGGACCTGAATGAACCGGTGCGTCATCTGATCGACGGTGATCTCTGGAGACTCAACCTCGTGAAAGACCGGGTTCGTTTGATAGCGGCGAACCAAACTGTCGACCACCCCGTCGAGCGTTGCCGAGAACAGCAGGGTCTGGTGGTCGTTTTTTGCCTGACGGAGGAGCCATTCAACCTGCGGGAGGAACCCCATGTCGGCCATCCGGTCGGCCTCATCGACGATGACGTGAGTGAGATCGCTGAGGTCGACAGCCTTTCGTTCGACGAGGTCGATCATGCGCCCTGGGGTCGCGACGACAAAGTCGACTCCCTTTTCGAGTTTGGCTATTTGGCGTTCGATATTTGCGCCGCCATAGACCGCAGCGATCCGCACAGAACGGGACTTCGCCAGCGGTTCAAGCTCTTCGGCAACCTGCACGGCGAGCTCTCGGGTTGGGACTAGCGCGATTGCGAGCGGGCGCTTTGGTTCGGCTTTCCCGATGTTCTCGACCACCGGGATGCCAAAAGCGAGCGTCTTGCCCGACCCGGTCTTGGCCTTGCCGCAGACATCCCTGCCAGCGAGGGCATCGGGAATAGCGATTGTTTGGATAGAAAAAGGTTCGGTGATCCCCCGCGATGCGAGTGCGGTACAGAGATCCTCCGAGACGCCGATATCGGCGAAAGTGGTTGTCATGTGCGTCTTTTCAATGATTCGTTGTTGTGGATACTGTACTGCCACTCGAGCCCAGTGAACGCGATTGTCCCAAGTGACGTTCAGCGAGAACGGACTGATTTACTCGGAGCGGACTCGACCGTCACGAACGATTACTCCCTCGGCGGTGAGGCGTTCCTCATGCTCTTGCTCAAGACCGGGCACTAGGCGCCCACTCGCTGCCACCACCCGCCACCAACAAAGCCCCTCGCTCTGGCGCAAGACTCCCCCGACGGCCCGCGCCGCACCGGGAAAGCCAGCTTCGGCGGCCACCTCGCCGTAGGTCATCACCTCTCCGGGCTCGGAAGCTTCGATCACCGAGCGCACGGACTGGACGAATTCGCTGACCTTTGGAGTCGGCGAGGATGTCACAGCCGGTCTGGTTCCAGCAGAACCACCTGAACTGCTCTCGCCATACCCGGGATCGTCTTCTCCCCAATCGGGGTGGCCTTCGTATTGACCAACAACGACGTCATCATTTCGTCAGGGGCCAGAATCTCACCGGGCCTCGCTAGATCGCTGAGCCTCGCTGCCAAGTTCACGGCCTGGCCAATATGGTCATCGCCTTCGAACAAGATGACGTCGCCTTCGGCAACACCAGCGCGCAATTGGAGTTTCTGATTGTTGGCCTCGATCATCGCTACGACCGCTTCGATGACCGGCTCCGGTTCGACACCGACGATCATTGCGCCGTCGCCCAACCATTTCGCGATGCGAACCCCGTGCACCGACGAAAGGCGACGGATGCTGCCGCGGACCGTTTCGAGCAGCTCGACAGCGGCTTCATCACCTTCGCTATCGGTGAACGAGGTAAACCCCGAAACATCGACAAAGGCAAACGTACGTTGGACTCGGGTCACGCCGCCTTCGCGGATCACTGTGCTCACGAAACCAACCATCTCACAGTCTGCGTTGCAAAGACAGTTTGGCGCTGCTCTAGAGAGCAGTT
>CAZBTI010000179.1:0-5586 GCA_964494395.1 uncultured Acidimicrobiales bacterium | reverse complement strand
CATCCACTCAACCATCCACTGCCAAGGGTTGGTTCGCTTTCCGTAGCCCTGTCCGCAGGGCGACCTTTCGCACTATCGATGCAGGCGAGAGATCGGGACCAACATCGCGTTTGTGCCGACTTTCCCCCAGATTGTCGCCCTGAAGGGACATTCTCGAGCTTGAGTTTCAGTGCAATTACTAGGAACAGCCGGAGGTTGAACCGCAGTCGCGGCATGCATGGCAGCTGCCCGCACGAACCATCTGTGTGCCGCACTGGCCACAGAACGGTGCATCTACTGCCGTCTCATCTGCATCGATAGCGGTGTTGAGGTGACCGGACGGTGGATCACTCGGGATGTCGCCGCCTTGGATCGATGGGATCACCGCTTCGGCCACGCCGGGTAGCGTTGGCTGGCTCCGTTCCCCAGTGGTCAAGATATTGCGCTTTCGCCGTTCGTCTTCGGTCATGTACTCGACAGCCATCCGACGGAAGAGGTAGTCCATCAGACTCGACGCGATTCGTAGATCAGTATCGTCGGTC
Organism: uncultured Acidimicrobiales bacterium; assembly: GCA_964494395.1. Lineage (GTDB taxonomy): Bacteria > Actinomycetota > Acidimicrobiia > Acidimicrobiales > SHLQ01 > SHLQ01. Next base: position 5,065 of record CAZBTI010000179.1, on the reverse strand, counting down.
ATGCCAGCGGGTTCGAAACGCATGCCTACGAACGCATCGACGAAGGCGGCGAGCGGAACTCCGTACTGCAAGCCGTGACTCACCGAGATTGCAAAAGCATCCATGATTCCGGCGAGGGTAGAGCCTTGCTTGGAGACACGGATGAAGAGCTCGCCGGGTCGGCCGTCGTCGTATTCGCCAACGGTCACAAAGCCTTTGCAGTCGGCAACGCGGAACTCAAAGGTACGCGACGACCGCGATCGTGGCAGCCGCTCGCGTTGCGGCGAAGGTGCAACCATGGTGGCGAGTTGATCGGGCAGGGCGCTCGCAGCACCGTCGTTTGAGGCATTGTCGCTGGACGACTTTGCCGTGAGCGGTTGGGCCACCTTGCAGTTGTCCCGGTAGAGGGCAACTGCCTTGAGGCCGAGGCGCCAACTCTCAATCAGGATGTCCTCAAACTCATCGACGGTCGTCGATTCAGGAGTGTTGACCGTCTTCGAGATCGCGCCGGAAAGGAATGGTTGGACCGCAGCCATCATTTGAATGTGCCCGTTTGGAGAAATGACGTTGTCCCCCATCGAGCAGGCAAAGACAGCCACGTGCTCGTCGGCAAGACCAGGTGCGCCGATGACCGAGCCGGTTTCGGCGACATGGGCAACGATTGCTTCGACAGCGTCCGGTTCGTAGCCCAAGTGCGTGAGCGCACGACCAACACCTTGGTTGACGATCTGCATCGTGCCGCCGCCGACGAGCTTCTTCATCTTGACCAAACCAAGGTCGGGCTCGATACCGGTGGTGTCGCAGTCCATCAGGAAGCTGATCGTGCCTGTCGGAGCAAGAACGGTTGCTTGGGCATTGCGAACGCCATGTTCGGTCGCCCGAACGCAGGTATCGTCCCACGCGGCATGCGCCGCGGTCAGCAGATCGGCGGGGACCAAGGAGGCATCGATCTCGTCGACTGCCGCACGGTGCATGCCGAGGACCTTTAGCACGCTGGCAGCATCGTCTTCGTAGCCTTCGAAGGCTCCGACGCGGGCAGCCAGCCTGGTCGACATGTTGTACGCCGAGCCACCCATGAGCGCCGTAACGGCACCAGCGAGCGCTCGGCCGCGATCGGAATCGTAGGGAGCTCCAACGGCCATGAGTAGCGCACCGAGGTTGGCGTAGCCGAGACCCAGTTGACGGAACCGACGGGTGTTCGTGCCGATCTGTTCGGTTGGATAGTCGGCTCTGCCAACGATGATCTCTTGGGCGGAGAACACGATCTCGGTTGCGGCGACAAACTCGTCCACTTCGAAGAACTGGCCGGTCTGTTCGGGCCGATGAAAGGCGAGGAGGTTCAGGCTTGCGAGGTTGCACGCGCTGTCGTCGACGTGCATGTACTCGCTACAGGGGTTACTTCCGTTGATACGGCCGAACGACGGTGTGGTGTGCCACTTGTTGATGGTCGTGTCGTACTGCACGCCGGGGTCAGCGCACTCCCATGCGGCCTTCGCAATCTCGGCCATGAGATCGCGTGCCGGGACGGTTCGTACGATCTCTCCAGTGGAAACCCCACGAAGGTGCCAGTCGTCGCCATTTGTCACCGCTTCCATGAACTCATCGGTCACGCGGACTGAGTTATTGGCGTTCTGGTATTGGATCGAGAACGAATCGGCGCCGTCGAGATCCATATCGAAACCGGCATCGCGCAGCGCTCGAGCCTTCTTCTCTTCTCGAGCCTTGCACCAGACGAACTCTTGAACGTCGGGATGGTCGATGTCGAGCATGACCATCTTTGCAGCACGGCGCGTCTTGCCACCGCTCTTGATGGTGCCCGCCGATGCATCGGCGCCTCGCATAAAGCTCACCGGGCCCGATGGCGTGCCGCCACCCTTTAACGTCTCCATAGACGAGCGAATGCGAGAAAGGTTGACCCCAGCCCCGGACCCACCTTTGAAGATCATTCCCTCTTCGGAGTACCAGTTGAGGATTGACTCCATGGTGTCCTCGACCGAGAGGATGAAACATGCCGATGCCTGTTGTGGTACCCCGTCGACTCCAATGTTGAACCACACCGGACTGTTGAACGCCATGCGCTGGGAGATGATGAGGAACTTCAACTCGTCGGAAAAGACCGAAGCCTCGGCCTCACTGTTGAAGTAATCGCCTTCAATCCCCCACTGCGTGATGGTATCGACAACTCGGTCGGCGACCTGGCGCAAGGAGGTTTCGCGCTCTTGGGTTCCGAGGGTCCCACGAAAGTACTTCTGCGCCAAGATGTTCGACGCGTTGATCGACCAGGATTTGGGAACTTCGACACCTGACTGTTCGAACGCGACGACACCTGTGCGCCAGTCGTGAATCTTGGCATCTCGACGTTCCCAGTCGACCATGTCGTAGACATCCACGTCAGCGGACGTGAAGGTACGGCGTAGCCCGAGGGCGGAGCCAAGAGGAGACGAAGTTACAGACATGACGGATCCCTCTCAGTATGACGAATGATCATCGGCATCTGCGAATCAATACAGCGCACGGGAGCACCGCAATATTCCGCACAACTAATGCGGCTGACGCAGGACTTTGGGGTCAGTCGCGGAAATACCGAAACTCCATCGTGCCTAAGCCCGCGCCAGCCGTGTGGAGAGCATACGGAGTACCCCTTGTGCAACAAAAGGGGATGAGCTGTTGATATCCGGTGGAAATCTGGCGAGTTATCCCCACGGATCGAACCTTTCGCCACCCGACGAATCGATCCACGCCCAGATATCGTTGGCGCGCATGGAACAAATCTTCCCCAGCCCTGTGGACGACGTAGATCCGGTGACCTTGGTCGCGGACGAGAATCGCCCCTCCCCCGCTAACCGGCCATGGGTTGTCTCGAACATGATTTCGAGTCTCGACGGCGCAATCGCCGTAGATGGGGTCTCGGGCGGGCTCGGCGGAGCTGGAGACAAGGCAATGTTCTCGGCCCTTCGAGCAATCCCTGATGTCATCCTCGTCGCCTCGCGCACCGTGGTCGCCGAGAACTATCGACGTCCGCAAACCCCTCCGCACATCCAGGACATGCGGGAGGCACGGGGACAATCCCGCCTGCCCCGCATTGCGATCGTGACAGCCAGACTGTCGATCGAGCCGACTCACCAAATTTTCGACCCCGAAGCCCGACCGATGATCATCACTCATGGCGCATCGCCAGTACCGAAGCGCGAGTCCCTGGCTAAGGGAGCTGACATTGTGATCGCTGGTGAAACCGAAGTGGACCTTCCAGCCGCGCTGGAGCACCTCCACGAGCAGGGAGCTCGCTGCGCGCTACTGGAAGGTGGCCCCACGCTCAACGGAGCGTTCGCCGCGGCCGATCTGATCGATGAATGGTCGTTGTCGAGCGCACCGGTGATCGTCGGTGGCACCGGGGGTCGGGCCGTGAAGTCCAGCCACAGTTCCGAACCGCGCCAGTTCTCCTTGGCACGGACATTGCACGACGAGGGATTTCTGTTCCATCGCTACCTCCGGAACCGCTAAGCGGATTCGTTGAGGCCGACCGTTGGCTCGCCGGGCGTCGCAAGGCGGACAACCACCGCAATGAGTGGCGCATCTAGCGTCGAATCATGGTGTGGTCGATGATGATGCGTTGGCCCACCTCGAGATTCGAGTCGCCCGAAGCCTCCTGCAGCGAATCGACCAACGGTCGAACGTCTTCGCCAGGCATTGCGATCGAACCGGCGATTGCCCACAAGGTGTCTCCGGGTTGCACGATGTAGATCTCGATGGCGTCTTGGACCTCGGAGGTGTCCGACGCCGGCTGCACAGTTCCTGTTGCAGCAGCATCGCCGCCAAACCCCAGGACCGCCGCAATGACGACAATCGCCACGACGATTACTGCACCCGGTGAGACCGAACGTCTGTGAGCTTGGCGCCCGCTGGTGCCGATATCTGCTCCAGCGTATGGAGATGCGGCAGTGCTCGCCCGGAGATCTCGGGCCGGCGTGTATCGGGGGGTCGGTTGCAGTTGGTAGGTCATGACCATCAGTATTCTCCTGGGGTGTGACAGCGAATCGAGACCGCTGAGAACTCAGCTGACTCGGAGGAGTTTCGCGCCGAAGACGACAGCGAAACACAACCCGATCCCACCCTTCCCCGCAACTTCTGGGCCCACCGCTGAGGCGGTGAGACCGAGAATTCGGGAGAATCCTTGACCGGGTACGAACGTTCGGCGAACATGTGTTTGGCGAACTTCCGTTCCCCAGTTATAGTGCGAACAGTTGTACGATGCAACCTCGAATTCGAAAGTTTGTTCGATTGCCTCGTGCAACCGACCTCTCGCACCATCCATCGCCACTCAGGCACGAAAGAGACACGATCATGAGCACCACGAACCTCACCGAACGCCAGCAGGGAATCCTCGATTTCATCGACGTCCAGAACCGTGAGCGCGGCTACCCGCCGTCCGTTCGAGAGATCGGCCAGGCTGTCGGGCTCACTTCGCCATCAACGGTGCACAGTCACCTCAACACGTTGCAGAAGCTCGGCTACCTGCGTCGTGACCCATCCAAGCCACGTGCGCTTGAAGTCCGTTACGACCCCAACTCGGGAGCCGTCATGGAACGTGGAGCGGTTACACACGTGCCTCTCGTCGGCGATGTTGCAGCAGGTACCGACGTTCTCGCCCATGAGAACGTCGAAGAACTTATGCCACTACCTACAGAGTTCACCGGCGAAGGAGAGCTCTACATGCTCCGTGTTCGTGGCACGTCGATGATCAACGCCGGCATCCACGATGGGGACTTCGTTGTGGTGTCGCGTCGAGACAACGCGAACAATGGCGAGATCGTGATCGCTGGAATCCCCGGCGAAGAGGCAACCGTCAAGACCTACAGCGCCAAGGGCAACACGGTCACGCTCAGCCCGGCCAATGACGACCTCGAGCCAATGGTGTTCAGCAATGGCGAAGTACAAATCTTCGGCAAGGTAGTCACCGTTCTTCGTAGGTACTGATTTCGAGTCCACGTATTGCGGCGGCCCTGACGGACCTTCGCAAACGTATCGCTTCGAGCGCTAGGGCGCTCCGTGCGAACTCGCCTTTTCCTCCGCTCCGCTCCAGAAAACG
>CAZBTI010000178.1:0-5661 GCA_964494395.1 uncultured Acidimicrobiales bacterium | reverse complement strand
CAGCACCAGGAATGCAGCCTCCTCCAGCGCCAGCACCGGTTGTCTCGGGAAGCGCACCTTCGAGCTCGGGAGTTCCTTTCGCGGTGTGGTGTGTGGGTGGGGTGATCTTCGGCATTGGCGTTGCGGTCTTCGGACTCAGCGCCTTGGGCTCGACGGTGGAGTCAGATTTCACCTCGATCGAGTCGGCAGATTCGGTTGTACAGCCAGCTACGCCGCAGAGCCTGCCGCTTGCGGAAACTCCGATAGATGAAGAGCCAGTTACTCCAGCAGAGTCGGCTACTCCAGAAGAAGCCACTCCTGTCGAGCCGCAAGCGCTCGTCGAGCAAGAACCCGCGGCCGCGCCTGCGCCAGCACTCGGTGAGGCTTTCGGAGCCGAAACTGGCTTTACGATCTCTCGTCCGCCCGAGTGGGTCAATCCAGATTTCTCGAACATCAACTCGGGCGAAGACGTCGTAACTTTCGCTGTGCCATCGGTGCACAGCGGGGACTTTGAGACGCTCATCCGAATCTTCCGCGTTGAGACCGGACCAGATGTTCCTTCTGCCGCTGAGATTATCGAGACGCACTCCGGCGGCCTGACCGTCGAGGCGGCCTCGATTTCCGAGTCGATTGAACAGGACGGGGAAGTCCTGACCACCGCCACTCTGAACGCAGAGTTAGATCTGGCAACAGCCGAAGCCGGAGAGCTACCATTCAACGCCGTACCGATGAGTCGCATGGTGATTCATCGAGGCGAAAATGCATACGTAGCTGCGGTGCTGACGTCCGCGGTAGACGTGCACGAAGAAGCCGTTGTCACCTTTGTCGAACAACTCGACAGCGTTCGAGTCTTGCCCGACAACGACGTTCTCGCAACCGGGGGTCCCGAGGAAGAACTCGCCCAAGACACTCCTGCGGTATCGGCTCCAGTCGCCCCGCAGTATGTCAGCCCGAATGGCGCTTTTTCGATACTCCCATCAACAGAGTGGGAACTTCTCGGGGTCAACGAGTTTGCAGGAACGGAGTTCAACATCTTCGCCGTGCCGGAGTTAAGCACCACAGAATTTGAAGCCGATGTGCTCGTCTGGGATATCGGTGGGCGCGGACCGGAATCTACCTACGAAACAATATTCAGAGCAGAGTCAGTGATCAGCGAACTCGACATCGTGAGCACCCAGCTCATCGAAATGCCCGATGGCGAGGAGATTGCAGTAGGGCTGATGTCGGGTGAGCGAGATGGCGTTGACCTGGCGAAATACATGGTCATCCATAAGACCGAGACGGCCTGGGCCGCGGCGGTATTGACCGGACCCGTTGAAACCCTGACTGCTGGTGTCTCGCGCTACGAAGCAAGCCTCCAGAGCCTGCGCTACACCGGTTCCGGTTAGTCAAGAACAGTTCACAGGTTCTGTGGTTGCTGGGCCGCGCATCTGCGGCTGAGAAACCACAGATCTTCAGCGTTAGGCGGGATTGATGGCGACGCCGGCGGTGAAGTAGGCGCCGAACTTTGGACGGCCGTAGTCGGCGTGTGTCCACTGAATGTCGAAGCCCGCAGCGTCGATCAGTTCAACGATGTGCTTGTTGAGATGGCACCCATCTGCGATACGTCGTTGGATCGGGGTGAGCCGGTCTTGCCATTTCTTGATGCCGGGGTCGGGTGACGCTCCGTGTTCGACAAAGTGAAGGGTTCCCCCTGGCTTGATCACTCGGCGCAGCTCGGCCAGTGCGGCGTTGTGGTCGGGGATCGTGCACAGCGTGAAGGTCAGGAGCGCCGAATCACAGCTGTTATCTTCCAACGGAATGGTCTGGCCGTCGAGACCGATGAACTCGACCGGTACTGGTGAGGCAGCGAGGCGATCGGCGGCCAGTTTCTCGCCAATGACCGCCGGGTCGATGGCGTAGACCTTGGTGACCTCAGGTGGGAGGTGCGGTTGATTTAGGCCACTACCGAACCCTGGTTCCACCACGACGCCGTGGAGCCCTTCGATGCATCGGCGCCGCCATTTCGATGCGTGCTCACCTCGCATCACGACATCGATGAGTCGCGGAAGGACTTCGTGACGCCAAGTACTACCAACCGTTGATGTTGCCTTGCTTAGGGCTTGGGTCATGGCTACGACGCTAGCGGTCGAGTAGCTGAATCGAAGCTATTCCTCTTCTTCGGGGAGGTCGGCTTCGAGAAGTTCGTCCTCTTCACGAACGGGAAGCGTGGCCGCAGTGGTGCGAGGGGTCGTCCGAGTTTCGTCCTCGGGGCTGAGCCGAGTGAGCGGGCCTTCCTCGATGGCGTAACGCTCGCCGGTTGCGCTGATAAGGCCTTGTGCAGTTGCAGCGGCCGGCAGAGCGAGGAGTGCGCCGACTGGGCCGAGAACCGATGCTCCAGCAAGTACGGAGCCAAAAGAGACGGCGGGGTGGATCTTCAGCGTGCGGGAGTCGATGCGAGGCCCGAGGACGTAGTTCTCGATCTGCTGATAGCTGAGCAGGAAGATGAACGCCCAGAGAGCGTTCGTCGGGGACTCGAGGAGTGTGAGGATAATCGGTAGCGAGCCAGCGATGTAGACGCCAACGACCGGGACGAACTGGCTGACAACGCCAACCCATACAGCGAGCGCAAGTGGGAAGGGGACACCGATGATGCTGAAGGCGATCCACGTGAAGAGCGAGGAGATGATCGCAAGGACCGTGCGGGAAAGGATGTAGCCGCCAGTCTTTTGGATGGCGAGGTCCCAGACACCGAGGATACGACGCTGGCGCTCTGGCTTGAGGCGAGCACAGATGGTGCGACGGAGGCGTGGGCCGTCGGCGGTGAGGTAGTAGGTGAAGAGCGCAACGGTGAAGAGGTCGAAGACCAATCCAACGAGACTGGCGCCGATGCTGACGGCGTTATCGGCCATGCTGGTGAGTTGGTCGCCGAGGCCATCGTCGGAGAGAAGCTGGTCACGTGCGCCGTCGAGGGTGACCGCCTCATCGACATTGCGTTGGAGCCAGGCTTCGGCCTCATCGATAAACGCGGGAGCATCATCGACCAAACCCGTTAGCTGCTCTGCGAGCACGCTTCCAACGATCCAACCAAAGATCGCGACGAGGAAAAGCGCGAGGAGGAACATGATGATCGTTCCGATGCCTCGTTTGATTCCCTTGCGTTCCAGCCAGTTGACCGCCGGTTCGAGAGCGAACGAAAAGAAGAACGAGATGAGCAGCGTGACGAGGAATCCGCTCAGGCTTTCAAAGAGCTGTTGGAGCACCCATAGGACGATGACCCCAAACCAAAAGAGTCCAATTGCTCTAGGAATCCACGGTGGCATTTTTGTGGCGAACACCGACTCGGTGTCAACAGATTCCTGCTCAGAAGTCACCATTTACACATTAGTTCTCAGCGCGCTACGTTCAGTGACAAGGGCGGTCGTAAAAGGGTTGGTGTGTAAGTGCTCAGTAGTAGGTTTTCGCGTCTGCGTCAGTCGGCGTTGCGCAGTTTGGCCATCGTTGTCGGCCTCGTCATGGTGTTCGCGGCGCTGTCGTTGAACGCCGATTCGGCTGAGGCGGCGAACCCGCCGCCGAATTTTGCCGATATTCGGGTTGCGAACGAAATCTTCTCTCCAATCAGCATGGAGTTCACCCCCGACGGTCGCCTCTTCGTGATGACCGACTCGGGGTTGGCGCACGTCATAGAGAATGACCGACTGCTGACTACACCCTTGTTCGACTTCCGAGGTCGCGTTGATGACTTTGGTGATCGCGGCCTGTTCAACGTTGCGCTCGACAACAACTTCTCGCAGAACGGCTTCATCTACATCGTGTACGTGTTCGATACGAACGGCACCGACGATGGTGTTGGCCGGACTCGTCTCTCGCGTCTCACGGTAAACGGCAACACTGCGTCGAATGAGGTCGTGCTCTTTGAGGATTTCCCCGACGCCGATGTCGACCTCCACTACGGTGGCGCCGTCGAACACGGTCCAGATGGAAGGCTCTACGTCTCGATTGGAGATCACCTCCTCGGCCGCAACGGCCAAGACCGTACAAACCTCGCAGGTTCGGTCATCCGCCTCAACACCGACGGCACGATTCCTGGTGACAATCCGTTCTTTAACGAACTCAGCGGTGTCAACCGGGCGATCTATTCGTTCGGTCTTCGCAATCCGTGGCAGATGGAACAGAACCCACGGACCGGCCAGATCTTCATCAGCGATGTTGGCGCCGACCGCTACGAAGAACTCAACGTGTTGCAGCGGGGAGGGAACTTCGGATGGTTCGAAGCTGAAGGTCCAAAGGATCCAGGCGACCCTGCCAGCTTCATTGACCCCCTGTGGGCGTACCCGCACAGCGATAGGGAGCCAAACAACTCGTTGGCGGGTTGTGCCATAGTCGGTGGTGCGTTCTACGAGACCCCGAACCCAACGTTCCCGTCGGAGTTTCAAGGCCAATACTTCACCGGCGACTTCTGTGAGGGCTACATCGTCAGCGTCAACCCGAACAATGGCGTGACAACTCGGTTCTTGGACGGCTTCGACTTTGGCCTGCTCGACCTCGAGGTGAGCCCGGTCAACGGTGACCTCTACTACATCGACCAGACGTTCAACGGCGACAACACGTTCCCTCGTGGCGGTGTTGGCAAGATCTCCTTCGTCGGCGAGCAGACCGATATCAACATCAGTTCGCAGCCTTCGGATGTGTCGATTGCTCGTGGTGGCAACGCAACGTTCTTCGTCGCAGCTACCGGACCTGGCGATCTCACGTATCAGTGGCGCAGGAACGGCGCCTTCATCCCAGGTGAGACCGCCTCGATGCTCCGGGTCAACAATGTCGATCCGGGAGATGAAGCGCTATACAGCGTGAACGTCACGTCTAACGGACAGACGGTCCGTAGCGCGGACGCTCAGCTCCGTTTGACGAACAACACCGCACCCGTCCCGAGAATTACCGTCACCGGAATCGATGGGGGCTACGAAGCAGGTGAGACGTTCTCGTTCAGTGGAGCGGCAACCGATGCCGAGGATGGAACCATCGACCGGACGACCCTTCGTTGGGACGTTCGTCTGAACCACGACGATCACGACCATGCACTGATCGAAGGCTTCATTGGCCGGAACAGCTCGTACGCTCTGCCGCCGGCAATCGAAACTTCGACGAACGTGTGGATCACGCTCTACCTGACGGCGACCGACTCGGAGGGCACGTCGACTACGGTCACGCAACGGATCGACCCGAGGGTCGTCGACATCACGGTACTCAGCGACCCCAACGGTTTAGTGTTTGCCCTCGAAGGCACTGAACGGACGACACAGTCGACCTTCAGCAGCGTTGTGGGCGTGACTCGCGAACTGACGATCAACAACCAGCAATCCCTCGGTGGAACTACGTTCACCTTCGACCGATGGAGTGATGGTCGCAGCCGCAACCAGGTCTTCACCACACCAAATTCGAACCGTACGATCACCGCGTTCTTCAACGGCGGTGGCGGTGGCGGTGGCGGTGGCGGCGGCACAGGAGACTGCACAGTCGTTGCTTCGGACGGCGGCATTTTGTTGACTTGGACGGACGAGCCGGGTACCGAAGTTGTCCGCAACCGGAATGGTTGGGTGACGACACCTGCTGCTGGCACAACGACCTATCGCGGCGAGGGTTCGGTGAACGATGGTTGGACAATCCGTCGCGATGGCCGAGATGAGGTGTGCTCGACCGACG
>CAZBTI010000177.1:1831-5754 GCA_964494395.1 uncultured Acidimicrobiales bacterium | reverse complement strand
GGCTCTTGGTTACCGAACTGGTTGCACGGAAAGCCGAGAACGCTCAGGCCATCAACTTCGTTGTGTAGTGCACGCAGACCTGCGTACTGAGGGGTGGCCCCTCATTTACTCGCAACGTTGACGGCCAGTACGTGCTGGCCCTTGAACTGTGCGAAGTCGATCTGTTCTCCGGTGATCGACTCCATCTGGATGTCATGGAAACCCATGCGTCCTCCCTCTGATGAGCGGTCTTGGCGTTGAGACTAACGCGGCGTAGGGTCGCCCTTGCATGGACGCATCTGCTTTTCTCCCGAACGATGAGGGTCTCCAATGGTCGGTAGATGCGCTGTTCACCGACTTCACCAGCGAGGGTTTGGCCGATCTGCCCGACGACCTCCCCGAATCTGGGAGCGGGGGGCTGAGCGCTCTCGAGTCGCTCGCGCCAGCGGTACTGGGCCACGGGCGCGATCTTGCAGCTCCCGGCTTCTTTGCCCACATGGATCCACCCACGCCGTGGGTCACCTGGGCCGCGTCGATGTGGACGGCGAGCCGGAACCAGAATCTTCTCCACCCCGACACCGCGCCCATGGCGCGAGACATCGAAACGCGAGTGATTCGTTGGCTGGCTCCGGTGTTCGCTATGTCGGGTGGCCACCTCACGCCTGGGTCGACCGTTGCGAACCTCACCGCGCTGTGGGCTGCCCGCGAAGCCGGAGCCACCGACGTGGTTGCGAGCAGCTCCGCCCACCTCAGCATTCGAAAGAGTGCGCACATTCTCGCCATGCCGTTCCGGGCTGTCGATCACTGGAGCGACCCGGGCGACCTCTCGTCGAGTGTCGCCGTCGTTACCGCTGGCACCACCAGTACTGGCGAAGTAGAACCGCTCGATGCCGCTGCCGATGCTCGCTGGAGGCACGTCGACGCAGCGTGGGCTGGCCCACTCCGGCTCAGCGAACAGCATGGGCACCTACTCGACGGCGTCGACAGTTTCGACAGCGTCTCGGTGTCGGCACACAAGTGGTTGTTCCAGCCTAAGGAGTCAGCGATGGTCCTATTCGCCGATCACGAGGCAGCCCATGACTCGATCAGCGTGGACGGCGAGTACTTGGCTGTACCGAACGTTGGCGTGTTGGGGTCGCACGGCGCGACGGCAACTCCGCTGCTCGCCACCCTCCTCGCCTACGGCCGCCGCGGCCTCGCGGCGATGATCGACCGCGGCATGGCGCTAGCCGACGAGCTCTACGAACTCGTCGAGTCGTCGGACGACTTCACCACTCGATCTCGTCCGCACACCGGAGTGTTGTGTTGGCGACACAACACCACCGAGGCCAGCACTCTTCAAGCCCGTCTGTCCAATGACACGTTCATCTCGACCACCACGATCGAGGGCGAGCAATGGCTTCGTTCGGTCGCTGCCAACCCAATGGCCGATCCGGCGACCGTCTTCGCAGCTGCCCGACAGGCCGCTGATCACTCCTGAGGGACAACGCACGACAGATCGTCTGCCGCCTCAAAGTCGATGGACTTGTTTGTCCACCACCCGTGGGGACCGTCGTTACTGAACGCGTACGCATTGGTGCGGTTGGGGTCGCCGGCGACGGCGATGAGGATTCGTCGCGGACTCGTCACGACCGGCACAAGCCGCGCCGGATCATCGGACTCGGCAAACACTCCGGGGAGCTCTCCCTCGGCAACCAACTCGACGAGCGTTCGCCGGCCGGCGGTGAGGTTGCTCCACTCGCCGATCATCGATTCGAAGGTGATCGCTGGAATGCGAGCGTGCTCAAAGAGCAGTGTTTGCACATCCCGCTTGGACATTTCGGCAGTGGCGAACGTGCGAGCCAAGATCGGGGACAGCACCAGCAGTGGAGCGAATTGATCGTGCCCCAGGCCGTAGACGTGAGTCAGGTCCCATGCGGCGGTCCGGGCAATGCCGTTGCCGAGGTACGCCGCGATCTCGTCGGGCGTCGATCCAAAGACGCTGCCGATGATGGTTCCACTGTTGAGCCGGGCAATCGACACAGAGTCCGAACCCGGCGGAGCGCCGAGATCTTCGGCCAACGACGTCCAGCCCATGTCGGTCAGCGCATGGTGATCTTCCGCGAGCACGACTCGCGTGGAGTTGCCGAAGGTCGCCTTGTCGAGACCGTCGGCGGTGAATCCAAAAACGTTGCGCAGATAGAGGCGAAGCCATCGGCCCACACTCGTGTTTGCATGCGCGCCTTCCCGAAGCGCTCCCGGGCCGTGGTTAAATCCGAGCTCACTGCTCGCCGGCCCGCTGAGCACCACGAGCGCGTCGGCCCCGGTGGTGTTGCCCGAGTGTTCGACGCCGTAGGCCGGATCGAGTAACACGTCGGTCATCGCGAGCAGCACGGGCAGGTGTGCCGGGTCGCAACCCGCCATCACGGCGTTCACCGCAACCGACCACACGGTCACGTCTCGACCCGATGAAGGTGCGACGCCGAGCACCTTCCAAGGATCGTGCCCTGACTGGGCGAGAAATGCTTCGGTGCGTTCACGAGTGGGCGGAACAACGGGATGTCCATCGGACCATCCACGGTCTACAAAGGCAGCTTGCACTTCATCGATCGTGCCGGACACGACCACGTCAAGTGCAGCCGGTTCGCTCTCCTCCTCGGACAATGCACGGTCTTCGTCTCCGCCCACGAGCCCGTCGATCACTTGGTCGACCGTGGAGTCCACGAAGTTGGTGACCATCTCGTCATAGCTCTGCGCGTCGACATGGCCAACGGTCTCAGCCAGCGCAAGATCGTCGTAGCCATACCCTCGCCCGGTCGCGAGGGCCTGGCCCGCAAAGCCTTCGCACACGATCGAGACCGATGGGATGTCAGCAGCCTCAGCAGCGATTGCGGCCCGCATCACGGCGGGCGTGCAGCTTCCTCAACACCCCATCCCCGAGACGACTGCGTCGACGCCGCGGCTGCGTAGGTCATCGGGGAGTCGCTCGATGCGCTCCTTCTCATCAGCACCATGCAAGTTGCCGAACTCTTCGAAGCTCACGATCTCGACGTTGCCAAACCGTTGAGTGAGAGATTCGGCGAGCACCGGGAAGAGCTCGTCGCCCCGAAACACGTAGTCCCAAAGGAAGGCAACGCGTTTGTCATTGAGCGTGGCGAGTCGTCGTGCCTTTCGCTGTCTCTGAATACCGAGCGGTGACGAGGGCCAGACAACTTCATAGTGCGCGTCCATCCCTCAGGAGGCTATGGTCACACCATGAAGATTGAAAAGTGGGTTGACCCCATTTGACCGTGGTGTTGGGTGACGGCTCGTTGGGTCGTCGACGTCGTAAAGCCAGAACGTGATATCGATATCACCTGGCAACCAATCAGCTTGTTGTTCAAGAACGAGCCGCCGGAAGATTCTGAGTACTACACACCCGTCGTGTACACCCACGGGTTGTTGAGAGTCTTCGAGGCAATCAACGCCGCCGAGGGGAACAAAGCCGCTGGCGACTTCTACTGGGAGTGCGGTCGTTTCATCCACCACGACCAGAACCTCTACGCCGATGCGTCAGAGATTCTCGAGTCGGCAGGCATGGACACCTCATATGCCTCAGCGTTCGACGACGAGTCGTGGGATGCGGTCATTCGCGAGAAGATGGACGCTGGCCTCGAGCTTGTCGGCCAAGACGTCGGCACGCCGATCATCGCGTTCGAAAAGGATGATGGCGACAAGGTCGGCATCTTCGGTCCAGTGATCAGCCACGCTCCTCAGGGCGAGGAAGGTCTCGCTCTTTGGGATGCCATGGTGACGATGTCGACGATGGACGGCTTCTGGGAGCTCAAGCGCACCCGCACCGTCGGCCCAAACTTCGGCGAACGCCCGTAATAGCACGTCGACCCCCCTGTCGAAATGCGTTAAAGCGTCGATGTTTGGCGCCACTAGGCGCGAAACTCGGCTAGTGAGCACAGCGAACGGCGGGG
>CAZBTI010000177.1:0-1731 GCA_964494395.1 uncultured Acidimicrobiales bacterium | reverse complement strand
AAACGTCGCACTCAGGGGTTCCGGAACCCTTCGAGCTGGCCGAAGATGATCTCGCCATCTGAGGTCGATTGGATCACGTGGCCTTCGCCCGCGTACGTAGCGAGGCGGACGTTGCCTCCTGCACTGACGATGAGATTTTCCGCCTCTTGCATACGGCTAATCCAGCCGGCGTCTGTCCCACCGACGTGCATGCGGATGGGGATGCCCGACAGTTCTGCCAATGCCTCTTTGTCGTCGTCACTTTCTGGGAAGCCGGGAAAGGCGATGATCGACTGCACGCGGTCAGGGTTCTCTCCGGCAAATCGGAATGCGCTGATGCCTCCGTTGCTGATGCCCGCAAGGTGTGGTGCCCCGCCTTCGGGAGTGACCCAGGCTTCGATCCAATCGACGAAGCCGGGGAGAACCTCTCCGCCATCGTTGAAGAAGAGATCGCCTCCGGGCGCTGCGGGGCTGACGACCACCCATCCGAGGCTGAGCGCCTGTCCGTGATAGACCGCGTTGTGGGCGTTTCGAGTGATCTCTAGGTCTTGTCCGCCAGGAGGAAGGGCGAGCAGCACCGGTGCGGTGTCACCGACAGAGAACCCCTCCGGGATCGTGACCATGTACTCGACAGATCGTCCGCCGATCTCGACCATACCTTGCTCGGTCGCTCCGGCACTGACGAGAAAGTTCGACACATCGAATTCCTGCGTCGCCGTTTCGCTACCACCGCTGCACGCCGCAGCAATGAGGGCCAGAAGAATGAGTAGTGAGAGTTTGAACCGCGCCATACCAAGAGAATCGGCCGTTCTTCGCCCTATCTGAGGTACCCGAGCGAGGGGAGGGCTAGCGGAAGCTCTCGAGTTGTTCGAAGACGATGGTGCCGTCTCGGGTCGAGTCCATGATGTGTCCCTCACCTGGGAAGATCGTCAGTTCGACGTCGCCGCCCAGTTCTTCGAATTCTGTGACCGTCTGTTCGGCTGGACCGATCCAATTCGTGTCGGTACCACCAACAAACAGCCGGATTGGAACGTCGGCGAAGTCGGCGAGCGCGGCGCGGTCGTCGCTGTTGCGGGGGAAGCCGGGAAACGCCGTTACCGACTGCACTCGGTCGGGGTTCAGGGCTGCGTAACGGAACGAACTGAGTCCGCCGTTGCTAATTCCGGCGACATGCGGAGCATCGCCTTCGACATCGACCCACGTGTCGACCCAGTCGAGGAGCCCGGGCACGAGCACTTCGGAGCCGTCAAAGAATCGTTCACCGTCAGGTGCAGCTGGGCTGACGACAACCCACCCGAGCCGTTGCGCTTCACTCGACAGCGTCCCTTCGACCATCGACTCGGCAATGCCGATGGTTTGACCGCCACCGGGAAAGGCAAAGAGCAGTGGCGCTGCATCGCCCGGCTCGAAGCCATCAGGCACCGACGTTGCGTACTCGATCTCTACGCCGTCGATCTCGACCGAACCGAGTGCGGTCGCGCCAGGTTCGATGGCCGGAGCAGTGTCGGGAACTTCGAAAGCTGGTTCGGTGACGACTTCTTCTGCCGCCTCCTCGATTTCAGTCGTGGTAGCGATATCAGATGTGGACGAACAAGCTGCGGCGATAAGCGCCAGAGCGAGCAGGAGGAATCCAGTCTTCGCGAGGGGTTTCGACATACTGCTAGATTACTCGCGCCCCCGGAGTCGACTCGCTCAGGGTCATGCATCAATTACGAAAGCTTTACCAACGACCTAGTGCCGCTCGACGGTCGC
>CAZBTI010000176.1:0-5877 GCA_964494395.1 uncultured Acidimicrobiales bacterium | reverse complement strand
GCGGTACACGCGGCGCCGTCGTCGGCGGAGAGGAACAGGACCATCTGCGCGAACTCACGTGGGTAGATGCGACGCTTGATTGCTTGATCGTTCATGGTGCCAGCCTCGCCCTCTTCGTCCCACCACTTCTCGAGTTGGCGATCGGTCACGACCCAACCGGGTAGGACGGTGTTCATGCGAACGCCGTGGGGACCAAAGGTTCGGGCCATCGTTCGGGTGATTCCCTCAACACCTGACTTCGCAATGGCGTAGCCCGGGAACTGGTCTTCTTGGATCATGTAACTGCTCGACCCAATGTTGACGATCGAGCCATGTTCGGCTTCGAGCATCTGTGGTGCCACCGCTTGGATCGTGAAGAAGTAGTGACGCAGGTTCGTGTTGAGACGGTCGTCCCAATATTCGGGAGTGACGTCTTCCCACGTGTGGCGGTCGTCGTTCGCAGCATTGTTGACGAGGGTCTGAATGCTCCCGAAGTCGGAAATGACCTCAGCAATCGCTTCTTGGGTGGCAGGAATATCGAGAAGGTCGACCTGAGTAAATACCGGCGTGTGCGCAGCGCCGAGTGCAACACATCGAGCAATCACGTCGGCTGCCTTATCGGCTTGAACGTCGAGGAACGCAACCCTGCTTCCCTGCTTTGCAAACTCCTCGACAAGCCCGGCACCAATACCATCGGCTCCGCCGGTGATGAGCACCGTCCGATCGACTAATGATGGGTACGACGCGTACTCGGAGGTTGGAGCAGCTTTTGGATCGATTGACATTTGGATTCTCCTCGAGATGGTGGTGGTTAGAAGTTGTACAGGGCTGCGGGGTTGGTCGAGAGCACCTGTTCGCGAAGCTCAGGTGTCGGTAACCAACGATCGCGCAAGCGAGCGAGATCGCCGGTACTCGGTGGACTGGTTTGACCTGGATGAGGCCAGTTCGACGCCCAGAGCATTCGATCGGGCGCTCGGTCGACCAGTGCGGCAACGCATTTGGTCACGGTCTCGTATTCGTGCGTTGGGTCTTGCGCTGACTCGTAGGGCGCAGACAGTTTCACGTAGGCCCCGGCGTCGACGAGGCCGAGGAGGGCGCTGAACGCATCGCTGTCGGGCTCGACCGGACCCATGAAGCGACCGACATGGTCGATGACGAGCTGGCAAGGAAGCTTGAGCAGTTGCTCCTGACGCTCGGCCAGTTCATGTCCGTCGAGTTGTAACTGCACATGCAATCCGAAGTTTCTCAGTCGGGCGGCCAGCGGTTCGAGGTGTTCCCACCCAATCGCCCCACCGGGGAGCATGTGAAAGCGGAGGCCTCTTACGCCGAGGTCGGCGTAGGTCCACAGCGTTGAGTCTTCAACCGTTGAGTCGGCAACGACCACTCCTCTGGCGCTCGGGCCAATTCTGGCCATTCCCTCGAGCTGGCAGCGGTTGTCGAGACCATAGGTGGTGGGCTGGACGACCACAACACGTTCGAGGTCGAGTGCCCTTTGCACCTCGGCGTAGTCCTCGACACTGGCATTCGGCGGACGTAGCGAAGCCTCGGGCGCGGCCGGGTATCGATCGTCGTAGAAATGCATGTGGGTGTCGGTCGCGATCAACGCGACGCCCACCACGATGTGAGCCGGGTTGCGTCAGCGGCGTTGACGGTGCGCGGCGGCATCTCTCCGGCGAGCATTGCAGCGACCTGTTCGACGCTGCTCGCTGCCTGTGCGTCTGCGTTCTCGGGGGTAAGCCCGCCGAGGTGCGGCGTTGCTACAACGCCGGGGCGACCAGCGAGCGAGGGTGACGGGCGCTGGTCGGGCGCCATTCCGACATCCATGCCGAGCGCACCGAGGTGGCCCGAATCGAGAGCCACGGCGACTGCATCTTCATCGAGCAGTTCACCACGGGAGACGTTTATGAGCGTTGCTCCCTGCTTCATCGTGGCGAGCGCATCGGTGCCGATCAGTCCCCGGGTTTCGGGGATGTCGGGAGCGAGCGGAAAGACGGCGTCGGAACGGCGCAGAAGTTCGTCGAGTTCGACGCGCTGCACACCTTCGTCGACTTCGGTGACATAGGGATCGGTGACCAACACATCCATGCCAATGTCACGAAGCAATCGCGCGAGGTATGAGCCGATGGCTCCGTAGCCAATGACGCCAGCGGTCTGACCTCGGAGTTGCCGGCCTGGACGCTGGGGCGGTTGCATCCCGTTTTGGTAGTCGACCGTCGATGCCGACACGCTGCGGGCCGTGTCCATCAGGAGGCTGAGCGCCAGTTCGGCGGTGGACGGAACGAAGCTCTTGTCGGCGTGGCCCACCAACACGCCAGCGGCCGTGGCTGCGTCAACATCGATGGTGCTGATGTCGACGGCCGTGCGGAGAAACGCAACGAGTTTGGGAAGCGCCTTAAATACCTCGGCCTCCCCCGGCGTCGCGCGATGCGCCACAATCACCTCGCATCCCTCTGCGGCTTCGACGAGTTCGGGCGTTGTGAGATCTCGATCGGTGGGGTTCACGACAACCTCAGCAATCTCCTCCAACCGAGGTTGGGATCGCCCGTAATACGCGTCCCGATCTTCTGGATTGTGTGTGAGAAAAACCCGCATCAGCGTTGAACCTAGTCCAATCGATCGACCCATCAAGTACCGGTCAGAAGCCGCCGATGACTTCGTCATGAGGGGTTTTCGCGGGTTCTGGCACGGAATCGAAATGATCAAGGCCAGCTGGGCTGTGCTCAAGCAGGACAAAGAGCTGATGGCTCTTCCGCTGATCGCAGGAGCCATTTTGGTGATCCTTTCCGCCGCGATTGGATATCCACTCTGGAACATGATCCAAGACGCCAAAGCTTCAACGCTTCCGGAGCAGGAATTCGTCATTCCTGAGACCGTCTACGTACTTGGTTTCTTCGGCTATTGGATCCTGAATTTCGTCGCTCTGTTCTTCAATGGCGCCGTCGTCCACGCAGCCAACGAGCGTCTCTCTGGCGGCAATCCAACAGTCGCCTCGGCAATCTCTGGGGCCTCACGACATGTCGGCAGACTTCTTGCGTGGGCGCTCATCTCGACGACCGTCATCTTGATCATCAACGAACTCGTCGACCGGCTCGGAGGCTTGTTTCGCATTATCGGCATGGTCGTTGAGCTTGCTTGGAAGGCACTGACCTACTTGGCGGTTCCCGTCCTCATTCTCGAAGGCGCCGGGCCTGTTGATGCCGGCTACCGCTCAGCCAAACTGATCAAGGAGACATGGGGCGAAGGCCTCACTGGCCACATCGGCCTGTCCGCCGTTCGGGGCGTCGCGACCTTGTTCATCCTGTTGCTTGTGGGCATGGCCTACCTCGCCGGCACCGCAATGTTCTACGCCGCAATCCCCCTTGCGGTGATCGCCATGATCGCGCAGATGACACTCTTCTCTGCCTTGGCGATGATCTTTCAGACCGTCCTCTATCGTCACGCGACTGGAGCAAAGGACAACGGGTTCAATCGCGAGCTCGTCAACGGAGCATTCTTCACCAAGGATGGCTCGCCAACAACGAGGACTGCCAATGCGGCAGGCCTTCCTGAACCCGTTGGCCTCGGCGGACGTCCCACCGGGCTCGGAACACTCGCCCCACCTGACCACTTCGATGAAGCCCGCTACCAAGTGGAGAGTGAGTTTCAGGAAGCCCCAGCCGTTGACTTCAAAGAACCGCAAGACTGGTCGAAGCTCCCCGACGAGTGGACGAGTTAGCGGCGGTCGACGGCGACGTCTGTCTCGATTAGAGGGCTCCTCTGACTTCTCCAACGACGTAGAGCGAGCCGGTGACGACGACCATTCCTTCGGTGCCTGCCAAAATGCGGGCCCGCTCAACGGCTTCCTCGGCATCGCCAGCAGTCTCGGCCGTGGCCCCAGCATTCGTTGCGGCCTCGGCGATTCGCTCGGGACTGATCGAGCGAGGTGAGTTCACTGGGGTTGCGACCACGTAGTCGCCCTGGCCGATTTCTGCGTCGGCAATGAACTCCGCCGGGTCGTGTGGTTCGAGCGATGCGAGAACGAACACGCGGGGAGACGCTCCGGAGAACGCTGTTGCCAGCGTCAGGCTGAGCGCAGCGGCGGCCTCGGGGTTATGCGCCCCGTCGAGAATGACCGTCGGTTCCTTATCGACCACTTCGACTCGACCTGGCAGGCTCAGCTCGCCGAACGCCTCGGCGATCACATCGTCTGGCAACGCAGCATCGAAGAACTCTTCAGTGGCGGTCAACGCAACCAACGCGTTGCTGGCCTGGTGACTCCCGTGCACGGACAGAAACACTTCTTCATAGAGGCCACGAGGTGTCCGCATGGCGATCAGTCGACCACCGACCGCCGACTGATCGGCGAGGAGTTCGAACTCTTCATCGGTGAACAGCACCGACGCTGCACCTTCACCTTCGAAGATGTCACGCAAGTCCGGGTCGGGTTCGCCAACGACGAGCACCGAATGGGGCTTGGCAATGCCGGCCTTCTCGCCGGCGATGTTGCGACGCCAGTCTCCTTGCTGGTCGGTGTGGTCGGTGCCGATGTTGGTCACGACGGCAACGTCGGCTTCGATCACGTTGGTGGCGTCGTAGCGGCCGAGCACACCAACCTCGACGACGGCGACCTCGACGGCTTCGGCGGCGAAGATCCGATAGGCCGTGGCCGTGAGCAGTTCGAAGTAGCTCGGCGGATGCTCAGACATCTCGGCCACGGCGGCGAGAGACAGGACTTCTTCAGAGAAGAGTTCGCGATCGACCGGCTCGCCATTGATCTCGATGCGCTCGGTGATCGACGAAAGATGCGGGCTCGAATACCGCCCCACCCGCAAACCCTGGGCCATGAGCAGACGAGAGATCATCGTCGCCGTAGATCCCTTGCCATTCGTGCCAGTCACATGGATAGTCCGAAACGCCTTGTGGGGATCTCCAGAGATCTCCATAAGACGCTCCATAGAGTTCAGCGACAGATCCTCAAAATACCCAGCCCGGGCCTCAAGATTGATATGCGAATCCAAGTACCGAAGCGCCTCAGTAAAGCTCATAGGAAGAGCCTAAGCCGCAAGCCCAAATAGTCACCGCCCCCGGCGCCCAGCTGTGCTTGCGTCGGGGCGGAGCGACCTATCTCGTCTGAGAGGCTTAGGACGCTGCTCGCGACGCTTCCTCGCCACCCTTTTTCGGCGGCTTAGCCGGATGCAGTGTTGGCAGCACACCTTCGAGAACGACCTCTTCGGTAATGACGGCCTTGCTTACATCTTCGCGGCTTGGAAGGTCGTACATGGTTCCGAGCAGGACCTCTTCGAGGACTGCGCGAAGGCCACGGGCACCTACGCCACGAGCGAGCGACTGGTCGGCGATGGCTCCAAGCGCCTCGTCGGTGAACTCGAGTTCGCAGTTCTCGAACTCGAAGAACTTCTTGTACTGCTTGATCAGTGCGTTCTTTGGCTCGGTGAGCACTCGAACGAGATCTTCTCGGTACAGGTTGCCGACGGATCCAACGACCGGGAGGCGGCCGATGAACTCGGGGATGAGACCAAAGTTGATGAGGTCCTCTGGGCGGATGCGGGTGAGCACGTCGCCGAGGTCATCGCGTTCTTGACGGTTGGTGATGCTGGCGCCGAAGCCAACACCGCCGCGGTCTTCTCGCTGGTCGATGAGCTTTTCGATGCCAGCGAATGCTCCACCGCAGATGAACAGCACGTTGGTCGTGTCGATCTGGATGAATTCTTGGTGTGGGTGCTTGCGCCCACCTTGTGGTGGAACCGCAGCCGTAGTGCCCTCGAGGATCTTGAGCAGCGCTTGCTGCACACCCTCGCCAGAGACGTCGCGGGTGATCGATGGGTTTTCGCTCTTGCGAGCGACCTTGTCGATCTCGTCGATGTAGATGATGCCGGTCTCGGCCTTCTTCACGTCGTACTC
>CAZBTI010000175.1:0-6134 GCA_964494395.1 uncultured Acidimicrobiales bacterium | reverse complement strand
GCGTTGGGCCGACCGCGTCATCTCCGCGAAGGATGTTCCCGCAACCAATAACTACAATTTGACCGCGCGGGTGAGTACTGAGTTCGTCGTCAAGGGCCAGGCGTCTGGCTTCAGCGACCGAGAGTGTCGTGGGCTGTTCGCTCACACCATTCCGTTGACGACAAACTTCGACAATTGCTTGCCGGTCTTGCCGTCGTAGGCGTGCACGGTACAGACGAGGCACGAGTCAAAGCTGCGTGCGACGAGGCCGAGTTCGACCGGGTCGGACGTATCTTCGATCGGTGCGCCCACGAGCGCTTCTTCGATTGGGCCGAGGGTGCCTTCACCATCGCGAGGACCGATGTTCCATGCGGTTGGCGTGACCACTTGGTAGTTCTCGATCTTGCCATCCTCGATGACGATCCAGTCGGAGAGCGAACCGCGAGCAGCTTCGGTCGAGCCGAAGCCCTTGCCCGAGGCGTGTTCGACGGGCTTGGTATAGAAGCTGCCTTGGAGGTCGATGTCGTCGAGCCACTTGCGGGCCCATTGGTAGTACTTCGGCCCTTCGTGCATACGAGCGAGCTGACGAACCATGACCGACGGTCCGATCTTGTCCATGATGTCCATGAACAACGGGTCGTCGTCCTGATGGGCTCCTGCGCCGGGTGCGCCCGCAGCCATGCGGCGAGCGAGCGGACCGGTCTCGAGTGGGATGTATCCCTGGCCCGGCACGTCGTATCGAGGTGACTTTGCCCAGCTGTACTTTCCGTCCTTCTTAC
This sequence comes from uncultured Acidimicrobiales bacterium, assembly GCA_964494395.1. Lineage (GTDB taxonomy): Bacteria > Actinomycetota > Acidimicrobiia > Acidimicrobiales > SHLQ01 > SHLQ01. Next base: position 5,376 of record CAZBTI010000175.1, on the reverse strand, counting down.
CCGCATCGGGGTCGACCGGTTTGGTCTCGCCTTCCCATGGGTGAAGCAGACCCGACCCTTCGTAGAACGAGTGCGCGGTGTCTTCGGCGACACGTAGATGGTCGAACTCGCTGAACTCACCGTTGGCGTACACGCCTGAACGGTTGATGAGTGCGGCGTTACGACCTTCGATGTCCGGGTTCTCGTAGAGCGATGGCTCGAAGTAGGTGCCTGTAGCGAGGTAGTTGCCGACGCCTTGACCGAAGCTGTCGAGGCCAACGTCGAGGCAGAAACGGATGAAGAATCCGCAGTCGCTGTTGTGCTGGCTTTCATTCTCGTCGACCCACGCAAGCACGTCGTCCCATGTCTTGTTCTCTAGCCAGCGATCGAGCGAGCAGCCCAACCATTGACCTTCGAGCCAAGCACGCTTCCAGTTCTCAAGGATCGCTATGGAGCGGCTGACCTCTGCCAGCGTTGGCGCGGACATCACGCCGCCCGGGACCATGAAGCTGGAATGTGGCCACTGGCCACCGAACATGGCGTAGACCTCGACGGGCTTTTGAGAAAGCACGACGCCGGTCTGGTAGCTCTCCCCCACATACGGAGCGAAACGTCGTACGGATTCGTCGTAGAGAGGTGACTTTGCGTACTTCTTGTTCGTGAGGTCAATCGCGAAGAGCGCATAGAAATAACGCGGTATGGACTGGAGTGTCTCGCACGCCTGCGCCAAGTTGCGGATCAGGGTGGCGTTCTGCGGAACGTGTGTGTTCCACGCCGTGTCGAGTGCGTACGCAGACTTGAACAGGTGGCTGCCACCGCAGATACCGCAAATACGTGGTGTCACGATGAGGCCTGCTTGGGGATCTTTGCCCTTGAGGATCATCTCGAAGCCGCGGAACATTCCAGCGGTCGTCCACGCCGAACTCACGATGCCATCGTCGATCGTGACACGCACGTCGAGATCGCCTTCGACTCGCCCGAGTGGACTCACGTTGAGGTCAATAGTGCTCATAGTTGGTTCTCTTTTCAGCTCAGACGACGAACATGTCTTCTTTGGACCATTCCGGAGCAGCAACCTTGGCTGCTGCGGCATGGGCCATGTACGTCAGGTGGTCGGTACCTTCGGGCACTTCTTTGGGAATCACGCCGTTGACTTTCGTTGTCTTGAAGACAGTGCCTGGGGCGAGGTCCATGAAGGGGAATTCCGGCTCGGTGCAGCCAAGACATGGCATACCGGCTCTCGTTTTCGAACTCTGTCGATTCCACAGAATTCGATTGCACGGTGAGTGCGTCATTGGTCCACGACAACCGAACTCGTAGAACAGACATCCGGTTCTCGTGCCTTCACCAAAGCTCAGCGTCGACTGTTTGTACTCAAAGAACTGCACTCGGGTGCAGCCGGTTTGGGTGAAGGTCTTGAAGAACGTTTGTGGACGGTGGAGGTCGTCGAGTGCAATGTCGGCAGTACGGCCGGTTGCGAGTGCGACGAGAATCTGCGTGATCCAATCTGGGTGTGCCGGACAGCCGGGGATGTTGATGACAGGAAGGCCCGCCTTCGAGACGAAGTCGCCGCCGAGGAAGCCACCCTTGTCCCGCTTGTGGAACTGCAGGCCGGTTGAGTCAGTCGGGTTGGGAGCCGTTGCAGGAATTCCGCCCCAGCAAGCGCAGTCGCCAATGGCGACGACGATGCTCGCCGCGTTGGCGAGTTCGACGACCCAATCTTTCATCGGCCGGTCGGCGAAGATGTTGTAGCGACCAGAGCCATCAGGCCCCTCGATCACCGTTCCTTCGAAGACGAAGATGTCGAGTTCGCGTTCACCGCTTGCGCAGTCGTTAAAGATCTTCTTCGCGTTCTCACCAAGCTCCATACCGAGTGAGGGGTGCCATAACAAGTCCAGGCCGAAGTCGACGATGAGGTCAACCACGTTTGGTTCGTCGGCGTTGAGGAACGACATAGTGTTTCCACTACATGCCCCTCCGTGCAACCAGAGCACTGATGCCATATGGATCTTGCCTTTCTCCAGCCGAGGCTGGCGTTTCGTGTCGTGTGGACTTGTTTGGAATTAGCGACTTGCTCGCCCGAGGGCACGTGCGATCTCGACAAGCACGCCGAGGCCGGTTTGCACGTCCGGGTCTTTCAGTGTTCGTGCAGCGCCTCGAACGCCTTCAACTTTGGTGTTGTTCGCCGCTGCTGCCCGTTGGCCTTCAGCGGCTGCATCGGCCAGCTTCGAAAGGGCATCGATGGTTTCGGGCGTCGCGATTGACGAGTCGAGGACGTTGGTGAGAAGCGGTGCCGCGGCGGTCAGTTGGCCTGCCATAGAACCGAGTTCTGAGACCGATGGAAGTTCGGTGCCACCCTCTTGACCCATGGCAGCCTTCATGTCGCCAACACCTTCGGCGACGGCGTCCATGATGATGTCGCCACGCTCGACAAAACCGCCCAAGCCTAGGACCAAGGTGGAGAGCAACTCGGCGTTGTCGAGGAGCGTGACCAGCGAAGCGGCTACAGCAGGGTCGTTGAGACGCTCGGTTACTGCGTCCACCGGAGCTGCACTCGCAGTTGGATCAGTTACTGCCATTCGAATTCCCCCAAACTCGTTACATCGGTTGTCAGAAAACTAAGACGATTCGCGCAGCTTGACTATCCACTGTGCGAAGTGCATATCCTCTGGTGGTACAAATCACGAGAAAGTCATATCCAGAAAACGAAATCGCCATCCGAGTGACGAAAGACACAGAAATTGCCCGGTCGACTAACACGACTCAACTCGCTTAATACGAGCCGAACGAACGAGCAACCACAGCCGCGCCTCAAACCCCGCGGACTTCCTCCGGCTTTGGCACCTCACGGCGTTTATGCTGCGACCAACCCAGCGGACGCGGCACTCTACGGAACTGATCTTCTCGGACCGCATCGGGTGCACATCACGGACGACGAATACGCCGATTTTCGCTCAACCTTTCACGGAGCGCTCATCCGCGATGTCACGCTTGGGTATCTCGACTACTCGACCTCGGTTCGCGTGGAAGTGCGCGCCGCTCCCGAACACATCATCGTTATCGTGCCAGCCACCGGACTCTCGACCATCACAACGACAAGTCCAGACGGTCAGCAAATCAAGATCGCTGCCTCCCCGGTTGCCGCAGCAATTCCGTTTCCCGGACAGCCGATGGTCATCGAATGTGGACCCGATGCTGCCCACCTCATCATTCGTATAGAGCGCGACGCGTTTGACACACATCTGAGCCGACTACTCGGGAGAACGCTCGACCGACCGATCGAGTTCGAAGCATCTTTTGACATCTCCACGGTGATTGCGAGCCGGTGGAACTTCGCGGTGCAGATGTTGCACGCCGAGGTCCTCGAGATGGACTCGCTGCTACACAAAACGATCGGCTTAGGTTCGCTTGAAGAATTCCTGATGAGCGCCTTATTGCACTGTCAGGAGTCGAACTTCTCAAGCCAGCTAAGCGGAGCAAAACCGCCGATGAGTGCAACTGTTCGAAACGCGATGGACTACATCGAGAAGCATCTCGCTGAACCGGTAACGGTTCATGCTGTCGCTGAATCCGCACGGGTGAGTGTGCGGACGCTCCAGAACCTTTTTGCGAAGGAAGTCGACCAGTCACCCACAAACTGGATAAAGAACCGTCGACTTGAACGCGTCCGATCCGACCTCGCCGATGCTGCGGCAAGTGGCGATCTGACCGTCACCGATGTCGCAACGCGCTGGGGTTTCACTCATCTCGGTCGGTTCGCCTCGACATACAAAGCGCGCTACGGCGAGTCGCCATCGCAGACCCTTCGGACCTGAGATGAAGAAGAGGACACTAACCGATCTGCGTCAGCGTCCCTTTCGGGAACTGGATAGACAGCCCCCATCCCGCTCGCGCTACGGTGCCCAAACTCAGCTGGACGAGATTGAGAGAGGAGCGGCGGAACGAGATGCATGAGCTTTCGCTCTGTGGTGCAATCGTCGACACCGTCACCGAACATGGCGGGGGCCGCACGGTCACACAGGTAAACCTCACCATTGGGCATTTCCGCCAAGTTGTCCCCGAGACACTCTTGTTTTGCTGGGAGATGCGCACTAAGGACAGCGACCTTGAATCATGCGCTCTGAACATCGAGCCTGTACCTGCCGTCATCGCGTGCAGTGACTGCGGCGCGTCTACAACGCTCACCCACCCGATTTTGCGATGCGGAAGCTGCGACAGCGCGAATACCACGATGGTCACCGGCGAAGAGTTCCTCATCACCTCTATTGACCTCGAACCCCTCGAACGCGAATCAACAAAGAACGAACCAGCAAAGGAGGCCTCGTAATGGGCCGCTTTCATCGACATCCCGACGGCACAACTCACACCCACGATCATGGTGATGACGACCATTCACATGATCACGATCACTCCCACGATCGAGATGTTGGCGATCACAGCGGCTACGAAACCGGGGATGATCGCGTCATGGTGCTCGAGAAAATTCTGTCGGAGAACGACCGCCTCGCCGACGAGAACCGTGCAGAGCTAAAGACTCACGGGATCCGGACGGTCAACTTGATGTCCTCACCGGGAGCGGGAAAGACCACACTTCTCACAAAGACGATCCCTGAACTCACCAAGAACCTTGGCGTTGGAATTGTCGAAGGCGACATCGCGACGAGCATCGACGCGGACCAGCTGGAAGGCCTGGGCGCACAGGTTGCGCTCGTCAACACCGACGCTGGCTTCGGCGGCGAATGCCACCTCGACGCAATCATGGTTCGACACGGCCTGTCGAAACTGGACCTTGCAGCACTCGACCTGCTGCTCATCGAGAACGTTGGGAATCTCGTCTGCCCGGCGGAGTTCGATGTTGGGCAAGACGCTCGGGCGATGGTCTATTCGATCACCGAGGGTGAAGAGAAGCCGCTGAAGTACCCGGTCATGTTTCACGCAGTCGATGCTGTCGTAGTAAACAAGATCGATCTGCTTCCACACCTTCGATTCGACATGGACAAGTTTCGAGAGAACTTGGTGAAGATCAACCCGCAAGCTCACGTCTTCGAATTGAGCGCCGAGACCGGCGAGGGAATGGAGCCATGGATCGACTGGCTCGGACAGGTCGCTTCGCACAGCTAAGCGTCGCCGAGAACGCCGGTTACCAACAGTTCAGCTGCCTAGCGGAGCAAAAGTGTGGGCTGATGGCCAAAATCGGTGTGGGCTGCTTGTTTTGTTGATAAATCAACCGTTGAAATACCAACGCTGAAGCCTTGGTGATAAAAACCCCACTACTTCTCAGTCGTGAGGGGTCAGTCGTGGTGAGCAAACCTCCCTATCGAGTATCCGGTGCGCCCGCGGACGCATCCTGAACACGCGGACAACGGCTGATTTGACACCCCTGCCAACAGCCGCCGG
>CAZBTI010000174.1:0-6138 GCA_964494395.1 uncultured Acidimicrobiales bacterium | reverse complement strand
AGCCGATCCTTGGTGATGAATCCAAGGGGTCCCAAATGACGAAGACCCCTGTGTGCCCGGGACGGGATTTGAACCCGTACGGAGGTTGCCCTCCAGCTGAACCAAAGCCGACTAAGTCGACTCGCCAAGCTATGGCTCTAATGTTCGAGACGACTGTGACATATGGTGGCGAGATGGAGCGAACAAAGTGAGCCGGGCGATCGACCTTCTCGTGCTCGACTTTGCAGGGGTGTGCACACCAGCGTCGTCGACCGTTCTTGAGCCGATTGATCCTTCTGGGCAAATCCACATTCGACCCGAGATCGCAAAGCTGGTCGTTGAGGCGCGCGGGCAGGGCATTCTCGTCGCCATCTTGAGTAACGAAATTTCAACGGCATGGAACATCGAGTTTTTCGAAGAGGTCGATTACGTCATCAACTGTGCCGACAACCGAATCTTCAAGCCTGATCGACGGGCATTTCAACGCTGCAACCTTCTTACCGGTACATCACCAGAGCGCACGGTGGTTGTCGACGACAACCTCGACAACGTTGCGGTCGCTGCATCCCTCGGGATGGCGACGGTTCTCTATGACGTTGATGATGTTGCCAACAGTACTCGCTTGATCTCGGAGGCGATCGCGTGATCGACCACTGCCTGCTCGCTCGAGAGCTCTGCGAGGCACAGCGAACTGTGAGTCCCGTTCAGCTCTTGACCGACCGGCACCCGTGCCTCACCTGGGCTGACGCGCGGGAAATCGCAACCGAGACCGATGCGATTCGGCTCGCATCGGGCGAACAGCAGATCGGATGGAAACTTGGTTGGACGTCGGTTGCGATGCGAACGGCGCTTGGGATCGATCGGCCGAACTGGGGAACACTCTGGGCTGAACAGGTTTGCGACGAGGCGCTCTCTCTGGCTGGCTTCATCCACCCAAAGGTCGAGCCCGAGCTCGTGTGGAAGTCACCCGTTGCACTCTCCGAACCCCTTACGGCGAGCGAGGTACTCGAGCTAAACGGCGAGTGGGCGCTTGGCATCGAGGTCGTCGACCCGCGGTTCCCGTCGTTCGATTTCGATGCACTAGACAACACCGCTGACAATTCGTCGAGCGCCGCGATCCGAGTCGGAGAGTTCTCTCCGCTCGCTGTTGACCCTGCGAATATCGAGCTCGGGTTCGACGACTCAACCGACTACCGCACCGGAGTCGGTGCGAACGCAATGGGATCGCCGGCCGAAGCAATTTCGTGGCTCGTCCGGTCGCTGCTGTCGGAGGGTCTGAGCCTTCGGGCAGGCGACATCGTATTCACCGGGGGATTGACTGCACCATTCGATGCCGAGGCTGGCACGACCTACTCGGTAAGGGCAACCGACCTCGCTACGACAACGTTGCGGTTTGACGGCGGCTAGATGCCGAGCCGGACGCCGACTTCAGCCCACGACTCCGTGGCATTGGCGACGTCGAACCACATGGCATCGAGCCCAGCGTCGAGAGCTCCCTGCACGTTGCCAGGTTGATCGTCGATGAAGAGCATGCGATCTGCCGCCGCGCCGATCATTTCCTCGGCCCGAGCGAACGCCCGCGGATCGGGCTTCAAGATGTCGGTGTCGGAGCAGTCGACGATGTTGTCGACCATGCCGAGAAACTCGATGCCGGACTCCCACTCGCGTCCATGAAACGCCCGCATGTCGTTGGTCAGCACCGAGACGCCAAACCCGGCGTCGAGGGCTGATCGCGACGTAGCGATTGCCTCCGGGCGAACAATTTCGGGGGTTGGCGGTTCGTAGAGCAGGGTCATGTAGTCGGTGAGCGACATCTCTCGCCCCGCTGCCTTCCCGACTTCCTCCGCTCGAATCGCCCAGTACTCGCGCTCGGTTACGCCATTACCCGCAACCATTTGTCGCCACAGCTCGTCGGTGGACGGGTCGATCGGTCCGAGCCAAGTGAACGCGTCGTCGGGCAGACCCAAAAGGCCCGTCAGCTTTTGGTGGAGTTCGACAGGATTCAGAAGGCAAACGCCGCCGAAATCGAGAAGAAGCACGTCGTAGTCGCCAGGCCCGTTCATTGACAAGACGCTACCAGTCGGCTGAGTCGGCCTTGCCACGTTATCCCGCATAGAGGGAAGGGCTCACGAATTTCCAGCCCAGCCCATCTGCCTCGAGACCGTTCGAGCCAACGCAATAACCGCATTTGCATAGGTTGTGTGATTCTCATCCATTCGCTCCAGCGGGCCTGCGAGGCTGAGAGCCGCCACAGCGAAGCCCGTTGAATCACGAATAGGCGCCGCCACCGATACCACACCCATCTCTGACTCTTGCCGGTTCTCGGCATAGCCCCGACGTCGTGTCAGGACCAGTTCTTCACGCAGGGCTACTGGGTCTGAAATGGTGAATTCGGTCTTGTTGTCTAGGACCCAGCCTTTCAAGAGTTCGTCCCGTCTCGACTTCGATACGAAGGCAAGAATTGCCTTTCCCGAACTAGTTCGATGGGCGCTGACCCGCCGCCCGACCTGGGTAAAAACACGTAAAGTATTCGGGGAATCGAGGCGCTCGACGTAGACGACCTCACGTCCATCGAGCACGCCGACCTGTACGGTTTCTCCCGTTCGGCTACGTAACTCGGTCATCGACACCAGCACCGCCTCATGGAGGGTCCGTTGCTTCGGCATCGCCGCCGCCATATCAAACACCGATAGTCCAAGCCGGTAACGGCCCGTGTCGCGATCTTGTTCGAGGACGGCTTCGTCGGTCAGCGTGCTCAATAGACGGTGTGTCGATGACGTGGACAGAGCGAGGTGGTTCGCAAGCTCCGAGACGCCCCAGGTGGGGTTCTCTGCCGAAAACGCCTTCAGGACTCGAGCTGCATTGGCCACAGAGGACAAACGATTTTTGGACACCGTCCCACGCTACGCGGAACGGAATCCATCCCGCAATGCGGGATGCCATTACCCAAGATGTGACGCTCGACATATGTTACTCGGCATGGGGATTCTTCGACTGAGTCATGTCGACATCACGGTGACCGATCTCGAACTCGCCGCGGCGTACTACACGCAGGTGATGGGGCTAGAGATAACCGAGCGCACCGACGACCGCATTTTCTTCAAGTGCTGGGACGAACGGGACCACCATTGCCTCGCGGTTCGTCACGACACAAGGGTCGGACTCGACCGATTCGCGTTCAAGGTCGAACAAGCCTCCGATCTCGACCATTTCGCTGCGAGGGTCGAAGCTGCGGGCTACCCGGTGGAACGAATCGCTGATGGCGAAGAGGTGGGACAGGGCGAATCGATTCGTTTCGTGCTCCCTTCGGGCCAGGAAATGGAACTAGTCGCCGACGTTCACAAAGTCGGTGGCAAGCTCCCGCTGACGAACCCTCCTCCGATTCCGCAGGGACTAACCGGGATCGCACCACCCCGAATCGATCACATGCTCGTCCACGCCGAAGAAGTCCCTGTCGTGGCTGCGTTCTTTCAGGACGTCCTCGACTTTCGCTTGACCGAGCAACTCCTCAACGGACAAGGCCACCAGACGATCGCCTTTCTCGAACGGTCGGCGAAACCGCATGACATTGCCTTTGTGCAAGGCCCCAACGGTGCGCTGCACCACTTCTCGTTCTGGCTCGACGACTGGGATCACGTCCGCCGAGCGGCGGACATTTTGGCCTACAACGGGGTCACCATCGATGTTGGCCCGACCCGCCACGGTCTCACCCGCGGCAACACCATCTATTTCTTCGATCCAATGGGAACTCGCAACGAGGTCTTTACTGGCGGTTACCGCCCGGACCCCGACTTTCCAACTATTACGTGGACCAATGAGCAGGAAGGTCGCGCGGTGTTCTACTACGAGGGCGTCCTCAACCAGCGGTTCGCGACGGTGCACACATGACTAGTTCAGGAATCCTTCGTTTGTCGCACGCTGAAGTTCGCGTCCCGGACCTGCAACTCGCGACGGCGTACTACGCCGAAGTGGTCGGCCTCGTCGTCACACGGACCGAAACGAACCGAACCTTTCTCAAGGGTTGGGACGAACAGCAACATCATTCGCTCATCCTCACCGAAGCTCCGACCTACGGGTTGAACAGCCTCGCCTTCAAGGTGATGGAACTGGACGAACTCGATCGACTTCAGACGGCGGTCGAAACGGCTGGCTATGAAACGGAACGATTCGAACCGGGCGCCCTCAACGCGGCGTCGGGCACGGTCGTGCGCTTCACGGGCCCGTCCGGCCACGTGATCGATCTCGAAGTTGGTCAGACCCAAGTCGGCAATGGGCTTACGCTGATCAACCCACCTCCCGCACCAGCGGACCTAAAGGGCATGCACCCACCTCGCCTCGACCACATCTTCCTGCTTTGCGAGGACGTTGACGGCGTCACGGCCTTCTTCCGAGACGTTCTCGAGTTTCGCCTCACCGAGCAGATCATGGCCGACGACGGCCACCAACTCACCACATTCCTCGAGCGCACCCACACACCGCACGACATTGCCTTCCTCACCGGACCTGACGGTGGGTTCCACCACCTTGCCTTCTGGGTCGACGAGTGGAACGACTTGCGAACCGCCGCCGATGTCTGCGCCTACCACGGCATCCAGATCGACGCCGGGCCAACACGCCACGGGGCGACTCGTGGATGCGGGCTGTACTTCTTCGACCCTGCAGGAAACCGCAACGAGGTCTACACGGGCGGCTACTGGTTTGATCCCGACGATGAGCCGACTACCTGGACCGAAGCCGAAATGGGTCGCGCGATCTTCACCTATAAGGGGCAGGTCGACCCCGGATTCATGTCGGTGCATTCATGAGTGACGAGAATGGAACCGGACCGGAGAACGAACGCCACGGCGCTCCGCTGTACCTAGCGAAGTATCGCGAGAGCCAGAAGACCGTTCCTGCGGATAACGACGATTCTTCGAGTGACGAACCGCTGTATCTGCAACGATTCCGCAATGGAGCCGCTACCGCAGCTACCGATACCCCGCTGTGGCAGCGTTCCTCACTTGCGACCCAACAATCGCTCACCGAGGACAACCGCAATAAGGAGATCTCACCACCACCCGGTTCACCACGCGGGCTGCTCAACGATGTGTATCTCATCCGTCATGGCGAGACGCAGGGCTACTCGACCGATTCGGGGCTGACTCCCCAAGGCGTCTGGCAGGCCCACACTTGGGGCCAGACGATGGCCAAGCGCATCAAGAGTGGCGAGACGGTCGTCTTCCGACATGCAGCGACCAATCGAGCGACTGAAACCGCTCAACAGATTCACCGCGGACTGCGCGATGGACTGGCGCAGTACGAGAAGGACATCACTATCCACGAACCTGAAGTCGCCGAAGAATTCCGGAACTTCCAATTCGTGTCCCCCGATGGCCTCAAAGACGTGACGGCAGCCTTTCGTGAGTACAGCGCAATCCTCGAAGGGTTTGAGCGCTCGGCCGCCCGTGACCGGCCGAAGTGGGTCGTCGAGATGGATCGGTTCTGGCGCACCCAGCAAGGCGGTGGCGACCCGATTCAGCACTGGCTCACCATTCCAATGATGCACTTCGAGCCTCCGGCGATGACCGTCCGCCGCTTTTGGGCCGGCATCAATCGCTTGTCGGACGAGTTCCCGGGAGCACGCCTCGCTATCGCCACCCACTCGGGTTGCATTCGTGCCTTCGCGGTGAATGCGCTGGGCTATGACCCCGGCGAGCCGTACAACATCGAACACGTCCGGGTGAAGCTCCTCGAGAACGACGAGTCGACGACCAACGGCAGCGACGCCATGGTTGCGTACCGCAATCGAGTCGAGCAGATCAAGGTGCCCAGCATCGATCAGCTCCCAACGTGGCAGGTGCACGACACCTGGGCTGGCTTCGCGAAGGAAGGCCAATGACGTGTGTGAATCATGTCCGATTGTCGACTGGGAGCGAGAACTCCCGACCGTCCGTTCATTCTTTGCCAGAAAGGTTGATGCAGCTATGACCGATCACATTGTTTGGTTCGACCGATACGACCACGAGCACAAGCCGTTCGTCGGCGGGAAGAATGCCAGTCTCGGCGAGATGATGATGGCCGAGCTCCCGGTTCCGCCAGGGTTCGCCGTGACGACCGTGGCCTACGAGCAACTGTGGCAGAACGCCGAACTCGTGTCGGAGATCAACGAACTTCTGCGCA
>CAZBTI010000173.1:0-6214 GCA_964494395.1 uncultured Acidimicrobiales bacterium | reverse complement strand
ACTAGATACCGCTCCGTCTTGTCTATCTTCGATCTTTGTCGCCTTGCTTCTCTGAGTGGCAGTGGTCAGAACTTGATTCGTTTGGTACCGAACAATTAAGGTAATCGCATGTCTGAGCTGCACGGGTTGATGTACCCGCGAACACCGACGGGGGCCGGCTCGATCCTGCCTTCGGGGCCGTGGCACTACAGCGGGGAGATGCTCACGGTCGAGTTTCGCACCGACCCAGCCAATGTCGCTGAGCTTCTTCCGGAGCCCTTAGAGCTCGCAGACGAGGATCCCGGCGCCGTGGCGATCATCTGGGCCGACTGGCAGAGCTGCTCGGATAGTGGCGATGAGCTGCTCGACCCGGCGCGGGCGCAATACAAAGAAGTGTTCGTCGTTATTCGGTGCCAGTACGAAGACAAGACCTATAGTCGGGCCGCCTACATCTGGGTCGACAAGGACTTCGCCATGGCCCGTGGCCATATTCAGGGATACCCGAAGAAGATGGCGGAGGTCTGGATGACGCGCCCCGTCACGGTTGGTAAGGCCGGCCCACGTCTTGAACCAGGTGGACGATTTGGCGGCACGCTCAGTACGTGGGGTCGCCGAATTGCCGATGTCCGCTTCACGATCACCGGCACCGCCGAGAGCGCAGGCTTTGTGAACGGGCACCCGATGTTGCACACCCGGCAGATGCCGGCGATTGAAATGGACGGGCGTGACTCACTTGACGAACTCGTCACCATGAGTGGCTTCGACGTCGACCTCGGCCCGGTGTACTCCGGCGACGCAGAGCTCGACATCTTCGACAACCCGACCGAGGAACTCACTCGGTTCGGCGACATCGAAATCATCGGCGGCTTCTATCGCCAGGTCGGTACCTCCATGCATGGCGGCACCACCGTCTGGGCGGCTCCGAACCCAATGTCTCAGCACCCAGCCTCTCCAAACGCAGCGGCGGGGGAGTAGTCCACGGTGGAAACCGTCAACGCCACCCACGTCGACGACTACATGGCCGACCTCGGCCCTGCCGATGCAGACATCACCAGTCATGACACCTATACCGCAGGCGTTCCCCACGCGACCTTCGCCCGCCTGCGCGCCGATGACCCCGTGCACTGGACCGAGGAGAAGGACGGATCTGGTTTCTGGTCGATCCTTAAATACGAAGATGCGATCGCGGTAAGCCGCGACGTGGAGACATTCACCTCGACCGAAGGAATCCGCCTCGAGGAGATGGACGCCGAAGAGTCGGAGGCCCGTCGCACGATGATGGAGATGGATCCGCCGGATCACACCCGCTATCGCCGGCTCGTGAGCAAAGGGTTCACGCGACGCAGCGTCGAGACCTACGAGGATACGATCCGCCAGCTCGCGGCCGATGTCATCGACGCGGCCTTGGAACATGACGAGTTCGATTTCGTGAAGCTGATCGCCGAGCAGTTGCCGATGCGCATGCTCGGCAGGCTTCTGGGCACGAGTGACGACGACGGCCACAAACTCGTCGAGTGGGGCGACGCGCTGCTCGGCAACACCGACCCGGACTTCACCGACTACCCGGTGGACCTGGTCGATACCGAAGAGTTCCGCATGGTGCCCTTCCGCAGCCCGGCTTCGCTCCAGATCTTCCAGTTCGCCCAAGAGCAGGCCGACCAACGCCGGGGATGTCCAACCCAGGACGTGATCTCCCAACTGCTGGCGCCGACCACCGATGGCACTACGCTTACCGACCACGAGTTCAACAACTTCTTCACGCTTCTTGTCGCTGCTGGCAACGACACCACCCGCTACACCATGACGCACGGCCTGCACACGATGATGCAGCACCCAGGGCTGTGGGACGCATGGAAGAACGATCCCTCGCTCACGTTGTCGGCCACCGAGGAGATTCTCCGCACCAGCGCAGTCACCATGCACTTCCGCAGGACCGCGACCGTCGACGTCGAAATCGGCGGCAAGCGGATTAAGGCGGGCGACAAGATCGCCATCTGGTTCAACTCGGCCAACCACGACGAAGACCGATTCGAGAAGCCTTTCCGGTTCGATCTGCAACGCGAAGACAACCTGCACATGGCATTCGGGCGCAACGGCCCACACCTCTGTCTCGGCGCCTGGTTGGCTCGGATGGAAGTTCGCCTGGTGTTCGAAGAGCTGATGAAGCGGGTCGACCGTCTCGAATCCAACGGCGCTGTGCAGTACCTTCGGTCGAACTTCATCGCTGGAATCAAATCGTTGCCAGTAAAGGTGGTCCGTTAGTGGGTGAAATCGTTGGCGCAGCGTTCGTATCGCACGTGCCGCCACTCGTGCTTCCTGAAGACGTGCGCCGCTCGCTGAACGGTGGCGAAGACACGACCCTGTTCCATGGCCTCCATGACATGCGTGCCCAGAAGCTCGGGCCGATCGAGGCCGACACGGTGGTCGTCATCGATACTCATTGGTACACCACGATCGAGTTTGTGGTTGCGAGCCATGAACGCCGCAAGGGTCTCTACACCAGCGAAGAACTGCCCCGGGGCATGTTGCAGATGCCCTTCGATATGGCTGGCGACCCTGAGCTTGCTCAAGCGTGGGAGGCCGAGGCCGCAAACCGCGACGACACGTGGATCACGGCGATCGACGACCCGCACCTTCCCGTGCACTATCCGACGATCAACCTGCTCGGGTTCTTGCAGGGTAATGAGCGTTGGCTGTCGGCAGGGATCTGCCAGACCGCACAACCAGACGACTTCTTGTTGTTCGGGCGGTTGCTCGCCGACGCGGTAGCTAAGACCGACCGGCGGGTCGTTGTTCTCGCCAGCGGTGGTCTGAGTCACCGGTTCTGGCCACTGCGTGAGTTCCGTTCCCATGAGGGAGCCGATCCGGATCTGCACGTACGTACTCCAGAAGCAGCGGCGGCTGACCGAAAGGTGCTCGGCCACATGCTGGCCGGAGAGCACGCAGCAATTCTCGATTTCCTCCCCGAGTTCGCCACCCACGCCCCCGAGGGCTACTTCGGGCACTATCTCACGATGCTCGGCGCCCTCGGTGGGGCTGGCTGTGAACTTGCTGGAAGGCAGTTCGGCGAGTACGAAGCGGTGGCAGGAACCGGTCAGGCCCATGTGTGGTTCGATGTCTAGCGCGGAGCCGAACACCAGCCGGTTCGACGCCATGACAGCGCTGGTGCTGGCCCACGAGCCAGATGGTCCAGCGGCGGAGGTGCAGGCGCGCCTTGAGGAGCGCGGATTTGAAGTGGAGACGCACGTCATCGCCCCCGACTATGACAATCCACAAGAGTTCGAGCCGTGGCCAGAGTTTGGCGGTTTCGATCTCATCATCCCCATGGGGTCGGTGCGCTCGCTTACCCGCAAGCACGAGGCGGATTGGCTCGAGCAGGAGGTCGCCGACTTGCGCGAGGCTCATGATCAGGATCAGCCGATCTTGGGTGTGTGTTTTGGTGGGCAGCTGATCACCGAAGCCTTGGGCGGTTCGATCGAGCCCGCGCCCGAGACGACTATTGGGTGGCGGGCGATCGGTGACGGCCGCGACGGTCCGAACCCGGTTGGGCCTGGACCCTGGATGCATTGGCATCACGATCGGATGGTTCCCCCGGACGGCGTGGAGATATTGGCCGAGACGGCGACCGCTGTTCAGCTCATCCGTTCTGGACGGACGGTCGGCACACAGTTTCACCCCGAGGTCAACCGCGCCCACGTGGCGGAGTGGCTCAACGGTGCGCCCCAGGAATACTTGGACGAGCACGGCGTGGATTTTGAGGCCCTGTTGCTTGAGGTGGCCGCCAACGAGGAACGAAACATCGTGCAGTGTGGCGCACTCGTTGATTGGTACCTCGACGAGGTCGCGTTCCCTGAGCATCTGTCGGGAAGTAGCGTGTCTACAGATGGGGGACACGAAGATGAGTGAACGGACACCGCTGATCGGTCTGCCTGGTCGTCGAAAGAAGGCTGGCTTGATCGAAGGTTTCCCCTCGTCGTTCGCCGACGTGGATGTCGACCTCTATCTGGCCGACTACGCCCGCTCCGTTCTTGCGGCCGGTGGAATCCCGGTCAACATTCCTTTCGACGTCGACCTCGAAAAGCTCATCGGCCGCCTCGATGGCGTGTTGCTCACGGGTGGAACCGATGTCGATCCACAGGTGTATGGCGAGGAGCAGCATCCAGAAGTGCTGTCGATCGAACCCGAACGTGACGGTCTGGAGATCGACCTGTACCGGCTGGCTTTGGCAAACGATGTGCCCGTGCTTGGTATTTGTCGCGGGCTGCAGCTGATGAATGTCGCACACGGAGGAACGCTGCACCAGCACGTTCCCGAACACAGCCGCTATGACGTCGACCACTCGGGCGCGATCCACTCGGTGCAGATTGAGACCGGTTCGGCACTGGGCGAGCTCTATGGAGAGTCCCTCGAGGTCAACAGCTTGCATCACCAGTGCGTAGACCAACTAGGGGACGGCCTAGCGGTCACCGCTCGGGCGGAGGACGGATCGGTCGAGGGACTGGAATTCAACGAGCGAACGATCGCTGTGCAATGGCATCCAGAATTGCTGGCGGAGAGCGATCAAGATCCCATATTTCGCTGGCTTGTGAACACTGCGTGTCAGGTAGGTGCCTGACTTGCGCCAGCGACCAGTCAACAATAACGTATGCCGTGATGGTGTCGACCGTCACACGGACGCAATACACCGGCGGAATGTCCTGGGAGGGATGAGATGAAACTGACCAAGCTCGTTGCAGCGCTCTTTGCGCTTGCCTTAGTGGCCGCCGCGTGCGGTGGCGCGGAGGACGTCGCTAGCGATGTCACCGACGCCGTTGACGACGTCGTTGACGATGCCGGAGATGACGATGGCGGAGATGATGGGGACGCAGCTCCCGCAGCTTCGGGAAGCCTTGATGTCGACGCGATCCTCGCTGCTGATCCGGCGTGTTCTGATCCAATAGAGGGCGACCCAGTCGTTGTTGGGTACGCCGCAGACTTCTCCGACCTTGGCGGTTTCGCTGATGGTCCCGGTTCAGAGGCTGTTGCGCACTTCATCGACCTCATCAACTGCTCAGGTGGCGTGAACGGCAATCCTGTTGCACTCGAGGTCAGCGATATCTCTGGCGATCCAGAGGCGACCGTTCTTGCGGCAACCGAGCTCCTTGAGTCTGGCCCAATCGGCCTGCTCGGCCCACCCTTCCCAGACTTCGGCTTCCCGCTGCTGCAGGTAACCGGTGGCGAGACCCCAGTGATCTTCACCGCCTCGACCGAACCAGCACTCAGTGACGCTGCTGCGCAGTCGTTCCTCGTCTCGTTCGATGACACCCGTCAAGCAACCGCAGCTGCGAACTTTGCGTTGGACCAGGGCTTTACGACCGCAACCACGTTCTCTGCGCCAGGTCCCTACTTCGGCTTCAATCCGGAGGTCTTCACCGAGGTCTTCACCGCTGGTGGGGGAACGATCATCGACGACTTCAACTACGTTCCCGCTGAAGATGTCGACTTCTCGACGCAGGTCAACGAGATCGCCGGTGGCGACGCTCCAGACGTTGTCTACTCGGCAATGCTCTCGTTCCAGCTGACCGCACTTCGCGGACAGCTCGAAGAGGCTGGCGTTGACACCGAATACATCGTGACCGATGCGTTTGAGGCAACCGGTGGCTATTTCGGTGACGGCATCGAAGGCATCTTCCACACGACGCACGCATTCCCTGCTGCCGACAGCCGTGTTGTCGCCCTCGACGAGAGCTTTGCTGCAGCCACTGGCTCCCCAAGTGAGAGCCCGACCTTTGCTGGTCTTGCTGTCGACGGTCTGCTCGTGCTGCTTCAGGCGTACTTGGACAGTGGTTCTACCGACGCAGCAGTTGTCGGCGGAGCAATTCCAAACGTCAGCATCGATGGCATCACCTCGCCGAAGAACTACAACGGTAGCTCGAACCCAGAAACGTCGGTGTGGATCCACGAAGTTGTTGACAGCGCACCGAGTCTCGCCGCAGAAGTTTCTGGCTAGCCAGTAGGAGAAATACACACACAGTGTCAGTCGTACTCGAGGTCGACGATCTAAGCGTCAGCTACGGATCGATCGTTGCCGTTCGCAACATCAACCTCGAGGTCCACTCTGGAGAGGTCGTAGGTCTTATCGGTCCCAATGGGGCTGGTAAGACCTCGACCCTCGGGGCGATCTCGGGTCTGCTCAAGCCGAGCAGCGGCACCATCAAGTTCAACGGCGACACGGTTACGGGCAAGCCACCCGACG
>CAZBTI010000172.1:0-6271 GCA_964494395.1 uncultured Acidimicrobiales bacterium | reverse complement strand
TCGTCTGGGTTGTGTGGGCCTTTGTAAGCGTCAATTCCGCTGCGAGCGATGCGCAAGGGCAGATGGCTAATGGTGACGCCATCGTGGTGCTTGGCGCTGCGCAGTACGACGGCGAGCCCTCTCCTGTTCTCGAGCGGCGCCTCGACACTGCGCTTTCACTGTGGGAGGACAATGCTGCTCCCCAGGTCGTGACGACCGGAGCAAGTCAGCCCGGCGACACCTTCACCGAGGGGTTCGCAGCGTTCCAATATCTCCGAAACGCAGGCATTGCCGAGGATGAGATCGTGGTCGTCGTCGATGGGGGAGATACCTACGAGTCGCTTCTCGCCACTGCTAATCAGTTGGGAGAAGACGAGCGATCGGTCGTCGTGGTCACCGACGCCTATCATGCGCTTCGAAGCCGAGAGATCGCCGAAGAGGTGGGGCTCGATCCAATCGTGATCGCCGCTGGGGATGACACGAGCTTTCGTCGGGTGATTCGAGAAACCATCGCCGTCAGCGTCGGCCGGCTCATCAGCTACCGCCGAGTGAGCGCATTCCTGTAACCCAAAAAGATTTGTACAGGCTGACAGACCGTCACGGTCAGTAGGCCTGTACAAATCGAAAAACGTAGAAGATCCGGCCCGAAGGCCGGATCTTCTGTTTGCACCCCGTACGGGATTTGAACCCGTGTTACCTGCGTGAGAGGCAAGCGTCCTAGGCCGCTAGACGAACGGGGCTAGGTGCATCAGCAAACGAGTTTGCTGATTATGTATCCGGAGCCTATCCGGGTTGTTCGGGGAGGAGGACTTGAACCCCCAATGGCTGTACCAGAAACAGCTGTGTTACCAATTACACCATCCCCGATGGACTCCCAGAGCGTAGCGAAAACAGGACTATCTTCACACCCAGCCTCGGGGTGTTTCTCGTCTCTCCTTAGCGTTTTTCGCAGATCACGTACGAATTTGTGCGATCGGGTTTGACCTCCACGGTCTCCAAATTCTCGAAACCGGCTCGATCTAGGGCAGCGTGGATGCGATCAGCGCCCCACGCAGTGCCAAGGCCTTCGCCTCCGCCGGCGATGGAAACCGCCATGCAATGCATGGTCGACATCGTGTACTGGTAGGCAGCGACGGGTTCGGTCATGTTGTCCGAGAGTGCAGAATGTGCGGTCGGTTCGACGCAGAGGTAGCGACCGCCGGGCTTTAGAGAGCGGTGAATGTTTGAAAGCACCGCGTCGGGCTGAGCCTGATCGTGGATTGCATCGAAGGTCGTGACGAAATCGAAGCGTTGGTCGATGTCGAGCGCTGCTGCGTCGATGCCGATGAACTCGACGTTGTTGACACCGATGGCTTCGGCAGACAGTCGAGCGGCTTCGAGCCCGTCGTCTGAGAAGTCGATGCCGACGAACGTGCTGTTTGGAAACGCTTCTGCGAGCAGCAGGACAGCGTGGCCGCTGCCGCATCCAATGTCGCCGAACGTGGCGCCAGCGGTGAGTGCATCGACAGCGTCAGGTATTGACGGAATGATCACGTCAAGAAGGGCAGCGTCGAAGCGTGCAGCGCTCTCTTCGGCCATCCAGGACTGAAAGCGTGGGTATCGAGAGTAGGGGACCCCAGATCCGGTCTCGAAGGATTCGACCACGTCGTCTTCGACCGAGCCGAGAAGCGCAATGGTCTGCATCTTCGACGCGAGGTTCAGTGGTCCGCCTTCTCGGGTCACGAGGCGCTGGTGTTCAACCGGCAACTCGAAGCGTTCAGAGGCCGGGTCGTAGTCGACGATGCCACCTGAGGCCATCGCGGCGAGCCATTCGCGAACGTGTCGCTCATCGAGTGACGCGGCGGCGGCGAGGTCAACGCTCGAGACGTAGCCCATCCCCGCCATCTGGTCGAACAATCCAGTTCGGTGACCAATGCTCATCATGAGCGCGAGCGAGCCCGAGTTCAGCGTGTCGACCATCGTCGACATAAAGGCTTTCGCCCGTTCCTTGTCCATGAGTTCCCCCCTTCGGAAGGGAAACTACGGGGTCTTGCTACGCAGAGGCCAATTCTGGCAGAACAGCTGGATACCCAGCTGCGAGGAACGCGGCATGGTCTGCAATCTGGGCCAGGCAGGTCATCCACCACTCGGAGCTGATCAAGATGTCGCCGGGGACGCTTTCGAGCATGTCATCGATTGACAGTTCCAACCCTAAGTCGCGGCCTCGACCGATGTTGCGTAAGTCGAGAAGACGATCGATCACCAGTCCCTTTGCAATCGTGGGGCCGTCGATTTCTTCGACGAGGGCCTCGGTTCGTTGCTGGAGATCGTGGTGGAGTTCGGTTGTATTGCTATACATCACAGGGCCTTGGTCGGCAGGCGGAAGTCGGGTTTGAGGACTTGCGTCATCTAAGGTGACGCCGGTCTCAATTTTGGGGTTTTCCGCGTTCGTTCCTCTGAATCGAACGGACTGTTGATATGCCCAAATGACCTACGACGCGGGCGCGAAGCGTTGAAAAAGCACGAAACCGCCCGGCCCCGGACCAGTGGTCCAGAACACGAGCGGCTGTGAGTCGGGAAGGAGAGATTCGAACTCTCGATCTCCTGCTCCCAAAGCAGGCGCCTTAGCCAAACTAGGCCACTTCCCGGCGAACCAAAATTCTAGCGCCGGTTCAGCGCTTTGGGGACTTATATTTTGAGTTCGATCGGCCGATTGATCGAATATGAGTTCGCCCCGCACCCCAGACGACGCCTCGATGGCCGCTGTGGACGCGAAGTTTGCCGAAGTTGCAGAGCGCCGCCGGGCAGAACAGGCGGTCATCGACGCCGATCGGGTCGCCTATCGAAACTTGTGGCGCACTCATCATTGGCCGCACCGTTACGACCGATGCACAGTGATTCGTGGACAGCACGTGTGTCGGCGTTGCATGTGGTTCTATGTCGTTGCCTTCGCCACGCTGGCGCTGGCACCGCTCGGTGTGTCCCCGTGGCCCGCTGCATGGGACACCACGCTCGTGTGGATTCTGCCGGTACCGGCGACGATCGATTTCGTTCTTGGCGAACTCGGCAGCCTGAAGTACGACGCGCGACGACAGGTCGTCGTCAGCGCGTTGCTCGGACTCGCGGTGGGTCGCGGCTTCTACGCCGAATTGCTCGAGAGCGGCAGCACAACCTTTTGGGGTCCGGTCGCCGTCTACGGTTCGATGTGGTTCTCTACTGCGGTCGTTGCATGGATGAACAAACGCGGTCAATACCGCGAAGACCGTTCAGCTGAGGGTGTTGTTACTGAAGAGCGCCTTCGACGCGTTCGGTAGCTTCCTCTTCAGGAATCTCCAGAGCGAAGCTCAGTTCGCTGACCAGCACGTTGCGGGCCTTGGTGTAGAGCGTCTTCTCGCCTGCGGAGAGGCCCTTGTCGGCTTCGCGGAGTGCGAGGTTACGAACAACTTCGGCCACCTGGTAGACGTCGCCCGACTTGAGCTTCTCTTGGTGGTTCTTGAAGCGACGGCTCCAGTTCGGCGGTTCGCGGATGCCGCGCTTTTCTAGAACCTCGAAGAGGTCTTCGACATCTTCGGTCGAGATTGGCCAGCGCATGCCGACCTCTTCAACCTTGTCGACCGGAACCGAGAGTGTCATCTCACCATGAGCCATTTCGAGGACGAGGTACTCGGATTTTTCTCCGAATGCCGTGCGCATCTCCTTCTTACGAACAATGGCAGCGCCATGGTGTGGATAGACGACGCGGTCACCGACATCAAACATAAAGTGCAACCTCAAGAAGCGGGGCGGACAACTGCTAAGGATGCCAGCTACCCCTCTAAATGCCAATGCAGAGGCTCGTTTCTTTGCAGTTTTGGGTCAAAAAATGCAAAAAACCGTCGAGTAGAGGGTTTTTGACTCTTGACAGAACTGTAACTAGATGATCTCGGAACGGAGCGCTCGGCCGGGCCGAGGGTTCTCGAGATCGTTGATGCCATCGCGACGAACAGCAACGCCATCGACGAAGACATGCTGGACACCGAACGACTCCTGTGCCGGATTCGCAATGGTTGAACGATCGATGATCGTGTCGGGGTTGAACACCGTCACGTCGGCGTCGGCGCCGATCTGCATGCGGCCCTTCGAGCTCAGCGCCGGAGCGTTTCGTTCGAGCAAGCGGGCAGGACGGATCGTCATCATCGAGAGCGCGGTTGGCAGGTCGATAATGCCGCGTTCACGGGTGTACACGCCGAGCGTGCGAGCGAAACAGCCGGTCGAACGTGGGTGGTTGTTGTGCGGGCGTTCGAGGATGGCGTCGGAGCCGATGATCATGAACGACGCTTGGAGCCCGAGGTCGATGTCGCCTGGAGGAATTGCAAAGGCTGCGGTAAGAAGGTTCTCGTCGTAGGCCTGTTCGAACGTCTCGGCGGTGAGTCGGTTGGGTTCGCCAGCGACCTGCAGTTGGTCGTAGTCGAGACCGAACTTCTCTTGCCAATCTTGGAAACGGTTCGACTTGAGGGTGGTTGCCCAGAATTCGTACGGGTACATGCAGGCCGACATGCTGAGGCCCTCAGCGAGGGCATCTTCGATCTCTCCCAATGCTTCGGCCATGCGGCCGGTGCCGCCGGTCGAGTTGATGTGCTCGATGTGCACGTGAGCGCCGGTCTCGCGGGCGACCTGAACCAATTCGCCAGTCGCTTCAGCTTGCAGGCCAGGAGCGATGTTGTCGCTAAATCGGGCGTGCACACACATTGGCACTTGGAGCCGCTCGACCGTGCGGCCGAGTTCCATGAGTTCGAGTTGACTGACACCTGGGGCGTACTCGGGGTGAACGCTCACACCGAGGTAGCCGTTGCGGATCTGGTTCTCGATCTCGGTGACGATGTTGACGACCTGGCCATCTCCGGCGGTGTCGAACGGGTTCACTTCGAGTTGGGTGCGCACGAAGGTGTTGTGTGCTGCGCCGCCGAAGTGGATCGGCACTTCGCCCGACCATTCGTCGTGAAAGGAGACCGGCTCGAACTGGAGACCGTGCATGCCGATGTTCGACGTGACGCCGTCGGCCATTTTGAACCACTCGCCGTAACCGTTGGGCTGGTAGCTCAAGATGTCGATGAAGCCCGGTGAGATGACATGGCCAGTCACATCGATCGTCTCGGTGGCATCGATTGTGTCTTCGGAGATCTCGACGATACGTCCGTCGAGAAGGCCGATGTTTCCGACTCGATCGAAACCGGTGTCGGGGTCGATGATTCGTCCACCTACGAGCGCAACCGCAGCCGTTTGGCCGGGCTGCAACCGGAACGAACCGTCGAGGACAGGGGCCTCGAACTCTGCAACGACAGGGTTCGTGGTTACCGGTGGAGCTTCTTCGGTGGAGACCGGAATGACTTCGGTCGACGCACCGGCAACGTCGGCGACCGCAAGGTCGCCAACACGCTGCGCAACGTCGAGCACTGTTCCACCCGTTTCGAGGATGCTCAGACCGCCAACAGCGGCAGCGCCGAAGGAAAGCCCAAAGAGGAGCTTGCGGCGATCGAGTTGTTGATCGCTAAGTTCCTCAGGCGACGGGTTCGTCGACCTTGGACGCGGCCCGGGTTTCGGGCGAGGCTGCGGCTCTGACACGCTCGGAATAATACATCGCAATGGAGAGGATTGTGAGGACAGAGCAAGGAGTTGGTTAAACCCTTAACTCCACGCACCGTGCTGGCTACCAGCCGAATAGCAACTCTAGGCATGCGTCGTGCAGTCTTCCGCGAACGGTTCGTAGTGCCCGTCTTCGGCCACACGCCTCGTCGAGTTCGGTCGCCGAGCGGCCCTCCCGGTCCACGCAGTGCGCAACGACACCTGCGTGCGATCGACCAAGAGCGTCCCGTGCTTCGACTACCACACCCACCACATCCCACGAGTCGGGGGCGGTCAGCCCAGCCATCGTGTCGAGCGGATCGGAAGCTTGGAGGCGGACCGGATGAAACTTTACCTTCGGGCTGGTGAACTCGACCCCAACCAACATGGGCGGGCCGTCGCCGAAGGTATCGAGCAACCACATCGCCACGGGCCGAAGCAAGGCACTGTGAGCTGATAGCGGGCAGGGGTAGGCGCCGTTTGACACGTCGAACTCTCAAATGATGAAACGTGGGAAACGCCAGTGCGTTACGAGATTTCACAATGTTCGCAGGGTGGTCTGACAATGCTTGGTGCCGACCGAAATCAATCGAACATGAGTGGTGGGGGCTCGCTTCAAAGATCAGGCGAACCTGTGACCGTCTCGCCCTTCACGGACACAGAGGGAGCTGGCTTCGTTGCACTGGCCCCCGACCTGTATCACGGCGAACTC